>CAZEOP010000285.1:0-3597 GCA_964513715.1 uncultured Gordonia sp.
GTGCACCTTCTCCTCCGGCACCACGCCCTCACCGGCCAGGTACAGCGCCGAGGTGGCGCAGCCGCACTCCGGGTGGATGAACAGATCGGCATCCGGGTGGCTGTCGCTCTGCGCGGTCAGCTCGTCGCCGTTGATGCCGGCGTGCACATGGCACTCGCCCGCCCAGATGTGGATGTTGTCGCGGCCCAGCTCGCGCTTCACATGCGCGCCCAGGAACTGGTCGGGCAAGAACAGCACCGGCGTCGCCGGATCGATGGACGCGACCACGTCGACGGCATTCGACGACGTGCAGCAGATGTCGGTCAGCGCCTTCACCTCGGCGGTGGTGTTGACATACGACACCACCATCGCCTCGGGGAACTCGGCCTTCCACTCGCGCAGCTCGTCGGCGGTGATCGAGTCGGCCAGCGAGCAGCCGGCCCGCTCGTCCGGGATCAGCACGCGCTTGTCCGGGCTGAGGATCTTCGCGGTCTCGGCCATGAAGTGCACGCCGCAGAAGACGATCTCGTCGGCGTCCACCTCGGCGGCGATCCGCGAGAGCGCCAGCGAGTCGCCGACGTGGTCGGCGATGTCCTGAATAGCCGGCACCTGGTAGTTGTGCGCCAGGATCACGGCGTTGCGGGCCTTGGCGAGGCGCTTGACCTCGGCAGCCCACTCCTCATTCGGCTCCACGCCGCCGTAGGCCAGCGGAATGCCGACGCGGGGATCGGGCATGCCCAGGTCGGACTCGGTCCGGGTGATCACGCTCGTCATGGCTGTACTCCCTTGCTACTCCCCCGGCGCGGGCTGTGCCCCGGGGAGGGTTTTCGACCAATGGTCGAAAACTGTCCTGTCATCGTAACACCGCCCCGTTCACGCGCATTCCCGGCGCCAGTTTGTCCGGGTCTCTGGCGTCAACGCCGCAGCGCGATTCCGCGCCCCGCGGCGAGCGTGAGGCCGACCACTGCGCCCGCGGCGCCGACGGCCGCGATCCACGTCGCTGCGGTGTAGGTGAAGCCGAGCAGCCAGGCCGCGCCGACACCGGCGGCGGTGGCGACGGCCGCGCCGATCGGCAGCAGCCAGGCCAGGACACGGACCGTGCGACCCGCGCGGTCGTCGTTCGCCGCCCGCAGCACCCCGTAGACGACGGCCAGGGTCAGCACATACGAGCCCAGGCCGCACGCGGCGTACACGGCAAGGAGCCCGGGAGTGCCGAGCGGGATCAGGACACCGCTGACGTCGACGACGGCGAGCACCGGCCCGACCGCCGCGGCGCACAGCCCGGCGACGACGACGCGCACCACTCGATTCCCCGCCGGACCGGTCATGGTGAAGCCCGCCAGCCGGGCCGTCGCCCCAAACAGAGCGCCGAGTACCAGACCGACCAGCGTGGCGACGAGGTACGGCGCCGGCCTCGAAGCCGCGGAGGCATCGGTCCAGATCTGCACGGTGGCGTACCCCGTGCCGGACCAACTCCCCCCGCCCGCCGAGAGTGCGGTCGCGAGGACCGCCAGGAAAGCTCCGAAGACGGCGAACCCGACTGTCTGTCGCATGCCGACATCCTCGCGCACACCGCATCCGCACGGACACCGGGCCCATCGAGTTCGCCCCCCCTCGCCGATATGCTCGACGCCATGTCCTCCCCCGTGCCCGTCGAGGCGCTCAGCGCGGTCTTCCAGGTCCGTGATCGCCCCGCCGGCCAGGATCTGGCCGGCGACGATCCGGCCGGCGAACCCGCGCTCACGGTGCTGCTGCAGCGGCCCGGTCCGGCGGCACCGTGGGCGCTGCCCGGCGGTGACGTCGGCGCCCGGGAGACGCTGCCGGCCGCGGCGCAGCGGCACCTCGCCGAACAGTGCGGGCTGACCCGCGTCGCCCACCTGGAGCAGCTGTCGGTGCTGTCCGATCCCGATCGGGTGCCCGGGACCCGGACCATCGCCTCGACCTACCTCGGCCTGGTTCCGCGCGATGTACCCGCCGATCCGGTCGACGCCCCGGACGGGCGGCAGGCGGCCTGGTTCGACGTCGATCAGCTCCCGCCGCTCGCCTACGACCACGCCGGCATCATCGAGCTGGCCCGGGGCCGGCTGGCCGCGAAGCTCTCGTACACCAACCTGGCCTTCGCGCTCGCGCCCAGCCGGTTCGCGATGTCGGAGCTGTCGGAGATCTACGGGGCGACACTGGGCTATCACGTCGACGCCACGAATCTGCTGCGCGTGCTGTCTCGCCGCGGCGTGGTGGTGGCCACCGGCACCGTCGGCCGGACCGGCCGCTCGGGCGGACGGCCGCCGGCGCTCTACAGCTTCGCCGACGACCACCTGGTGGTCACGGACGAGTTCGCCACTCTTCGTCCCCCGCCGTGACCGGCACCCACGTCTCCCGCTGCGCGAGAGCGGCGCGCTCGGCCGGGCGCAGCATGGCCTCGTCATCGGACCCGGCGACGACGAAGAAGTAGGTCAGCGCCGCCACTCCCGGCGCGCAGATCAGCAGCAGCCAGGGCGCGGCGACGCCCGACCACGAGGCCCCGCTGAGCCACAGATCGCCGACCGCCCGATAGATGCCGGGGGCATGCACGTCGACGTCGGGAAAACGCCGGGCGCCCACCCGCAGCGCCACATCGAGGGCGACGAACGACGAGAAGGCCGCCAGCAGTACCGCGTACAACAACCCGGGCAGGCCGCGGATCGCGCGCAGCGCCAGCCAGACGGTGAGCCCGCAGATCACCCCGAGGATCGCCGCGAGCAGCGCGAAGACCGGGACACCACCGAACAGCCGGGCACTCTGCGCCGGCGGGAAGTCGATGCCGTCGGCGGTCACCGTGACCGTGCCGTAGGGCGTCAGGAAGGCCCAGGCCACCCCGGCCAGCGCACCCAGCAGCACCATCGCGAGCAGGATGAGCAGCGGCCTCCTGTCGAAGCGGCCCGGCGCACGCCCGGCCGTCATCGCTCCCCCAGTTCGGACGAGTCGACCGTGCCGTGCCGCGAGCAGCGCGCATCCCAGCCGTGCGGCCGGACCTGGACCACCATCCGGCGCCCGCACTGGCCGCAGTAACGCGGCGGCTCCAGACCCAGGCGCGCGGTGGCCGGGACCTGCGCGGGACTCTCCAGCTCGCTCTCGACACCGGTGTAGACGCCGTAGCGCAGCGGCGGCTCCAGCGGTCCGGGCACCGTGGTCATCACATGCTCTCCTTGCATTCTTCTCGACGGTACCGGGCGCCCCTTCGACACGGCTGCGCCGGCGATCGTCCGCGGCTCGGGGAGCCCCCTTCGACACGGCTCCTCACTGCGTTCGTCACCGGCTCAGGGAGCGGGTTCGGTGGCCGCGATCGGCGGTGGGTTGGGTGGCCGCAATCGGGGGCGGGGTCGGCGGGCCCCCTTCGACACGGCTCCTCACTGCGTTCGTCACCGGCTCAGGGAGCAGGTTGGGCAGCCGTGATCCGGGGTGGGTTGGGCAGCCGCAATCGGAGGCAGGGTCGGGTCAGAGGGTGTCGTTGAGGGCCTTAATCGGCATGCTCAGGTCGTCGAGCAGGTCCAGATCCTCTTCGGCGGGGCGGCCGAGGGTGGTCAGGTAGTTGCCGACGATGACGGCGTTGATGCCGCCGAGGATGCCCTGCTTGGCGCC
>CAZEOP010000286.1:0-3563 GCA_964513715.1 uncultured Gordonia sp.
CGCCTCCTCGCCGGTGCCCTCGTCCTGGGCGGCCGACTCCTTGGCGGACGTCTCCTCGGAGGCCTCGTTGCCGCCGGTGGCGTCGTTCACGGCGGACTCGACGGCGTCGGTGGCCTGGGCGGTGTTGTCCTTGACCTCGTCCGACGAGCATGCCGCGGCGCCGAGCAGCAGGGTGGCGCCGAAGATGGCGGCGGTGGTGCGGGTGATGGTGGTCTTGCGCATGTCGTACTCCTCGTTGGTCGGGGTGCTGCGGGTCGGGATGCAGCCGGGCGACTTTGCTTGGCGACGCCCATCGTCCGATGGCCCGCCGGGCTGCAAAGTTGCTCCTCTGGTCAATGGTGTACGAGGTGCACCGACCGCGCAAGGGTTCGTGACCGAAACGTGCCGGATCGTTATCTATGCGTGAATTTTTCCCCGCCGCACTTGTTCTCCATCGAGAGGCCCACCGGCGGGCGGCACGGACAAGATAGACAGACAAGTCTGTGGGGTGTTAGAAATGCCCCATGCACTCCACCGTCCGCGACCTGCTGACCTTCCCCGACCCCGTCAACGGCATCGCCGCGCGCTGCACGGCGGCCCTCGTCTTCATGCTGGGCGCGGCGGCGCTGGCGGCGAACGTCGCGGCGGTCACGGGAATGGCGGGTGCCGGTGGGGTGGCGGTGATCCTCGGGGCGCTCATGCTCGCCGGTTTCGTGTTGCGCGTGATCTCGGGCCCGAAGCTGTCGCCGTTCGGCCGGTTGTCGGTGCACGTCATCGCCCCGCTGTTCGGTGAGCCGCAGCTGACGGCGGCCGCTCCGAAGCGATTCGCGCAGGGGATCGGCGTGGTTTTCGCCGCGGCGACGCTCGCCGCGGTACTGGCCGGGGCCCATGGCGCGGCTGCGGGCATTCTCGTGGTGTTCCTCGTCGCCGTGGGGCTGGAGGCGTTCGCCGGCTTCTGCCTCGGCTGCTGGATGTACGCCAAGCTTCAGGGCGCCGGCGTCATCGCCGACGACTCCTGCACCGAATGCGCGAACATCTGGGCCCGCACCTAGGTCAGTGCGGTTGCCGGGCGGCGGGAATCGATCGCCAGCCGGTACGTTTCCGTCACGGACGCGATGAATCGGTCCCGGCCGAACTCGAGTGAGCTTTCGCGTGCTCCCGCGGCGAGTGATGCTCGCAGCGCGCCGTCGCAAAGCACAGCCGTCATCGCGTTCAGGAAGTCCGCGCCCGAGGCGTAGCGATGGCCGTTGGAGCCGGCGACCACGACCCCGCGGAAGGCCTCGTCATCGGGGCAGATCACGGGCAGTCCCGACGACAGTGCCTCAAGGCAGGTCAGGCCCTGCGTTTCGCTTCTCGACGACGTCGTGAAAACGTCGCCGAGGCCATAGAAACGATGAACCTCGTCAGCGGGCACGGCGCCGACCATGTGCACGCGCGATTCCAGGCCGCGCTCGGCGATGAGGGTTCGCAGCCGCGGGGCGTCAGGTCCGTCGCCGACGATGAGCCACTGCCACGGCACGTCCGCCATCCGGGCGAGCAAGTCGAGCGTCTCGGCGAGATTCTTCTCCGCCGCGATGCGGCCGACGGTGAGCACCACCGGGACATCCGGCACCAGGCCGATGGACGCCGCCAGCTCGGCGCGTCCGGTCGGGCGGAAACGGCCGAGGTTCACGCCAGTGCCGATGACGTCGATGGGGGCGCCGACCCCGTAGCCGCGGAGGACGTCGGCGACCTTGGAGGTCGGGGCGATGACGCGGTCGGGGCGGTTGAGCACGTCGCGCGTCCACGTCCGGATCATCGACCGGCCCAGGCGGCGGCTGGGGCAGAAGTAGTGCGTGTAGTCCTCGTACAGCGTGTGATACGTGTGCACGTGGGGCACCCCGAGTCGCCGCGCGATGGCGCGCGCCCACCGGAAAGCCGGGAACTCGGTGTGGCTGTGGACCACGTCCGGCGACCACTCGGCCACGTGGCGCCGCACCTTCGGGCAGGCCGGGCGGCCGAGCCTGGCATGCGGGTACACCGCGCCGGCGGGAATCGATGCGAGGCGGTACACGCCGTCGT
The DNA here is from genome assembly GCA_964513715.1 of uncultured Gordonia sp. Classification (GTDB taxonomy): domain Bacteria; phylum Actinomycetota; class Actinomycetes; order Mycobacteriales; family Mycobacteriaceae; genus Gordonia. The sequence continues at coordinate 2,041 of CAZEOP010000286.1, forward strand.
CGAAGTTCGATCGGAGGTTCTCCCCGAAGGTGAGCACCCGGACGTCGTGTCCCTCTGCGATCAGGCCCTCGCGCAAGTCGATCACCGACCTGACCACGCCGTTTACGGTCGGGGCGTAGCAGTCGGTGAGCAGCAGGATGCGGAGCGGCCGTGCGCCGGATTCGGCGGGAAGGCTGAGCATGCCGTGATTGTCTGCCAATCGTGAGTCGGTGTCGCGTCGGACAGTGTGAAACTACACCCTTAATCACTGAAAGGCATTGCCATCCGGGCGGTTGGTGCCACCCCGGGGTCACCGGGGGCGCTCAGAGCCGGCCGGAGTCACCCCGGCACCCGGCGACGACCGGTCACGGCCAGGTGTCGCCGGTGCACTCCCCACCAGTCGGACCCGTCCCCGATCAGGAGGGCATCCACCACGAACCCCCGTTGCCGTTCACCCCGGTGCCGAAGCTCGTACATCAGGCACAGGCGGTGGCGGAGATCGAAGATCGCGGTGCCGCCGGCGTCCGGATCGCCGGGACACGTCAGCTCGATGCGAGCCATTTCGCCCGGTGAGGGGGACGGTTGCCAGTGCGGGGCACTTCCGGGAAGTGGGGCCTCCGCCGATTCGGTCCAGAGGACGTCCACGTAATTCGGCAGGTAGTCGCCGGGGCGGTGCCCGACTCCGCCCCAGATGGGCAGTTTCTCGAAGTACACAAGCGTCGACGGGTGTTCGAGGTGCCAGCGGGGGCGCGGTGCCGACGACGATTCCGAACCGATCGCCCAACCATCGGCCCCGTGATTGGCATCCGAAGTGCCGTCCCCATAGCGGACCCGCCACGTGTTGAACGCCGGAGAGATGGTCATCCGAAACTGTTCGGGGTGCCCGTCTTCGGTGCACCGTCGGCCGATCATTTTCACATGTTCGAGCGCTGAGGAACCGACGAGCGATTCGAGGACGCCGGCGCCCGCCATTCCATCGATATGGCGGACGACGGTGCGCTGCATCGGCCCGCCCAGGACGTTCGCCGTCGAGCCGCCGACCCGGAAAGCGCGCGTGATCGACGCCCAGTATTCGTCGGCGCCGAGAAACTGTGCGGTCATGCCCGCCACGGTACGTGCGCGAAAGCCGGCGCATCCCGATTCCCGTTCGCGTGCGACAAGTCCCCGTGCGAGAACCATGGTCGCGAACGAGATCGCGATGCGCCGGCCGGTGCCGTGCGCGCGGGCGGGGCGGGTCAACCAGCCGTGGCCGGCCGCCGTCCGCCCGAATGCGATCTAGCAGTCGTAATACATCTCGAACTCCTGCGGCGTCGGGCGCAGGCGGACGGGCTCGATTTCGTTTTCGTACTTGTAGGCGATGTACGTCTCGATGAGGTCCTCGGTGAACACGTCGCCCTCGAGCAGGAACTCGTGGTCGTTGCGCAGCGCCTCCAGCGCGGCCTCCAGGGAGGTCGGCGCCTGCGGGATGTCGGCGGCCTCCTCCGGGGGAAGCTCGTAGAGGTCCTTGTCCACGGGGGCATGGGGCTCGATGCGGTTCTTGATGC
>CAZEOP010000287.1:0-3532 GCA_964513715.1 uncultured Gordonia sp.
TGCCGTCGGGGCGGGTGCCCTCGTAGATCTGCTTCCACAGGCCGATCATGTCGCCGGTGCGGTCGTCGATCACCCAGGTCTGGTACGGGTAGGTCCAGCCGGCCAGCCCCTCCATCTCCTGGCCCAGCGCCAGCTCGCGGATCTCGTCGCGGCCGACGGCCATGAAGTCCTTGGCGGGGCCGTAGTTCCAGCCGTAGGTGGCGTCGGCGGTGTAGAAGTCGGCGAGCGGACGCCAGTCGCCGGCCTCCTCGGCAACGAGGTTCGCGGCGAGCCAGCGCTCCTTCATCTCCTCGAGTTCGGCGCGGTCGAACGGGCCGCGGGTGCTGGCGGCGGTCATGTCTGCGGACACGGCTGTCTCACTTCTCCTTGGGAGTCGGGGTCGGGGTGGTCGATCGGTGGGTTCGGGTTCGGCTGCGCTGCGGTCAGTCGTCGATCAGCCGCAGCGCCTGCGTCGGGCAGTAGCGGACCGCGGCCTCGACTTCGGCGCGCAGCGATTCGTCGGGCTCCGGATCGAGGATCTCGACGTGTTCGCGGTGCGCCACGAAGACGTCCGGCGCCTCCATCTCGCACATCCCGTGGCCCTGGCACAGGTCCAGGTCGACTTCGATTCGCATGGCTCGCCTCCGCTCAGGCCTGCTGCCGGCGGCGGTAGCGGACGCGGCACGGCTGCGCCAGCTGGACCACCATCTTGCTGTGATCGTTGTGGTACGAGTCGGGATCCTGCGCCAGCTCGAACTCGTAGTTCTGCAGCAGCACCGAGAAGATGGCCTTGAGCTGCATCATGGCGAACTGGGCGCCGACGCAGCGGTGCCGGCCGGCGCCGAACGGAATCCACGTCCAGCGGTTGATGATGTCGTCCTGGCGCGGGTCGATGTACCGGTACGGGTCGAAGCTCTCGGCCTCCGGAAAGTCCTCGGGCAGCCGGTTGTTGACCGCCGGCGAGACCGCGATCAGCTGGCCCTCCTTCACCAGGTGGCCCTCCACCTCGAAGTCCTCGCGGACCAGGCGCATCAGGATGATCAGCGGCGGGTGCAGCCGCAGCGCCTCCTTGATGCCGGCCTCCAGCAACGGAATCTGCCGCATCGCCGCGAAGCTGTACTCCGCCTTGCCCTCCCCCTTGTCGGCGTAAATATCGTCGAGCTCGCCGACCACCTCGGCCATGAACTCCGGGTGCCGCAGCAGTTCCAGCAGCGTCCAGGCCGCCGTGCCCTGCGTGGTGTGGTGCCCGGCGAACATCATCGAGATGAACATGCCGGTCACGGTGTCCGCGCTGAACATCGGCGTGCCGTCGGGATTCTTCAGCGAGACGAGGACGTCGAGCAGATCGCGGTCCTCCTTGTCCGTCGCGGGGTTGGCCTCGTAGTCCTCGAGCACCCCGCCCATGAACTCCACCAGCTCGGCGCGCGCGGCGTCACGGCGGCGGAAGCTCTCGATGTCGGCGTGGTAGTCGACGTAGGCGTACGGGTCGGTGCCGCGCTCCAGGTCGTGGTAGATGTCCGAGATCCGCTTGGACAGCCGCTCCCGGAACTTGCGGCCGATCAGGCACGACGACGAGGTGTACAGCGTCAGCTCGCCGAACCACTCGAGCAGGTCGATCTCGCCCTCGTCGCCCCAGTCCGCGATCATCCGCTCCACCTCGTTCGGGATGGTGACGGCGTGCTGCTTCATGTGCGCACCCTTGAGCGCCTGATTGTGCAGCGCCTTGGAGCGTTCCTCCGGGCTGGTGTCGAAGACCACGCCCTCGCCGAAGACCGGCGTCATGAACGGATAGGCGGCGGCCTGGTCGAGCAGCTCGTCGGGGGCCCGGAAGAACTCCTCGTTGGCGGCGGCACCGGAGACCAGCACGATCTCCCGGTCGGCCAGCTGGAACTTGCCGACGTCGCCGCATTCTTCGCGGACGCGCCAGAACAGGCCGATCGGATCGGTCGCCATCTCGTCGAGGTGACCGTGTTCGGCTTCTCCCCCGGAGACGCGCTGGGGGGCGACGAGTGTGGGCATCAGTGGTTTCCTTTCGTGGAGATCGCGCCCTCGGCCTCGATCTCGAGTTCCCGCAGATGTGCGCCGCGCGGCATGGTGACCATCGCGTGGATGCCCTGGGCCAGGTGCTCGGGGCCCAGGAAGTTGCCGTGCCGGGCCAGACCGAACTTGATCCAGTCGTTGAGCATGGCGGTGGTCTGCTCCTGGTCGAGGTTCATCCCCATGCCGGTGAGCGTCTGACCGGGACGCACCACGCCCACGCGGACGCCGGTGCCCTCCAGTTCCAGCTGCGCGGTGGCGGCCAGGCCGTCGATCCCGGACTTCGCCGCGACGTACGACGACGACCACGGCCGCGGATGCTTGGCCACGTCCGAGCCGATGAAGACGAAGTCGCCCCGGCCGCGATCGATCATTCCGGCGATCACCGCGCGGTAGACGCGGAACGAGCCGGTGAGGTGGATGTCGACCTGGCTCGCGAACTCGGCCGGGCTGATCTGGTACGACAGCCCGATCGCCAGGTCGCCCGCGCCGGAGACCACGATCTCCGGGTCGCCGAGCTCCTCGCGGGCCCGGTCCACGGCCGCGGTGACCGATTCGTCGTCGGTCACGTCCATCCGGACCGCGACGGCCTCGCCGCCGTCGGCGCGGATGCGGCCGGCCAGTTCGTCGAGCAGTTCGATGCGCCGGGCGGCCAGGGCCACCGGGTGACCGGCCGCGGCGAACCAGCGGGCGGTGGCCGCGCCGATGCCCGACGAGGCACCCGCGACGAAGACCGGGCGACGCTCCGGATGTGCGAGGAAGGCCATCAGCGCACCTGCACCGTCATCGGGAGGCGGGCGAAGCCGCGCACGTTGACCGAGTGCACGCGCTCGGCGCCGGCCTCGTCGATCTGGAAGCCACGCAAAGTGCGGGCGATCTGCCCGAGGCCGAGGTTGGTCTCCAGCCGGGCCAGGTGCGCGCCGAGGCAGAAGTGGGTGCCGAGCCCGAACGACAGGATGGTGCGCGCCGAGTCGCGGCCCAGCCGGAACTGATCGGCGTCCGGACCGAAGACCTCCTCGTCGCGGTTGGCCGAGCCGACCAGCAGCAGGACGCGCTGGCCGGCCGGGATCGTCCGCCCGTCGAATTCGGCGTCCTCCAGGACGCGGCGCAGCAGCATCTGCGAGGAGGTGTCGTAGCGCAGCGTCTCCTCCACCCAGTCGCTGACCAGCTCGTCGGTGGGACCGGCCAGGACCGGCGCGAGCTGCGCCGGGTTGCGCGCGCCCCAGTAGACGGCGTTGGCCAGCAGCTTGGTGGTGGTCTCGTTGCCGGCCACCACCATCAGCATCATGAAGCCGATGATCTCGTCGTCGGTGAGCCGGGCCAGTTCGCCGTCGTCGTCGGGCAGCTCGGCCTGGATCAGCGCCGAGACCATGTCCTCGCCCAGATTCTTGCGCCGCTCGGCCAGCAGGTCGGTGTAGTAGCGGTGCAGTTCCAGGTAGGCGTAGATCGCCGCCTCGGGGACGTCGGTGACGCCCTCCTCGCGGTGGATCAGCAGGTCCGACTGGGTGCGCAGGTG
>CAZEOP010000288.1:0-3530 GCA_964513715.1 uncultured Gordonia sp.
CCGCGCGGGCGGCCGGACTGCAGTCGATCAGCGCCGACAAGGCCGAGGTGCTGGTGGCGCTCGACCAGAAGATCACCTCGCCCGAACTGCCCTCCGCGGGCGAGGAGGGGTTGGAGTATCAGCGCCGGGTGGTGATCACGCTGGCCCGCGACGGGGATCGCTGGATCGTCGCCGATCTGGCGCAGGTGTAACTCCGCCGCACGGCTCGCGGCCGGCCCGCCGCATGAAACAGTGAACGTGAATTTGTTACGTTCAGTGCATGACGGGGCTCACTCTCGGTGCTACGGTGTGGCTCACATCCCACCTGGACGAAGAGGAATCGATGGCCGAACTCGTGTGCGTCGACGGCATCTGGAGCGGAATCGGCGACGACGGCGTCGCCCGGCTGGAGATCGATCGGCCCGGGCAGCTCAATGCGCTCGACGGCCTCTCGTCGCGCCGGGTGATCGATCTGTGCCGTGAGTGGGCCGCCGACTCGGCGATTCGCGCGGTGGTCCTGACCGGCCGGAACGGTGCGTTCTGCGCGGGTGCGGATGTGGCCGGGATGGCCGGTGACGCCGCGGTCGCGGGCGGCTTCGACGAGGCGGCTTCCCGCGCCATCATCGAGAACGGCTCGCGTCTGGTGGGCGCGGTCCGCGCGTTGCCGATGCCCGTCATCGCGGCCGTCGACGGACCGGCCGTCGGGATCGGCGCCTCGCTGGCCGTCGGCGCCGATCTGATCTACGCCACCACGCGCAGCTACTTCCTGCTGAGCTTCGTGAAACTCGGGCTGATGCCCGACGGTGCGGCCAGTGCCACGTTCGCGGCCTCGCTCGGCCGGGCCCGCGCCAATTCCATGGCGCTGCTCGGCGAAAAGCTTTGGGCCACAGAGGCTTTCGAAACCGGGCTGATCAACGGTGCCGTGGAGGATCTCGAGGCGCTGAACGCGGTGATAGCCCGCACCACGGCCAAGCTGTCCGGCTTCTCGCCGGCCGCGCTCGCGCTTACGAAATCCGCGCTCGACGGTGCCGCCCTGGCCCAGTACGACGCCGCCGTGCAGCGTGAGATCGCCGGCCAGACGCAGTTACTCCAGTCGCCGGCCTTCCAGGCGGCGCTCGCGGCCTTCGCCGCGTCGGGCGCGGGCGCATGATCTCGACTGCGCTCGATCAGCGGAGGGAAGCTCGATCGGCAGAGGGACGCTCGATCGGCGGAGGGACGCTCGAGAACTCGCGGGCGGATGATCTCGACTGCGCTCGATCAGCGGAGAGAGGCTCGATCGGCGGACGGAAGCTCGAGAACTCGCGGAGGGGAAATCCGGTGCCGCACAACGCAAACACAACACCCACACCGAAAGAGGAGAACTCGTGACCAACGCCCTTGGCATCGATCTGAACTCGGAGCCGACTCGCTCGCGCCGCAACCACTGGAACAACCAGGTGCGCCGGCACGCGGAGATGAAGCCCGACGCCCCGGCGCTCAAGTTCATGGGGCAGGTGACCACCTGGAAGGAGCTGGACGAGCGCACCCACCGGCTGGCGGCGGCGCTGCGGCGGCGAGGCATCGGCTTCGGCGACCGGATCCTCGTGGTGATGCTGAACCGCTCGGAGTATGTGGAGACGGTGTTCGCGGCCAACCTGCTCGGCGCGATCCCGGTGCCGGTCAACATCCGCATGGCGCCGCCGGAGATCGGCTTCCTGGTGCAGGATTCGGGGGCCACGACGATCGTCACCGAGTCGCTGCTCGCGCCGCTGGCCGATGCCGTGGCCGGCATGACCGGGGCGATCGACAATGTGATCGTGGTCGGTGACACCACGGGCGAGAATCAGCTGAAGTACGAGGATCTGGTCGCCGAGGACGGCTCGGATCTCCCGGAGCTCGACATCCCGGAGGAGACCGTCGCGCTGATCATGTACACCTCGGGCACCACGGGCAAGCCCAAGGGCGCCATGCTGACCCACCAGAACATGCAGTCGCAGGCGCTCACCACCATCCAGGCGCTCAACACCATTCCGGACGAAGTCGGCTCGTGCGTCGCGCCGATGTTCCACATCGCGGGCCTCGGCGCGATGGCCCCGCTGTTTCAGGTGGGCGCGCTCTCGCTGATCCACCCGCTCGGCGCCTTCGACCCGAACGCCCTGCTCGACCTCATGGAGGCCGAGGGCACCACGTCGATCTTCCTGGTGCCCGCGCAGTGGCAGGCGGTGTGCGCCGCGCAGCAGGCCAAGCCGCGCGCGCTGAAACTGCGGGTGATCTCCTGGGGTGCGGCACCGGCGTCCGACTCGGTGCTCACCGCGATGAGCGAGACCTTCCCGGATGCGCTCAACGTGGCGGTCTTCGGCCAGACCGAGATGTCGCCGATCACCTGCGTGCTGGAAGGCAAGGACGCGCTGCGCAAGATCGGCTCTATCGGCAAGGTGGTGCCGGCGGTGACCGCGCGCATCGTCGACCCGCTCGGCGAAGACGTGCCCCGCGGCGAGGTCGGCGAGATCGTCTACCGCGGGCCCAACCTGATGGTCGGCTACTGGCAGAACCCCGACGGCACCGCCGAGGCCTTCCGCGGCGGCTGGTTCCACTCCGGCGACCTGGTGCGCCAGGACGACGAGGGCTTCCTCTATGTGGTCGACCGCGCCAAGGACATGATCATCTCCGGCGGCGAGAACATCTACTGCGCCGAGGTGGAGAATGCCCTGTTCAGCCACCCGAAGATCCTCGAGGCCGCGATCATCGGCCGCCCGCACGACAAATGGGGCGAGATCCCGGTGGCCGTCGTCGTCCTCGCCGAGGGCGTCGAGGCGCTGACCCTGGCGGAGCTGGAGCCGTACCTGAACGAGCATCTGGCGCGATTCAAGCATCCGAAGGACCTGGTGATCGTGGACGAGTTGCCGCGCAACGCCGGCGGCAAGGTCGTCAAGCCGAAGCTGCGCGACGAGTTCGGTGGCAAGGACGCGGGTCTGGCGGACTGAACTCGCCGACTAGAACGTGTTCCATTTCTGGCGCGCGGTGACTACGCTCACGTTGAGGGCGCGGTTACCGCGCGCCGCCGCATCCGCCGCCGGGAACGCCCGGGGCACCATCAGATTCGAGTGAGGTCGGAAGTTGAAGACTAAGGGCGCAATTCTGCGGGAACTGAACAAGCCGTGGCAGATCGAAGAGATCGAGATCGGTGACCCGAAGGCGCACGAGATCAAGATCCGGATGGAAGCCGCCGGCATGTGCCACTCCGATCATCACCTGATGACCGGCGGCATCCCGATGGCCGGTTTCCCGATTCTCGGCGGCCACGAGGGCGCCGGCGTGGTGGAGCAGGTCGGCGAGGGCGTCACCGACTTCGAGGTGGGCGACCATGTGGTGCTCAGCTTCATCCCGTCGTGCGGCAAGTGCCCGCCGTGCAAGGAGGGCATCGCCAACCTGTGCGACATGGGCGCGATGCTGCTGCAGGGTGAGGCCGTCTCCGACAACACCTTCCGCATCCACACCGCGGACGGCCAGCCGGTGTACCCGATGACCCTGCTGGGCACCTTCTCGCCGTACATGGTGGTCCACGAGGCCTC
>CAZEOP010000289.1:0-3491 GCA_964513715.1 uncultured Gordonia sp.
AGGATCCGGTGATCTTCCTCAAGCCGAACACCGCGATCATCGGCCCGGGCGTGCCCATCGTCCGGCCGCCGAGCGCCGAGCGCGTCGACTACGAGGGCGAGCTCGCCGTCGTCATCGGCCGCCCGTGCAAGGACGTCAGGGCCGCGCAGGCCGCCGGCGTGATCCTCGGCTACACCGTCGCCAACGACGTGACCGCGCGCGATCAGCAGGCCCACGACGGCCAGTGGACGCGCGCCAAGGGCTACGACACCTTCTGCCCGCTCGGGCCGTGGATCGAGACGGCGCTCGACCCGTCGGACTTGGCGATCTCCACCTCGCTCGACGGCGAGGTGAAGCAGTCTGCGCGCACCTCCCAGATGATCCACACCGTCGGCGACATCGTCGAATGGGTGTCCCGGGTGATGACGCTGATGCCGGGTGATGTGATCCTCACCGGCACGCCCGCCGGAATCGGCCCGATGGTGGCCGGTCAGGAGGTCTCGGTGACCGTTCAGGGCATCGGGACGCTGACGAACCCGGTGGTCGACAAGTGACCCGGCCCGGCCTCGCGCAGCCGAAGACGGCGGTGTGCAACGGCATCACGCTCTCCTACACCGATGTCGGCCAGGGCCCGCTGGTGGTGATGGTGATGGGCACCGGTAGCCCGGGCCGCGTCTGGCACGCGCATCAGCAGCCCGCGCTGCTCAAGGCCGGCTTCCGCGTCGTCACCTTCGACAACCGCGGCATCGCGCCGTCCAGCGAATGCGCCGAGGGTTTCGCGATGGCCGACATGGTGGCCGACACGGCCGCGCTGATCGAACACCTCGGTGCGGGCCCGGCGCTGGTGGTCGGTACGTCGCTGGGCGCGCGGATCACCCAGGAACTGGTACTGGCGCGCCCGGACCTGGTGCGCGGCGTGGCGATGCTCGCCACCTACGGGCGTTCGACGCCCATGCTCGAGGCCTTCTCGCACGGTGAACGCGCGCTCTACGATCGGGGCATCGAACTGCCGACCGAGTACTACGCCGCAGTGACCGCCCATATGAATCTCTCGCCGCACACGCTGGCCAACGATCGCGACGCCCGGGACTGGCTCGACATCATCGGTTTCGGCGGCCCGCAGCGCAGTGCCGGGGTCCGCGCGCAGCTCTCGCTGCACGAGCGCGAAGCCGACCGGCTCGCCGCCTACCGGGCCATCGACCGGCCGGCGCTGGTGGTCGGCTTCGCCGATGATCGGACCCTGCCGGTGCAGTTGGCCCGCGAGGTGGCCGAGGCCATCCCGGGTGCGCGCTACGAGGAGATCGAGCGCACCGGCCACTTCGGCTACCTGGAGCGCCCGGACGCGGTCAACGAGGTGCTGATCGGTTTCCTGCGCAGCGTCGCCTGAGCGCCGTCGCACCGACGGTGGAGACGGCCGTGCGGGGCCGATCCGCCCCGCGGGCCCGGGATCGGCACCGACTACGCTGACCTGCATGAGTGTCCGTGTTCGTTTCTGCCCTTCGCCCACCGGTACCCCGCACGTCGGCCTGGCCCGGACCGCGCTGTTCAACTTCGCGCAGGCCCGCCACGACGGGGGCACCTTCGTCTTCCGCATCGAGGACACCGACGCCGCGCGCGACAGCGAGGAGAGCTATGCGGCCATCCTCGACGCCCTGCGCTGGCTCGGCCTGAACTGGGACGAGGGACCCGAGGTGGGCGGCCCGTACGGGCCGTACCGGCAGTCCGAGCGCAAGCAACTGCATCTGGACGTCGTCGCCCGGCTACTCGAGGGCGGGTACGCCTACGAGGCCTTCTCCACGCCCGAAGAAGTCGAGGCCCGGCACAAAGCGGCCGGCCGGGATCCGAAACTCGGCTACGACAACTTCGATCGCGACCTGACCGACGCCCAGCGCGCCGAGTTCCGCGCGCAGGGCCGGGCACCGGTGATCCGGCTACGGATGCCCGACGAGGACATCTCCTGGGACGACCTGGTGCGCGGCACCACCACCATTAAGGCCGGTGCGGTCCCGGATTTCGCGCTGACTCGCGCCTCCGGCGATCCGCTGTACACACTGGTCAATCCGGTGGACGACGCCATGATGAAGATCACCCATGTGTTGCGCGGCGAGGATCTGCTCTCGTCCACGCCGCGGCAGATCGCGCTGTACCGCGCGCTCACCGAGCTGGGCATCGCCGACGGCGTCCCGGCGTTCGCGCACCTGCCGTTCGTCACCGGCGAGGGCAACAAGAAGCTGTCCAAGCGCGACCCGGAGTCGAACCTCTTCCTGCACCGCGACCGCGGTTTCCTGCCCGAGGGCATGCTCAACTACCTGGCGCTGCTGGGCTGGAACGGGCCCACCGAGGACGAGATCTTCACCCTCGATCAGATGACCGCGGCCTTCGACGTGCGCGACGTGAAGTCGGCGCCCGCGCGCTTCGATCAGAAGAAGGCGGATGCGATCAACGCCGAGCACATCCGCCGGCTGGCGCCGGAGGAGTTCGCCGCCCGGTTGCGCGCCTACCTGGTGGCGCACGGCCAGCTGAGCGAGCCGGTCGACGAGGCCGTCTTCCGTCCGCTGGCCGACCTGGTGCAGACCCGCGTGCAGGTGCTCGGCGATGCCTGGAACCTGATCAAGTTCGCCTACGTCGCCGACGACGACTTCGGCTTCGACGAGAAGTCGGCCGCGAAGAACCTCGGCGCCGACGCGGTGCCCGTTCTGGACGCCGCGATCGCCGCCTGCGAGGGCGTCGGGGAGTGGACCACTCCCGCCCTGGAGGAGGCCCTGCAGGCCGCTCTGATCGACGGCCTGGAGCTGAAGCCGCGCAAGGCCTACGGTCCGGTGCGCGTCGGCGTCACCGGCGCTGCGGTGAGTCCGCCGCTGTTCGAGTCCATGGAGATCCTCGGCCGGGAGACCTCGCTGCGCAGGCTGGCGCAGGCCCGCGCAGTCGCCGCCGGCGCGTAGGGGAGTGGCCGGGTCTCGACTCCGCTCGACCAGCGGGGCAGCGGGCTGAGTGGAGGCCCTCGCTTGTCGCGCGGGGGCCCTCGTTGGTCGAGCTCGTTCTCTCGCTGGTGGCGTCGCTCCCTAGCTGGTCGCGTGCGATTCCTCGCCTGTCGGGCGCGGTCCGTCGCTTGCCGAGCGCAGTCCCTCGCTTGCCGAGCGCAGTCCCTCGCTGGCCGAGCGTGGTCCCTCGCTAGTTGCGTGTAGTTTCTCGCTGGTCGAGCGCAGTCGAGACCCCGATTCACCCGGTCTGACCAGCCGATTTGCAGTTAGGGGGGAGGGTCTTGGTAATCTTCTCTCCGGTTCGGAACGACGCCGCAAGATCCCCCGGGAACTCGCCGCCGAGAGCCGGAAGACCCTTGGGGTATGGTGTAATTGGCAACACAGCTGATTCTGGTTCAGCCATTCTAGGTTCGAGTCCTGGTACCCCAGCGAGACACGCACGGGCCACCCGTGTGCGTCACAACTGAATAGCTCACCCAGGTGAGCATTCCTAGGGCCCCGTCGTCTAGCGGCCTAGGACGCCGCCCTCTC
>CAZEOP010000290.1:0-3485 GCA_964513715.1 uncultured Gordonia sp.
GGGTCCGGGAGGGCTGGGTCCGGGGCCCGGGCGCCGGCGGTCGCGGGGCCGACCGTCGGCGGCGTCGCCGGGTGCGGGAGATCAGTACACTGGAGCGACTGTGAACCCCGATCCGCGCCTCGCCGACGAACAGGCCCATCTGGACGCCGTTTACGCCCGGCTCGATCGCATGCGCGCCACCGCCCGGCGCCGGCTGTCCGAGACACTGCTGGAGTCGGCCGGGACCCCGCAGGCGCTGTCCGAGCGCGAATCGTATGAGCGGCACTACTCACAGATGCTCACCCGCATCGACGCCGCCGAGCACAATCTGTACTTCGGTCGCCTCGACATGGATCCCGACGCCGCAGCGGCCGACCCGGTTGCCGCCGACGACCCGGACGAGCCGGACGCACCCCGCCGGATCGGCCGGATGGGCATCCTGGACGACGACCAGGTGACCACCCTGCTGCTGGACTGGCGCGCTCCGCTGGCCCGGCCCTTCTACCTGGCCACCCCCGCCTCCCCCGAGGGGGTGCGGCGCCGCCGCCACCTGCGCACCCGAACCCGGCAGGTGCGCAGCATCTCCGATGAGAACCTGCTGTCCGGCGAGATCACCGGCGACGACGACCTGCACGCCTCGGTGGTCAACGAGACGGCGCTGGTCGCCGCGCTGAACGCCGCGCGCACCGGCGAGATGACCGACATCGTCGAGACCATCCAGCGCGAACAGGACGAGATCATCCGGCACCCGCACCGCGGTGTCCTGGTGGTCCAGGGCGGACCCGGCACCGGCAAGACCGCCGTCGCCCTGCACCGTGCCGCCTACCTGCTCTACACCCACCGCGAGACGCTCTCGCGCAGCGGCGTGCTGATCATCGGCCCCAACGAGACCTTCCTGGACTACATCGCGCAGGTGCTGCCCTCACTGGGCGAGACCGGTGTGCTGCTGTCCACCGTCGGCAATCTGTTCCCCGGTGTGGTCGCCGGCGGAAGCGAGAGCCGCCGGGCGACCGAGCTCAAGGGCGATGCCGAGCGCATGTTGCCGGTGCTGCGGGCCGCGGTGCGGGCCACCGAGAGCCTGCCGCCGCAGGGCCTGTCCGTCCACTTCGACGGCTACCGGCTGGAGGTGGACGCCGACGTGATCAAGGCGGCGCGCACCGCTGCCCGGTCGACGCGCCGACCGCACAATCTGGCCCAGCGCACCTTCCTGCGGGCGGCGCTCGACGAACTGGCCGCCCGGCACGCCCGGCGCCTCGGACCGTCGACGTTGGACGGCTCGCAGCTGCTGACCGCCGGCGATCTGGAGGACATCCGCGACGAACTGCGGTCCGACGAGCACATCGTGCGCACCCTGCTGCAGTTCTGGCCCACCTTGACCCCGCAGGCGCTGCTCCGGGATCTGCTGTCCGACAGCGGTTTCCGGCGCCGGGCGACGCGCGGCTGGTCCGACGCCGAGCGCACCGAGCTGCAGCGGCCGGCGCGGCCGCTGCCCGACGACGCCGACTTCTCGCCCGCCGATGTGCCGTTGCTCGACGAACTCGCCGAGCTCATCGGCTATCGCACCGACGAGGCCGAACGCGAGCAGCGTGCGCAGTGGCGGCGCCGCATCGCCGAGGCGCAGGACGCCCTGGACATCCTGACCGGATCGGCGCCGCAGGACCTCGAGGACGAGATGGATCCCGAGCTGCTGATGGCCTACGACCTGATCGACGCCGAGCAGCTCGCGCAACGCCAGGAGGTGGCCGAACACCGCACCACCGCCGAACGCGCCTACGAGGACCGCACCTGGACCTTCGGTCACGTCATCGTCGACGAGGCCCAGGAGCTGTCGACGATGGCCTGGCGGATGCTGATGCGGCGGATCCCGAACCGGTGGATGACGATCATCGGTGACACCGCGCAGACCGGCGATCCGGCGGGCACCACCTCGTGGAGCCGGGTCTTCGCGCCGTATGTGGCGCAGCGCTGGCGACTGCGCGAGCTGACCGTCAATTATCGGACCCCGGCCGAGATCACCGGGTACGCCAATCGCCTGCTGGCCCAGATCGATTCGACGCAGACGCCACCGGATTCGTTGCGCAGCAACGGGATCGAGCCCTATGCCGTGGCCTCGGCCCCCGGTGCGGAGCTCGAGACCGCGCTGGCGACGGTGCGCGACGCCGGCTGGCCCGGACTCACGGCCGTCCTGCTGCCCGGCACCCGCGCCGCCGAGGCCGCCGGTCGGCCCGTGCCCGACGGCGTGCGCGTGCTGCCGCTGACCGCCGCGAAGGGCCTGGAGTTCGACAATGTGGTCGTCGTGGAGCCGGCCGAACTGATCGAGGCGTCGTCGCGCGGTCTCAGCGACCTGTACGTCGCACTGACCCGGGCCACCCAGCGGCTGGTCGTGGTGCACTCCGCACCGCTGCCCGCCGCGCTGGCCGATCTGCCCGCGCGCTGAGCCGGTACCCGCCTGTCTGGCGGGCCTGTCTGGTGGGTACCGCGCACAGATTTCGTTGTGGCTCGCTCGGCCGAGCGGGCCACAACGAGACATCGCCGGCGGAAGCCGGACCGAGTTCTAGGTGGTGTGGACGATCAGCACGTCGCAGGCGGCCTTGCGCGCGACGTCGGCCGGCACCGAGCCGAGGAGGCGGCCGGCGATGGAGTTGAGGCCCTTGTTGCCCACCACCAGCAGATCGGCCTGCACATCGGTGACCAGCTGCAGCAGCGCGTCGACCGGGGCGCCCTTGACCGAGCGGGTCTGGACGGTGGTCGCACCGGCCGTGGTGGCGCGCTCGCGCGCGGTGCGCAGGATCTCCTCGGTGGGCGAGCTGCCCATGACCTGGTAGGCATCGGCGCCGAGCGCGTCGCCGGCGGCGCTGGCCGAGCGGCCGTCGTTCGGGAAGTAGGCGCACGCGATGACGAGGGTGGCGTTCTCGCCGGCGATCGCACCCGCGCGCGAGACGGCGTGCAGGGAGGACTCGGATCCGTCGGTACCGACGACGACGGTCTGGTAATCGGCCATGCTCAGTTCAACCTCCGGAGTGTTCTCGATCGGCCCATCCGACCGGCACAGTGCGCACCGAACTTTACCTTGCCGGCGTCGCCGCGCGCGGTTACTTGATTCCCGCGGCGTCCATCCCGCGCAGTTCCTTCTTCAGATCGGCGATCTCGTCGCGCAGCCGGGCGGCCAATTCGAACTGCAGATCGCGGGCCGCCGTCATCATCTGATCGGTCAGTTCCTGCACCAGATCGGCCAGCTCGGCGCGCGGCATGGCCGAGGTGTCGCGCTGCTCGTAGACGCCCGCGCTGATCGCTTTGCCGCCCTCGCCGGGTGCCCGGCGCCCGCGGCTCGCATTCCGGCCGGAACCGCCGATCTCGACGGTGTCCTCCGCCTCGGCGTACACCTGGTCGAGGATGTCGTTGATCTTCTTGCGCAACGGCTGCGGGTCCACCCCCTTGGCCTCGTTGTAGGCGATCTGCTTGGCGCGGCGCCGCTCGGTCTCGTCGATGGCGTTGCGCATCGAGTC
>CAZEOP010000291.1:0-3479 GCA_964513715.1 uncultured Gordonia sp.
CCGGAACACGCGCCTGCCTGGGTTCTTCTCCGCGGGGAGCACAACACCAGTGGGTTCGCGAGCCGATTCGCGGTGCGAGCACCGCAGGCAACCGCCCTAGTGTATGTGTTCACGCAGGCCAGAACCAAATCCGGCCGAATCCACGCCCCGTTGTCGGCGCGCCGTCGACACGGATCGGGCGCAGCGGGCTCAGGTCGAGTGCAGACGACTCAGATCGGGCACAGCCGACGTGGATCGAGCGCAGCCGACTCGGATCGAGCGCTGTCGAGACCGCTCACCATTCGCTGAGCGAGGTGTATCCGTCCTGAAGTGCGCGAGCCAGCAGATGCGCCTTGGTCGGCGCGGGGCGCCCGGCGGCGGCGTACTTGGCCCGGATCCGGGAGACGTGCGTGCTCACCGTGGATGCCGAGATGAACAGTCGCGTCGCGGCCTCCTCCTTGGAGTCGGCGGCCAGCCAGGCGAGCATCACCTCGATCTCACGACCCGACAACGCCGGGCGATCGCCCGAGTCCTCGGACACCGGGAAGACGTCGAGTTCGGTGATGGCGGCGAGGTCGGCAACGGGAGCGAGCTGACGCCCGCCCGGGAGAGCCCGGCCGCGCGTGGCGTCCACCGAGAAGGGAAATGCCGCCGCACCGGAAATCATCGCCGTCATTCTGTTCGCCTTCTCCCGTATCTGCGCCGACCGCCCCCCACCGGACAGCTGTTCACACTGCACACCGCGGTGCACCGCGAAGGGTTCACCGTATATGACGTTGTCAGATTAGAATCTCCTGTGAGCGGCACGAAAGCCCCAGAATTCGGGGCGCACCGGTTCCGGAGCGGCGACGCGGGAGGGGCATCGGCCCCGCCGAATCCGCGACGGATCGCAGTTCAGCGCCGCTTCTGCGCGGCCCCGCGGCCCGCCGCCACGGGCACCATCGCGCGCCGGGCTGTGATCCAGATCATTACGAACGCGTTACGACGATCGCGCCGTCAACGGCGAATTCGGTCAAGCGATGGGTCTGCGCGCCGCTCACCGCCACGGTGGCGATCCGGTCGCGGCCGGGCGGAAGCAGCCGGACGATCACCTCGTCGCCCGAGCCCGCCCGTTCGATGGCGCGCACCGACTCGGCCAGCACCGGCCCGAGACCCGGTAGCGAGTCATCGGCGCCCAGGCGGTCGTCGAGCAGCACGACGCGCACCCCGCGGGCCCGCGCGGCCCAGGCGGCATCGGCCAGGGCCGGCACGTCCAGGTGCGGGGCCCGGATCCGGTCGCGCAACTGCGCCTCGGTGAGCCGGCATTCACGGACCTGGTCGGCGTCGAAGCTCTGCCCGTCGGCGACGGCCTGCAGGATCGGCCGGGCCCGCTCGTCCAGGCGCGCCAGCTGGTCGCGACGCAGGCGCCAGACCGCGGCCCGGGTGTCCCGTTCGGCCTCCAGCCGCAACCGCTGATAGCGGGCCGCGAGCAGGCGCCGGGCCCGGGGCCGGATGGTCTGCGCAAAGACCGTGGCCATCACCAGCACGCCCGCGGCCGACTGCACGCCCGCCTGCGTGCCGGGTAGACCGCCGCGCGCCCACCAGGCCGCGGCGCCGGCGAGCAGACAGATCGCGAAGCTGAGCCACGCCGCGAAGGTACGACCGCGGATGCACAGGAACGCCAGGATCATCGCACCGGCGCCACCGGCCATCAGGGCGGGCTGCCGGCCGTCCGGTTCCACCGCCCAGGCGACGGCCGACAGCCCGGCGGCCGTACCGGCCCCCGCGATGATCGTGGCCCGCATGCTGAGCGGGTCGCCGGGCTCGATCAGCAGGGCCGCCGCCGCGATGCCCATGGCGATGAACGCCGCCACATACAGCGGATAGTCGCCGACGCCGGCGGAGAGCAGCCCCAGCATCAGGTAGAGGACGCCGATCCCGGCCGCCGAAACGGCCGCCCAGCCGCCGCGCGGTCCGAGGAGATCGCCCAGATCGGTGCGCCGCATCGGGGGGCCGCCCGGATTCACCTCGGTCACGGCACCCGCTCCCAGTCGAGATGGACGGCGGTGCCGGCACCGGGTTCGCTGTCGATGTGGACGCTGCCGCCCGCCAAGGCCTCCAGTCGGCCCCGGATGCTGTACTGCAGGCCCAGTCGGTCGGCCGGCACGGCATCGGGATCGAAGCCGGGGCCGTCGTCCATGACGGTCAGCCGCAGCGCGTGCGGCTGCAGGTGCACCAGCACCAGACATTCGGCTCCGCAGCCGGCGTGGCGCAGACTGTTGCGCACCGCCTCGCCCACGGCGGCGCACAGCGCACTGCACACCTGCCGCGGATACCGACACTCCGCGGCATCGGCGCAGGCGGCGGAGTGAACCAGGATCGGGACATCCCCATCCCACAGACGCACCGCCGTGCGCAGTTGCGCCAGCAGCTCGTCGCCGCTGAAGCTCTCGGCGGTGGCGCCGGATTCGAGGGCGGCCAACTCGTCGAGCGCCTCGCGCGCCTGCGCGGCCAGCCGATCGTCGGCCGGCCCCGGTTCGACTGCCAGCAGGGTGGCGAGCACCCGGTCGTGGATCAGCGCGTTGACGCGCGCGAACTCCAGGCGCCGAGCGGTCTCGGTGGCTTCGCCGATCACCGCCTCCGCCGATTCGTCGATCACCCGGCCGGCGACCACCACCTGGTGCGTCAGGACGACGAAGACGCTGACGAAGACCACGGTGAACACCGCGTCGACGGCCATGGACGCCGGGCCGAGGCGCTCGGCCAGGTCGATCGTGTACGCGGCGAGCACCTGGCACCCCGCCAGGGCCGCGAGCCCCTCGCCGATCGATCGCCACTGCGCCAGCGCCAGCGCCGGGAGCGAGCCGACCCCGATCAACCAGATCGCCGGGGGCGCCGAGGCTCCCGCATGGACAGCCGCCACCCAGATACCCACGCCGGCGACGAAGCCGAGCAGGCACAGGATCGACAGCAGTGGCACCCAGCGATATCCGCCGCGCACCGCCGCGCTCGCCCGCAGGGCGATTCCGGGGGCGAGTATCAGCATCAGCACGGCGATCGCCGTGATCGCTCCGAACTCGCGCAGCGCCCAGATCTGCCGCCCGAAGATCACCGGGAAGGCGATGTACCCGGCACCGGCGAAGCGGGCCAGACCCGCGAGAACCCGCACCTCCTCGGACTGGCGCCGCACGATCGGCGGGCGAAAGGCCGTCGCCCTAGCGGGCATGGGTCATTCCGGTCGCGAGCGTTGCGGCATCGGCAGCCAGCCGTCCTCCACGGCACGCTTGAACAGGTCGAGCTTGGTGCGCGTGGGCCGGCCGGCGTCGGCGTACTTCTGCCGAATCCGCTTGAGGTACTCGTTGACGGTGTCCGGTGCGACACCGAGTTCTTCACCGACGCTGATCGCCGTGCCGCCGGACGCATACAGCGTCAGCACCCGCTGCAACTGCGGACTGAGGTCCACCGCGTCCAGGTTGGGATCGCCGTCGATGGCGGCCGCCCACTCGGTGGTCAGCACTTCC
>CAZEOP010000292.1:0-3347 GCA_964513715.1 uncultured Gordonia sp.
GGCTGACAGGATTTGAACCTGCGACCACTTGACCCCCAGTCAAGTGCGCTACCAAACTGCGCCACAGCCCGTTTTCCCTTGCGGGAGCGCCCCTCATTGAGGAGCGAGCACTACCTTAGCGCACCGCCTCAGCGGTTCACGAATCGGCCTTGCGGCGGTCGATCCAGACCCAGATTCCGGTCACGATGAAGGCGCCGATGAGCGAGCCGATCACGCCACTCGGCCGGAAGTGGAAGCCCTCCCCGGCGATCAGGCTGCCCAGTGTGCCGCCCACGAACGAGCCCAGCACACCGGCGGCCAGCGCCATGCCCCAGTTGATGTTCGACGGCTTGGCCACGCCCAGCACCCACTGAGCGATAGCGCCGATGATCATGCCCCACAGGATGATCCCGATGATGAAGAAACCCACGTCCATGCCGCGAAGTATGTCACAGCACAGCGACCCGGCCGCAGCGCCATGTTCCAGACGGGCAGCCGGGTCGCTGAGGCCAGGTCACTTGCGCTTGTCGCGCTTGTCCCGCACGCGTACGTTGACGCGCACCGGCGAGCCCTCGAAGCCGAACTCCTCGCGCAGCCGGCGCTCCAGGAAACGCCGGTAGCCGGCCTCCAGGAATCCGGTCGTGAACAGCACGAAGGTCGGCGGCCGAGTCGCCGCCTGGGTGGCGAACATGACCCGCGGCTGACGACCACCGCGCACCGGCGGCGGCGTCGCGGCGATCACCTCCTTGAGCCAGTTGTTCAGCTTGCCCGTCGAGACGCGGGTGTCCCAGGAAGCGAGCGCCTGCTCCATGGCGGGCACCAGCTTCTGCACCGCGCGACCGGTCGTCGCCGAGATGTTGACGCGTCGCGCCCACGGCACCCGCGCCAGCTCGCGGTCGATCTCCTTGTCGAGGTCGTAGCGGCGGTCCTCGTCCACCAGATCCCACTTGTTGAAGACGACCACCAGCGCCCGCCCG
This sequence comes from uncultured Gordonia sp., assembly GCA_964513715.1. Taxonomy (GTDB): domain Bacteria; phylum Actinomycetota; class Actinomycetes; order Mycobacteriales; family Mycobacteriaceae; genus Gordonia. The sequence continues at coordinate 957 of CAZEOP010000292.1, forward strand.
CTGTCGATGATCATCGACAGCACCCGCAGGTCCTGCTCGGTGATCGGCTGACTCGCGTCGATCAACAGCAGAGCCAGCTCGGCGGATTCCAGCGCCGCCCGCGTCCGCAACGACGCGTAGTACTCGTGCCCGGTGGCGGTGCGCACCTTGCGGCGCAACCCGGCGGTGTCGACGAACTGCCACGGCTTGCCGTCCAGCTCGATCACCTCGTCCACCGGGTCGACGGTGGTGCCGGCGATGTCGTTGACCACCGAACGCTCTTCTCCGGCAAGACGATTCAGCAGCGAACTCTTGCCGACGTTCGGCTTGCCCACCAGGGCGACGCGGCGCGGTCCGCCGGCCACGAAGCGCTCGCGCGGGGTCTCCGGGAGGATCTTGAGGATCTCGTCCAGCAGCTCCGCGGTCCCGCGGCCGTGCGCCGCGGAGATCGGGTGCGGCTCCCCCAGGCCGAGCGACCACAGCGCCGCCGCATCGGACTCGACGCGCTCGCTGTCGACCTTGTTGGCCGCCAGCAGCACCGGCGTCTTCGACCGGCGCAGCACGCGCGCCACGGCCTCGTCGGTCGCGGTGGCGCCGACCGTCGCATCGACGACGACGACGATCGCGTCGGCGGTCCGCATCGCGTACTCGGCCTGCGCGGCCACCGACTGCTGCAGACCCTTCGCGTCGGGCTCCCACCCGCCGGTGTCCATCACGGTGAACCGCTGGCCGGTCCACATCGCCGGGTACGAGACCCGGTCGCGCGTCACACCCGGCACATCCTCGACGACGGCCTCGCGGCGCCCGAGAATGCGGTTCACCAGGGTCGACTTGCCCACATTAGGCCGGCCGACGATGGCCACCACCGGCAGCTTCTCGGCCAGGCCTTCGTCGTCGCCGGTGACGAAATCGGCGAGGTCCCAATCGGATTCGTCGTTCCACGTCCCGTCCCCGGCGTATTCGCCGCCGCCGAAGTCGCCACCGCCGAGGTCGCCACCGCTGAAGTCATCGCCGCCGAAATCACCGGCCGGGAAGTTCTCGTCAGACATCTCGCACTCCGATCCGCTCGCCGACGAGCTCCGTCAGACGGTCGAGCACTTGCTCCAAAGTCAGGTCACTGGTGTCCACCTGCACCGCGTCATCAGCGGCGCGCAACGGACTCACGGCGCGGGTGGAGTCCAGATGGTCGCGCCGGTTCACGCTGTCGAGCACCTGGGCCAGGTCACTCGGCCGTCCGGCGGCCAGATTCTGCCGGTGCCGGCGCTCGGCGCGCGCCTCGGGGGTGGCGGTGAGGAAGACCTTGAGCGCCGCATCCGGGAAGACGACGGTGCCGATGTCGCGGCCTTCGACGACGAGCAGCGCATCGCGCGCATGTTCGCGCTGCAACGCCACGAGCTTGGTCCGGACGTCGGCATTGGCCGAGACCGCCGACACCGAACCGGTCACCTCGTCGGTGCGGATGTCACGCGAGACGTCGTCGCCGTCGAGCCACACGACGGTGTCGCCGGTCGGCCCCACCTCGAGACGGATCTGCGCCGGTGCCACCACCGCGGCCACCGCCGCGTCGTCGTCCGGGGCCACCCCGGCGCGCAGCACGGCCAGCGTGGCGGCCCGGTACATGGCGCCGGTGTCCAGATAGTGGGCGCCCACGCGCTCGGCGAGCAGACCGGCGACCGTCGACTTGCCGGTACCCGCGGGACCGTCGATGGCCACCACCTTCACCGGCCCAGTCAAGTCGAACCCGGTCACATCGCCACCGCCTTGTACAGCGCGCCGATTTCCTTGCTGTCGAGCGCCCGCATGCTGCCCGGGCGCTGCTTGCCGAGCGTGATCGGGCCCAGATCGGTGCGCACCAGGCGCTCCACCGGGAAACCGACCTCGTCGAGCAGTCGTCGCACAATGCGCTTGCGACCCTCGTGCAGCACCAGTCGCACCAGAGTCCGGCCCTCGTGCAGCTCCAGCACCGAGAACTCGTCGACCGCCGCCGGACCGTCGTCCAGGACCACGCCCTCGCGCAACGTCCGGCCGAGGCCACGCGGCACCTGGCCGCGCACCGTCGCCAGATAGGTCTTGGGCACCTCGAACGACGGGTGCATCAGCCGGTGGGCCAGCTCGCCGTCGTTGGTCAGCAGGATCAGGCCCTCGGTCTCCGCGTCGAGCCGGCCCACATGGAACAGCCGCTGCCCGGCCATCACCCGTTCGGCCACCAGGTCGCCGATGCAGGGGCGACCCTCCTCGTCGCTCATGGTCGACTGCATGCCGCGGGGCTTGTTCAGCGCCAGGTACTGCTTGGTCTCGTCGATGATGACGCGAGCGCCGTCGACCTTGATGATCGAGTTCGACGGATCGATGCGCAGACCCTGTTCGACGACGATCTCGCCGTCCACCTCGACGCGTCCGGCCGCGATCAGC
>CAZEOP010000293.1:0-3340 GCA_964513715.1 uncultured Gordonia sp.
CATCGAATGCGGCGCCCAGGCCACCGGCGGCAACTACTCGTTCTTCACCGAGATCCCGATGGGGCACCTGGGCTTCCCGATCGCCGAGGTGGCCGCGGACGGCTCCAGCGTGATCACCAAGCACGAGGGCACCGGTGGTGCCGTCACCGTCGGCACCGTCACCTCCCAGCTGCTCTACGAGGTCGGCGGGCCGCGCTACTTCAACCCGGACGCCACCGCCCGCCTCGACTCGGTGCAGCTGACGCAGCAGGGCCGCGACCGCGTCGCCGTCTCCGCGGCCACCGGTGAGGCGCCGCCGAAGGACCTCAAGGTCTCGCTCAACTACCTGGCGGGCACCCGCAACGAGTTCAGCGTGGTGCTGACCGGTCTGAACATCGACGCCAAGGCCGAGCTGTTCACCGCGCAGTTCGAGGCGGCCCTGCCCGAGCGTCCCGCCGAGCTGGAGTGGACGCTGGTGCGGCACGACCGTGCGGATGCCGCGACCGAGGAGCAGGCCAGCGCGATTCTGCACTGCGTCGCCCGCGACGCGGATCCGAAGAAGGTCGGCCGCCAATTCTCGTCCACCGCAGTGGAACTCGCCCTCGCCAGCTTCCCGGGCTTCACGCTCACCGCGCCGCCCGGACACGGCTCGCCGTACGGCGTCTTCGAGCCCGGCTACGTCGACGCCGCGCTGGTGGAGCACCGCGTGGTCCAGCCGGACGGCGTCACCGTCGTCGTTCCGCCGTCCCCGCTGCGCGCCGAGCCGGCCGTCGACGACGACGATCCCGCGCCGGCCGCGGCTACCGACTGGGGCCCCACCCGATCGCTGCCGCTGGGCACCGTCGCCGGCGCCCGCTCGGGCGACAAGGGCGGCAGCGCCAACGTCGGGCTCTGGGCGCGCAGCGACGACGAGTACGCCTGGCTCGATGCCTTCCTCAGCGTCGAGAAGCTCAAGGAACTGCTGCCCGAGGCCGCGGACCTGACGGTCCATCGCTACCGGCTGCCGAATCTGCGGGCGATCAACTTCGTGATCGAGGGCATCCTCGGCCGCGGCGTCGCCGAGAACGTCCGCTTCGATCCGCAGGCCAAGGGGCTCGGGGAGTGGCTGCGCTCGCGGCACGTCCCGATCCCGGACCGATTCACCAGCCCGTCCTGACCAGACCCGTCCTGACCAGACCCGTCCTGACCAGACCCGCCTGACCGGCTGGGACACGACGATCCGGCCGGCAGACCTCGAAGGAGAACCCATGCCCATCCCCGATCCCGCGTGGGAGACACCCGAACGGCGCGCGCTGCGCGAGAGCGTCGCCGGCTTCGCCGAGCGGCACATCCTGCCGTACCAGAACGACTGGGAGCGCGAAGGTCTGATTCCGCGCGAGCTGCACCGGCAGGCCGCCGAACTCGGCCTCATCGGGCTCAGCTACCCGGAGTCGGCCGGCGGCAGCGGCGGCGACGTGATCGACACCTGCATCATGACCGAGGAACTGCACTACCGCGGCGTGGCCGGCGGTGTCTTCGCCTCGCTGTTCACCAGCGGCATCTCGCTGCCGCACCTGATCCGGGCCGGCGATCCGGCGCAGCTCGACAAGTGGGTGCGGCCCACTATCGCCGGCGAGAAGATCGGCAGCCTGGCCATCACCGAGCCCAGCGGCGGCAGCGACGTGGGGCACCTGCGGACCACCGCGGTGCGCGACGGCGACCACTATGTGGTCAACGGCGCCAAGACCTTCATCACCTCGGCCGTCCGCGCCGACTTCGTGGTGGCCGCGGTGCGCACCGGCGGCCCCGGTGCCGCCGGAATCTCGCTGCTGGTGATCGAGAAGGGCACGCCCGGCTTCGAGGTGGCCCGCAAGCTCGACAAGATGGGCTGGCGCAGCTCGGACACCGCCGAGCTCTCGTTCACCGACTGCCGGGTGCCGGTGGAGAACCTGGTGGGCCAGGAGAACTCGGGCTTCTTCCAGATCGCCCAGGCCTTCGTCTCCGAGCGCGTCGGCCTGGCCGTGCAGGCCTACTCGCAGGCCCAGCGCTGCCTGGACCTCACCCTCGATTGGGTGCGCAACCGGGAGACCTTCGGCAAACCGCTGATCAGTAGGCAGAACGTGCAGGACGCGGTCACCGAGATGGCCCAGCGCATCGACGTCTCGCGGACGTACACGCGCGCGCTGGTGAACTCGTACAACGGCGGTAACGAGGACCTCATCGCCGAGGTCTGCTTCGCCAAGAACGACGCCGTCGAGACCGCGGAATGGGTGGCCAACAAGGCCGTTCAGCTGTTCGGCGGCATGGGCTACATGACCGAGAGCGAGGTGGAGCGGCAGTACCGCGACATCCGCATCATCGGCATCGGCGGCGGCACCACCGAGATCCTCCGCACCTTGGCCGCGAATCGATTGGGGTACCAGAAGTGACCGTGCTGCGTTCGGGCGTCGACACCGACTCCCCGGAATACCTGGCCAATGTGGAAGCGATGAACGCCAAGCTGGCCGAGCTCGACGTCGAGTTCCGCAAGGTCCTTGAGGGCGGCGGGGAACGGGCCGTCGCCCGGCACCGCAAGCGCGAGAAGCTGCTGCCGCGCGAGCGCATCGAACTGCTCGTCGACGAGGACTCGCCGTTCCTGGAGCTGTGCCCGCTGGCTGCCTACGGCTCGCAGTTCGCGGTCGGTGCCTCGCTCGTGGTCGGGATCGGCGTGGTGGAGGGCGTCGAATGCCTGATCGTGGCCAACGACCCGACCATCAAGGGCGGCACCTCCAATCCGTGGACGCTGCGGAAGATCCTGCGCTGCAACGACATCGCGCTGGAGAACCGGCTGCCGGTGATCTCCCTCGTGGAATCCGGCGGCGCGGATCTACCCACCCAGAAGGAGGTCTTCGTCCCGGGCGGGCGGATGTTCCGCGACCTCACCCGGCTGTCTGCGGCCGGGATCCCGACCATCGCGCTGGTCTTCGGCAACTCCACCGCCGGCGGCGCCTACATCCCCGGCATGAGCGATCACGTCGTGATGATCAAGGAGCGGTCCAAGGTCTTCCTCGGCGGTCCGCCGTTGGTCAAGATGGCCACCGGGGAGGAGAGCGACGACGAGGAGCTGGGCGGCGCCGAGATGCACGCCCGGGTCTCCGGACTCGGCGACTACCTGGCCGCCGACGAGCAGGACGCACTGCGCATCGGCCGGCGCATCGTCGCCCGGCTCAACTGGCGCAAGCAGGGACCGGCGCCGGTCGCCGCCCCGATCGAACCGCGGTACAGCCCCGAGGAACTGCTGGGCATCGTGCCGCCGGACCTGAAGACCCCGTTCGACCCGCGCGAGGTGATCGCCCGCATCGTCGACGACAGCGACTTCGACGAGTTCAAGCCCGAATACGGC
>CAZEOP010000294.1:0-3310 GCA_964513715.1 uncultured Gordonia sp.
AGGCGCTGACCTGCTCCTGCATCTTGGCCTGCTCCAGCTGGCTGAGCAGCTTGGTGCGCTCGGTCAGCTTGCCCTTGAGCTGCATCGCATTGCGCTCGACGGCCTGCTTGGCCGACTGCGCCGCATTCAGCGACTGGTCGTGCAGCACCTTGAGGTCTTCGACGTTCTGCTCCGCGGTGACCAACTGGTTCGCGAAGGCTTCGGCCGCATTGGTGTACTCGGTGGCCTTCTGGGTGTCGCCGGCCGCAGCGGCCTGATCGGCCAGGGTCAGCGCCTGGCGCACGTTGCCCTGCAGCTTCTCGATGTCTTCCAGCTGCCGATTGAGCCGCATCTCCAGCTGGCGCTGGTTACCGATGACCGCTGCGGCCTGCTTCGACAGGGCTTCGTGCTGACGCTGCGCGTCCTCGATGGCCTGCTCGATCTGAATGCGCGGATCGGCCCGCTGCTCGATGGTGTCGTTTCCCCATGCACTCAGGTAACGCCACAGCTTCACGAACGGATTCGCCATTGTCTTCGATCTTCCCCTTGGGTAGCGGAGGCTGCCGGGCAGCCGTCGTCGATTGAGAGTTTACGCGGCGGCCAGCGCGCCGGGAGCGGCCTCGGCGGGCAGCACCTCGATCACCGGCGGCGTCATGGTGGTGCCGACCCGGGTTAGCACCGCGCCCACCGGGGTGTCGAGTGCCTCGCAGATGGCGGCGAGCAGTTCGCTGGAGGCTTCCTTCTGCCCGCGCTCCACCTCGGAGAGGTAGCCCAGGGAGACCCGCGCCGAGGTCGACACCTCGCGGAGCGTACGTCCCTGATCGGTCCGGAGCCGGCGCAATTCCTCGCCCAGCGCCTCACGCAGCAGTAGTGCCAAGGACCAGTCCTCCCAGTCGTTCGGGCGACGACGCGGCGGCACGATGCCGGCCGGTGCCGTCGACCCTAGCGGAAACAGCCATTGCATGTTCAACGCCGCCGGGCGGCGTGATTGTTCCCCGGGCGGTCATCGGCCGGCCTGCTTGCGCAGCACCAGCGCCCGCCAGACATAGTCCAGTCCGGTCACCACGGTGACCACCACGGCCAGGTACAGGATGCCCATCGCCACGTCGTGGGCGACGCCGTGCAGCGGCAGCACCAGCAGGCCCAGCGCGATCGACTGCAACAGCGTCTTGAGTTTGCCACCCTGACTGGCCGCGATCACCCCGTGCCGCACCACCCAGAACCGCAGCAGCGTCACGCCGATCTCCCGGACCAGGATCACCACCGTGATCCACCACGGCACCACGCCGAGCACCGACAGACTCACCAGCGCCGCGCCGATCAGCGCCTTGTCCGCGATCGGGTCGGCCAGCTTCCCGAAATCGGTGACCAGGCCCCAGGATCGCGCGATCTTGCCGTCGATCTGATCGGTGATCGCTGCCACGGCGAAGATCACGAAGGCCGCGATACGCCACGGCGTGGACGTGCCATTCGCCACGAACAGCACCACCAGGAACACCGGGACCAGAACGATCCGGAAGACCGTGAGCGCATTCGCCAGATTCAGCACGGGCGCCGCCGGCAGCGAGGCCGGGGCGTGGGGTGCGGGTTCGCTCACGGGTGTCAGCGTATCTCCCACCCGACCCGCCGCGTCGGCAAGGGCGGCGCTGACGAGGATTCGACGCTGCGGGGCGACTAGGCTATTGCGTCATGTCCACCGAGTATCCGGCCACCGGTCCCACCGACGACTCCGGCGTCGTCGTGCGACGAGCCCGGACCTCCGACGTGCCGCGCATCAAAGAACTCGTCGACGTCTACGCCGGCAAGATCCTGCTCGGCAAGAATCTGGTGACCCTGTACGAGTCGGTCCAGGAGTTCTGGGTGGCCGAGGAGCAGACCGCGAGCGGGCCGCGGGTGGTGGGCTGCGGCGCACTGCACGTCATGTGGCACGACCTCGGCGAAGTCCGCACCGTCGCCGTCGACCCGGCCGTCGCCGGGCGCGGTATCGGGCACCGGCTCGTCGGCCGGCTCCTGGAGGTGGCGCGCGAGCTCGAGCTCAGCCGGGTCTTCGTGCTCACCTTCGAGGTGGAGTTCTTCGGCCGGCACGGCTTCGTCGAGATCGACGGCACCCCGGTGAGCCACGAGGTCTACGCCGAGATGTGCCGCTCGTACGACACCGGTGTCGCCGAGTTCCTGGACCTGTCGACGGTGAAGCCGAACACGCTCGGCAACACCCGAATGCTGGTGCACCTGTAGCCACCGTCCCCCGCGGCCGGACTCCCCCGGCCGAACTCCGGTGGTCGGACTCCGGTGGTCGGATTACTGTGCAGGCATGCCGATGTTCGTCGCCGAATACACCTATCTCCCGTCCCACGCCGCCCTGCGCGACGAGCACCGCCCGGCGCATCGCGCCTGGCTGCTCGACGGCTACGAGGCCGGCCGGGTGCTCAGCGTCGGCGCCTACCCCGACGGCACCGGGGCGCTGGTGATCGTGCGCGCCGACGATGCCGGGGCGGCCGCCGAACTGCTCAGTCACGATCCCTTCGCGCGGGCCGGCGCCATCGGCGGCACCCGGCTGCGCGAGTGGAACTGCCTGTACGGCCCGTTCACCGACTGAGAGCGCACTGCACCGGCGGCCGGCGCACTCGCGCGGGGCGGCACCGTCCTCCGGCGCCGCCGCACGCTAGCCGGCGCGCGACCGCCGCCCGCTGACCACCAGGCTCGCGACCGTTGTCACCAGCAGGGTTCCGCCGATGACACCGAGGCTCATCGGTGTCGACACCTCGGGCACCTCGACGTGCTGGCCGTTGTTGATGAACGAGAGCGTGTTCTCGTGCAGGGCGTGCAGGATCAGCTTCACACCGATGAAGGCCAGGATCAGCGAGAGCCCGTAGGCCAGGTAGATCAGCTTGTTCAGCAGACCGCCGAGCAGGAAGTACAGCTGGCGCAGACCCATCAGCGCGAAGGCGTTTGCGGCGAAGACCAGGTACGGCTCCTGGGTGAGGCCGTAGATCGCCGGGATCGAGTCGAGGGCGAAGAGCACATCGGTGAATCCGATCACCACCAGCACGACCAGCAGCGGCGTGACCAGCAGCTTTCCGTCGACCCGGGTGAGCAGCTTGTCGCCGTCGTAGCTGTCCGAGGTGCGCAGGAAGCGCTTGGCGAAGCGCTCGATCCGGCCCTCGCGGTCACGCTCGTGCTCCACCGGATCGTCGCTCTCGGTGAGCAGTTTGACGGCGGTGAACAGCAGGAAGATGCCGAACAGGTAGAACACCCAGCTGTATCGGGCGATCGCGGCCGCACCGAGCGCGATGAAGGCGGCGCGCATCACCAGCGCCATCACGATGCCCAG
>CAZEOP010000295.1:0-3208 GCA_964513715.1 uncultured Gordonia sp.
CAGGAACCACCCTTCGACACGGGCTCCTTCGTCGCCCGGCTCAGGGAGCGGGCTGGTGAGTTCCGCCGGCTGAGCCGGCCGAGGAACGAGGCCGCGTCGAAGCCGCTTCCGCGGGACCGCCGAGTTACCGGCATATACGAGGGGTCCGTGGACGTATAGACCACGGACCCCCGATATATGCCAACAACTCTTCGCTCGCGCGGGGAGACCACTCGTCAGCTGAACGGCGGGCGCGATTCGAAGCGCCGCACACTCGATCCCGCCGATCGCCAGGCGCGGGCGATCAGATCGGTGTCCTCGGGTGTCAGCAGATTGCCCATCACCCGCACCACCAGGCCCATCAGTGCCGTCGACCGGATCCCCGGCCGGCCCAGCAGCGGAACGGTCCGGGGCATGGTGAGCAGCCCGGCCGCGCGGCGCGCGGCGGCGAAGGCGGCGCCGTACTCGCGGCTCAGCAGCGCCGGCCAGGCGAGCGTGGGGTCGGCGCCGTCGTCGAGCAGTTGCACGGCCATCCGGCCGGTCTCCAGGGCGTAGTCGATGCCTTCGCCGTTGAGCGGGTTGACGCAGGCGGCCGCGTCGCCGATCAGCAGCCAGTTGGGTCCGGCCACCCCGCTCACCGCGCCGCCCATCGGCAGCAGTGCCGAGGCGATGTCGCGCGGCGGCGAGGTCAGCTGCCAGGAACCGGTCACCTGCCGCGTGTAGTGCTCCAGCACCGGACGCAGCTGCAGCGAGGCCGGCCGCTTGGCGGTGGCCAGCGCGCCGACGCCCACGTTCACGGTCCCGTCACCCAGCGGGAAGACCCAGCCGTAACCGGGCAGCAGCTCGCCCTCCGGGCCGCGCAGTTCCAGGTGCGAGCCCATCCACTCCGAGTCCGAGAGCCCCGAGTCGGCGTAGCTGCGGGCCGCGACGCCGTATGCCGTCTCCCGGTGCCATTGCCGGCCCAGCACCTTGCCGAGGGTGGAGCGGACGCCGTCGGCGACGATCACCTCGCGCACCCGGATGTCGGCGCGCTCGCCGCCGCGCTGCACGGTCACCGCCGCGATGCGCTCACCGTCGCGGACCACGTCGACGGCCTTGGCGCCCGCCAGCATCCGGGCGCCGCGCTCGACCGCGAAGCGGCGCAGGTCGTCGTCCAGTTCGCGGCGGGCCACGGCGCTGCCGAGCCGGCCGAACCGCGAATCCGGCCACGGCACCTGCGCCTCCGAGCCCCAGCCGTGCAGGGTCAGGCCGCGAATCGTCGGGCGCTCGTCCAGGTACGACGGCAAGCCCAGGCTGCGCAGGGCGCTCACCGCGCGCGGGGTGAGCCCGTCACCACAGGTCTTGTCGCGCGGGAACTGCGCGGCATCCAGCAGCAGGGTGTCCCGGCCGCTCGCCGCGGCGTGCGCGGCCGCCGCCGCACCGGCGGGCCCGGCGCCCACCACCAGCACGTCGGCGGAATCTCCGATCGCGGCGGGCCCGTCTGCTGCACTCGTCACCCGTCGATTATGTCGCGGCGCGGATGCGGCTACGCTTCTGGTGTCTCATGCGCGCACGGGCGCGCGGCATCGACAGGGAAGACGAGGGCTCGCGTGAAGTCGACATTCGCCGGACTCGACCTCGGGAGCGGCGACTTCGCCGCCGAGATCGCCGACGCACTGGCGCGCGTGGAAGAGCTGCTGCTGGCCGAACTGTCGTCCGGCGACGACATCCTCACCGAGGCCGCCACCCATCTGGCCCGGGCCGGGGGCAAACGCTTCCGCCCGATGTTCGCCGTCCTCGCCTCGCACTTCGGGCCCGACCCGGTGGGCGACGACGTGATCACCGCCGCCACCGTGGTCGAGATGATCCACCTGGCCACGCTGTACCACGACGATGTGATGGACGAGGCGCCGCTGCGCCGCGGTGCGCAGAGCGCCAACGCCCGGTGGAGCAACTCGGTCGCCATCCTGGCCGGCGACTTCCTCTTCGCCCGCGCCTCCCGGTTGGTATCCACCCTGGGCCCGGACTCGGTGCGTATCATCGCCGAGACCTTCGCCGAACTGGTCACCGGTCAGATGCGCGAGACCGTCGGCGCCCGCGGCGGCGAACCGGTGGAGCACTATCTGCGGGTGGTCTGGGAGAAGACCGGCTCGCTGATCGCCGCGGCCGGCCGTTTCGGGGCGATGACCGCGGGGGCCGACGAGCAGCGGGTGGCCACCCTGGCCCACCTCGGCGACATCGTGGGCGTGGCCTTCCAGGTGTCCGATGACGTGATCGACATCGCCTCGGTGACCGGCGACAGCGGGAAGACTCCGGGCACCGATCTGCGCGAGGGCGTGCACACCCTGCCGGTGCTCTATGCGCTCGAGGGCGACGGTGCAGACTCGGCGCGCCTGCGCGAACTGCTCGTCGACCCGGATACCGGTGCCGCCCGGGCGCTGACCGACGACGCCGAGGTGGACGAGGCGCTGCACCTGCTGGTGGCCTCGGACGGCATGACCCGCGCCCGCGCGCAACTGCGACAGATGGCCGACGAGGCGAACGCCGAACTGGCCACGCTGCCCGAGTGCGCCGCCCGTGAGGCGCTCGCCTCCCTGGTCTCGTACACGGTGGAGCGCGTCGGCTGATCCGGTGGCGGTCGACGGTGCCGCCCGACCGAGCGGAACCTTCCGAGCGGAACCTTCCGGGCGTCCGGCGCGTTGCACACGATGCGGTGAGAAACGCGCCGTGACCGGGGCTCCGTGTCACGATGGTGCGCAGGAACTCGGAGGGAATCCATGCACTCGTTCAACGGTTTGAAGACCGCTGCCCTGATGGGCCTGATGTCCGCGGTGATCGTCGGCATCGGCGCGGCCTTTCAGAACAGGTCCATCCTCATCATCTCGGTGCTCCTGGCGATCGGCACCAATGCCTATGCGTACTTCAACAGCAAGAAGCTGTCGCTGAAGGCGATGCACGCGCAGCCGGTGACCGAGGTGCAGGCGCCCGAGCTGTACGCGATGGTGCGCGAGCTGGCGACCAAGGCCGGACAGCCGATGCCGGAGCTGTACATCAGCCCCACCGAGTCGCCGAATGCCTTCGCCACCGGGCGCAATCCGAAGAACGCGGCGGTCTGCTGCACCGCGGGCATCATGAACCTGCTCAACGAGCGCGAGCTGCGCGCGGTGATCGGGCACGAGCTCAGTCACGTCTACAACCGGGACATCCTGATCAGCTCGGTCGCCGGTGCGATGGCCGCGGTGATCAGCGG
>CAZEOP010000296.1:0-3152 GCA_964513715.1 uncultured Gordonia sp.
CGTGCGCTTCTCACCCTCGCGGGTTTCGTAGGAGCGCTGCTTGAGCTTGCCCTGCACGATCACCCGGGTGCCCTTGGTGAGCGACTCGGTCACGTTCTCCGCGGCATCGCGCCAGATCGAGCAGCGCAGGAACAGCGCTTCGCCGTCCTTCCACTCGTTGGTCTGACGATCGAAGGTCCGCGGAGTGGAGGCCACCGTGAAGTTGGCGACCGGCGCACCGGATGCGGTGAACCGCAGTTCCGGGTCGGCGGTCAGGTTCCCGATGACGGTGATGACCGTGTCAGTCATGAGTCTCCCCTGAATCGTGTGGGTGCCCGCCGAGCGGGGCAAGCGGCCGGATGATGTGTCGACACCACCCTAACGGCCGCCGCCGACAGTCTCGAGCAATCCGTGGAGGCGGATGGGGCGGGGTGATTACTTGCGCAGGACCTTGGTACGCAGCACCGACTCGTTCAGACCCAGCTGACGGTCGAGCTCGTTCACGGTCGCGGGAGTCGCGGTGAGAGCGATGACGGCGTAGATGCCCTCGGCGTTCTTCTGAATCTCGTACGCGAGCCGGCGCTTGCCCCAGATGTCGACGTTGTCGACGGAGCCGCCGTCCGAACGCACAACATTGAGGAAGGTATCCAGGGATGGGGCGACGGTGCGCTCGTCCAGGCTCGGATCGAGGATGACCATCAGTTCGTAGTGACGCATAAGACCACATCACCTCCTATGGGCTAATCGGCCATGGACTTTCCACGGCAGGAGGGTCGCCTGCGTCGGCAACCCGACCAAGATACCCCAATGCCCTGTGACCAGGGAAATCGACGCCGCGACTGCGGCCGCCAGGATGCGGGACGGTCCCCGGCGAACCGTTAGAGTCGACCCCATGCCGTCTGACGCCTCCGACCTCGCTGCGCGCCGGGGACTCCTGCATCGCGGCGAGGCCGCGATCCTCACGATCACCTCCCTGCTGTTCACCGCAGCGGCGCTGACCTGGAGTTACCGGGTCAAGGCCGCGTGCGGCGGCGCCCCCTACTTCCCGGACGGGCGCAGTCTGCGCTTCCCCGTCGGCGACCCCAACGCGGTCATCCCGTGCTACTCGGACCTGATGTTCCTGTGGGTGGGCCGGGACATCAACAACCACGTCTTCCCGTACGTCCACGGCGGCATCGACGCGCAGGGCCAGCTCTACGGGGGCGTCGTCGAATACCCTGTGCTGTCGGGGCTGCTGATGTGGCTCGGCGCCCTCGGCCGGCACACCGACCTCGGCTTCTTTGTGCAGTCGGCGCTGATCCTGACGCCGTTCGCGATCGTGATCACCCTGCTGCTGGCCTGGATGAGTCGCTGGTGGGTGCTGCTGTGGGCCGCGACTCCGCCGCTGGTGCTCTACGCCTTCCACAACTGGGAGCTGCCGGTGGTCTTCACCTCGGTGGCGGCCATCGCGGTAATGGCCTGGGGTGCCAGCGCCAGTCCGGTGACCGGCGAACGACGATGGAGTCTGCGCACCAGCGCGATCATCGCCTCGGTGCTGCTGGCCCTCGGCTTCTCACTGAAGATCTACCCGGGCCTGTTCGTGGTCCCGCTCGCGCTGTACGTCCTGGTCGGCGGCGAGGATCCGCGCGATCGGGCGCAGCGGCTGGCGCGCCGGGCCTACGACTGGGCGGGCGCGGCCTGGGTGGTCGCGGCCGCGGTCATCACCACGCTGATCGTCCAGGTTCCGTTCATGGTGGCCGGCTTCGAGGGCTGGAAGGCCGCCCTCGACTTCCAGGGCAAGCGCAAGGCCGACGTCGACACCAACACCTTCTGGCACTGGGGCGTGCGCTTCCTGGTCGGCCGCGACATGGACCTCTACAACACCGTGGTGGGCATCGCCTCGCCGCTGCTGATCGCCGCCTCGCTGGTGCTGGCGATCTGGCTCGCCTGGCGCGACTACCGGCGCACCGGCGTCTTCGCGTGGATCCCGGCCAGTTTCGCGATGCTGAGCGGCTTCATGCTCTTCCACAAGGTGCACTCACCGCAGTACACGCTGTGGCTGCTGCCCTTCTTCGTGCTGTTGCGGGTGCCGTGGGCCGCCGTCGCCGCCTACCTGGTGACCGACGTGATCCTGGACCTGACCATCTTCCGGCTGTTCGGCATCATGAATTCCGGCGCACCGATGAAATGGTGGGTGATCGGCGGGGTGAACCTGGCCGTCTGGACGCACTTCGTGCTGCTGGCCTACTTCCTGTGGGCCGCGATCCGGATGCCGCTGCGCGAGCCGCTCGCCTCCTTCTGCCGCACCGAATTCCCGCCGAAGCCGCCGCTGACCCGGCTGGCCGACGCCGATGCCCGTGCCGCCCGGCACTGGCTGGCGAAGGGCACCGGACCCGACGGCTTCGGTCCGGTGCTGCGCCGGGCCGGCATCACGCTGCGCCCGCTGACCCCGTCGAATGCCCGGGCACTGGGCGCCGTGGCCGCCGACGATCCGGACCTGGGCCGCTGGACGTCGGGCATCCCCGGCGACACCTCCACCGCTCTCGCCTGGATCGCCGCCGCGCACGCCGACCCGCAGCGGCTGGCCTTCGCCGTCTTCGACGAGACCGACACTCTGGTGGGCACCACCAGCTACTACGACGTCGACGAGGCAAACCGCACGCTGGCCATCGGCTACACCTACTACGCCCCCGACAGCCAGGGCGGCGTGGTGAACCCGGCGGCCAAGCTGGCCCTGCTCGAGTACGCCTTCGGCGAGGCCGGCGCCGTCCGCGTCGTCTGGCACACGCACGAGGAGAATGCGCGCTCGCGCGCGGCGATCGGCGGGCTGGGCGCCGGCTTCGAGGGTCTGCTGGCCAAGCACCGGCGCTTCGACGGGGGCTGGCGCACCACCGCGCAGTATGCGATGACCGACGAGGACTGGGCCGTCGCCGCGGCCGCGCTCGAGCATCGACTCGACGAGCGGCTCGCGAACAACCTGGTCTAGAAGCCCGGCTACGCCTGTACCCAGTCGCGGCGCGGGGAGGCGTCCAGCGCACTGGGTGGACCGGGAGCGGGGGCCACGCGCCGGGCGAACAGATCGCGGATCACCAGTCCGCACAGGACCAGCACGGCGATCGCGCGCACCGCGACGGCGACATAGAACCACTCGACCGGCAGCCACTTGCGCTCCGCGTCGAGGAACAGCGCCATCC
>CAZEOP010000297.1:0-3081 GCA_964513715.1 uncultured Gordonia sp.
TCGCGGTCTCCGGGGAGATGGTCGAGTGCACGGTGATGACGGTGCCGTCGGCGGCGCCGGGCAGCAGCCCGGACACCACGCTGCGCACCTGATCGTCGTTCACCACGCAGATGCCGATGATGTCCGACGACGATGCCAGTCCGGCGAGGTCGGCGGCGGCCGTCGCACCCTGCTCGGTCAGCCGGGCGACGGCGGCGGGATCGAGGTCGAAGACGGTGAGGCCACCTGGCCAGCCGGCCAGGCGCCCGGCCATCGGGGCGCCGATGTTGCCCAGGCCGACGTAGCCCAGGCGCACCGGATCGGGTGAGCGCGTCATGAACGGATGACCTGTCCGCCGTCGACGTTGAAGATCTGTCCGGTGACCCAGCTCGCCTCGTCGGACAGCAGGAACAGGCACATGCCGACCAGGTCGTCGGGGGTGCCGAAGCGCTTGAGCGGCAACCGATTCACGATGTCCTGCACGATCTCCTTGGGCGTGGTGGTGCGGGTGGCCTCGGTGTCGATCGGTCCGGGGGCGATCGCGTTGACCCGGATGCCCTGGCCGCCGAGTTCGACGGCCAGCTGCTGGGTGAGGCCGTTGACGCCGACCTTGGCCAGCCCGTAGAAGCCGCTGTACAGCCAGGCCGCGGTGGACGACTGGTTCACGATGGCGCTGCCGGAGGGCATGTGCGGGTAGATCGCCCGGGTCACGTTGAGCGCACCGTCGAGGTTCACGCTCATGAACTTCTTGTAGTAGTCCCACGGCACGGTGATCAGGAAGTCGAGCGCCATGCCGCCGTAGATGGCGGCGTTGTTCACCAGATAGTCGACCGAGCCGTACTGCTCGACGGTCACCGCGGCCAGATTTGCCGCCGATTCCGGATCGGCGACGTCGGTGTGGACGTACAGGCCGCCGATCGACTCGGCGACCGCGGCGCCGGCCTCGTCGTTCACATCGGCGACGACGACGCGGGCGCCCTCGGCGGCGAGGGCGCGGGCGTACGCCTCACCGATGCCGCCGGCGGCGCCGGTGACGATGGCGGTCTTGTCGGAGAAACGGGTCATGGAAGAGCCTTTCGTTTGTTGGATCGCGATTTGCGTGAGGTGTGGGGGTCTCGACTGCGCTCGACCATCAAAGGGGGGCGACCAGCGAGAGGGGGCGACCAGCGGACACCGGTGGTCGAGCGCAGTCGAGACTCAGGCGGGGGTGGCGACGGATTTGGTCTCGAGGTATTCGGCGAAGCCGGCGACGCCCATCTCGCGCCCGATGCCGGACTGCTTGTAGCCGCCGAAGGGGACGTCGGCGGAGTACCAGATGCCGCCGTTGATGCCCATCGTGCCGGTACGGACACCGTTGACCACGCGGTCGATCCGGGCCGGGTCGGTGCCCCACACCTGCCCGGACAGGCCGTAGGGCGAGTCGTTGGCGATCGCGATCGCGTCCTCGTCGCCGTCGTGCGCGAGGATCACCAGCACCGGGCCAAAGATCTCCTCCTGCGCCACCCGGGCCGAGTTGTCGAGCCCGGAGATCAGGGTGGGGGAGACGTAGAAGCCGCGCTCCTTGTCGCCGGGCCGGCCGCCGCCGATCTCGATGGTGCCGCCCTCGGCGACGGCGAGCGTCAGATACTCCTCCACGCGCTCGCGCTGGCGCGCGGAGATCAGCGGCCCGCAGATGGTGCCCGGCGCGGACGGATCGCCGGCGGCCAGACCGGCGAGCGCGTTGCGGGTCAGCTCGGTGGCCTCGGCGAGCTGCTCGCGCGGCACCACCAGGCGGGTGGTGATGGCGCAGCCCTGACCGGCGTGGGTCACCACATTGAAGGCGGCCATCGAGCAGGCGGCGCCCAGGTCGGCGTCGTCGAGCACGATGAATGCCGACTTGCCGCCGAGCTCCAGGAAGACCTTCTTCAGCGACTGCGCCGCCGAGGCCATCACGGCGCGGCCGGTGGCGGTGGAGCCGGTGAAGCTGACCAGGTCGACCCGCGGGTCGGTGGTCAGCTGGGCGCCGAGCCGGTGATCGGTGGAGGTGACGATGTTGATCACGCCCGGCGGGATGTCGGTCTCCTCGGCGATGACCTTGCCGACCAGCGCCGCGCACCAGGGGGTGTCCGGGGCGGGCTTGAGGACCACGGTGCAGCCGGCCGCTAGCGCGGGGCCGATCTTGGCGAAGTTGATCTGATGCGGGAAGTTCCACGGGGTGATGGCGCCGACCACGCCGACGGCCTCGCTGCGCACCTCGCGGCGGTTCTTGATGCCCATCGGCGAGGCCTCGCCCAGGTCGACGGTCCACTCGTAGCTCTCGGCGAGGTCGGCGAAGTAGCCGAGGTCGTCGATCGGTCCGGCCAGCTGCGGGCCGTGGGTGAGGAAGACCGGGCAGCCGACCTCGGCGACGGTGAGCTCGCGCAGCTCGTCGAGGTGGCCCTGCAGGGCGTCGCGGAGCTGGCGCAGGCAACGGGCGCGGAAGGCGTGATCGCGCGACCAGTCGGTGGTGTCGAAGGCGCGGCGCGCGGCAGCGATCGCGGCGTCCATGTCGGCGGCGGTGGCCTGCGCAGCCTGGCCGATCACCTCCTCGGTGGCCGGGTTGATCACGTCGAAGGTGCCCCCGGAACCGGCGGTCAGGGTGCCGTCGATCAGCAGGTCGGAGGATGTCTCGGGCTTCAGAGGCATGAACTGGAACTCCATCTGGACAGGTGTCTGGACTCGGGTTTAAAGCTAGTGTAGCGTCGGTCACATGTCCAGCACCATCGCCCAGGAATCCACCCGGCGCCGGCTCACCGCGCAGCAGGCGGAGACCGTCGCCCGGCTCACCGACGCGGCCGTCGACGTGCTCAATTCCGACGGCTTCGAGGGCCTCACCGTGCGCGCCGTCGCGAAGAAGGCGGGGGTGGCGCCGGCCACGGCCTACACCTACTTCTCGTCCAAGAGCCACCTGGTGGCCGAGGTCTTCTGGCGCCGGCTGGCCGACGGGGTGCCCGAGCCGGACCCGGCGCTGGCCCCGGCCGACCGCGTCGCGCAGGTGTTGCGCGGAGTGTCGATGGTGGTCGCCGGCGAGGGTCAGCTCGGCGGCGCGGTGACCGTCGCCCTGCTCGGCGCCGACCCCGACGT
>CAZEOP010000298.1:0-3010 GCA_964513715.1 uncultured Gordonia sp.
CCGCCGACGCACCTGTTCTACGGCGCCCGTTTCCCCGGCGAGCTGTACGACCTGGCCGCACTGCGCGAATTGGCGACGACCAATCCGTGGCTGCGACTCACCGCGGTGATCGACGAGCAGGTGGACCCGTGGTGGGCCGAGGGCGCCCCGGATCCGCGCCAGTGGGGCGTGGAGATCGCCCGGGGCCGGGTGGGCGACGTCGCCGCCCAGTACACCGACTGGTCCGACCGGCAGGTGCTGATCGCCGGGCCGGCCGACATGATCGCCTCGACCAAGCTCAAGCTCCGGCTGGCCGGCGTGCCCACCGAGCAGATGCGGCACGACCCGGTCCACTGACCGGTCTCGACTGCGCGGCTCTTCGCTGGTCACCCTTCGACGGGCTCTTCGCTGGTCGCCCTTCGACGGAGCTCAGGAGCCGCGCAGTCGAGACCTCAGTCGGCGCGGCGGTGGCGCGGCTTCCACAGCACCACCGAGTTCGACTGCTCCACGCGGACCAGTTCGCCCCGCCGGCCGGCCGAGCGAACGGTCGCCGACAGCTCCTCCAGCTCGCGCCGCATGGCCTCGAGCTGATCGCTCAGGTCGATGATCCGTTTGATCCCGGCCAGATTCACGCCCTCGTCCTGCGAGAGGCGCTGAATCTCGCGCAGCCGATCGACGTCACGCTGCGAGTAGCGCCGCCCGCCGCCCCGGGTGCGTTCGGGCGAGACCAGGCCGAGCCGATCGTAGGTGCGCAGCGTCTGCGCGTGCATGCCGGCCAGCTCGGCCGCCACCGAGATCAGGAAGGTGGCATCCCGGTTCACTGATCCTTCGTCGCGCATCGCCGCTCACCTCCCCCAATCCGCCCGGGGGTCGAATCCGCTGGTCTTCTCGGCCTCCGCGTACGCCTTCATGGCGTCGACGGCGGCCTCATCGAGCTTCGGCGGCACGGCCACCTTCACCGTCACCAGCAGATCGCCGGAACCACCCGAGCGCTTGGGCACACCGCGGCCCTTGAGTCGCAGGGTCCGGCCGTCGGCGGTGTTCGGCGGGATCTTGACACCCACCGAGCCGTCGAGGGTCGGCACCGAAACGGTGGTGCCCAGGATCAGTTCGGAGATGCTGACCGGCAGCGCCAGTTTCAGGTCGTTGCCGCTGCGGGTGAACAGCCGGTCCGGCTGGACGTGCACGGTGACGTACAGGTCGCCCGAGGGCGCCCCGCGCCGGCCCGCCTCGCCCTGCCCAGTGAGCCGGATGCGCTGGCCGTCCTCCACCCCCTTGGGGATGCGGACGTTGATGGTGCGCGGCCGGATCTGCACGCCGGTGCCCTGACACTCGGTGCACGGATCATCGATCCGCGTTCCGGTGCCCTGACAGGCCGGGTCGGGCTGGGCGAAACCGAAGTGTCCCTGATCGGCGTGCACGAAGCCGGTGCCGTTGCACGAGGTGCAGGTCTTGGGGCTGGTGCCGGTCTTGGCGCCGCTGCCGTGGCACCCGGTGCACGGCGACGGGCTGGTGACGTTGAGGGTCACCGTATTGCCCTTCACCGCGTCCCGGAAGGCCAGCGTCGTCTCGGTCTCCAGGTCGTTGCCGCGGCGCGGCCGCTGCGGCTGCTGCGCGGTGCGGCCCGATCCCCGGCCGCCGCCGAAGATGCCGCCCAGGAGGTCTTCCATCCCACCGCCGCCGCCGGCACCGCCGAACAGGTCGCCGATGTCGAAACCGCCGGTCGACGTATAGCCGCCGCCTCCGCCGAAGCCGCCACCGTATCCACCGCCACCGCCGAAGGCGTCCCCGCCCCGGAACCGGCCGCTGGACATCAGCGCGCGCGCCTCGTCGTACTCTTTGCGCTTGTCCGCATCGGACAGCACGCTGTTGGCCTCGGAGACCTTCTTGAAGCGCTCCTCGGCTGCGGTGTCCCCGGGATTGCGATCCGGGTGCAGCTGGGCGGCCAGCTTCCGATAGGCCTTCTTGATGTCAGCGGCCGATGCGTCCGAAGCGACGCCCAGATCGGCGTAGAAGTCTCGGTCGAGCCATTCACGTTGAACTGCCATTCCGGCGTCACCTCCTCGTTTCGTTCACAGTCTGGTTCGGGTGAACCGGGTCCGGGACCGGAACGCGGCTGCGCGTTCCGGTCCCGCCCGATTCACTGGGTGGGCCCAGCGGGGCCCTGATCCGACGGTGCCGGATCGGTCACGGTGACCATCGCGTGACGGATCACCTTGTCTGCCAATCGATATCCGGCGCGGAACACGTTTCCGATCACCGGATCCACGCCGCTGCCGTCGTTCTGGATCGCCTCGTGCAGCTCCGGATCGAAGACATCGCCCGGGGCGCCGAACTTCTCCACCTGCTCGCCGGTCAGCACGTCGCCGAGCTTGTCGGCGAAGGCCTTGAGCGGGCCGTCGGTCAGATCGCCGTGCTCACGCGCGCGGTCCAGATCGTCGAGGATCGGCAACAGCTTCTCCACCACGTTCTGCTTGCCCCGCGCCGTCGCCTGCAGCGCCTCCTCGGCGCTGCGCCGGCGGAAGTTCACAAACTGTGCCCGCTCGCGCTGCAGAGCCTCGGTGAGCTCGGCGACCTGCGCATCGACACCGGCGGCCCCGCCGCCGGGGACCTCATCGGTCCCCGGGGCGGTCGCCTGCTCGTTCGCCGTCTGCCCGTCCACCGGGGCGCCCGACACCTCTTCTTCGGGGGCGAAGCCGCCGTCCTCGGCGCCCGGCGCGGTCACTTGTCGTCCGCGGGATCGTCGACGACCTCGGCGTCGACGACGTCGTCGTCCGCGCCGCCCTCAGCGCTGCCGCCGGCGGCCTGCGCCTCGCCCTCGGCCTGAGCCTGGGCGTAGATCGCCTGGCCCATCGCCTGCGACTTCTCCGACAGCTTCTCGATGGCGCCGCGGATGGTGGCGGTGTCGGTGCCCTTCAGCGCCTCCTTGGCCTCCTCGACAGCCGCGGTGACCTCGGTGGCGACGTCGGACGGGATCTTGTCCTCGTTGTCCTTCAGCACCTTCTCGGTCTGGTGGACCAGCGACTCGGCC
>CAZEOP010000299.1:0-2995 GCA_964513715.1 uncultured Gordonia sp.
ACCTTCGGCAGCGTCGAGTCCTTGGCGTTGAACATGATCTTCTGCGTGTTGAACGTGCCGGCCGCGACGATCACCTGACCGGCGGTGAACTGGCGGCGCCGCGCGCCGAACGGTCCCCACGCCGACGAGCCGTGCGCGGACACCACCCAGCTGCCGTCGCTGCGCTGCTCCAGTCGGTCGACGGTGGTGCGGTCGATGATCTGCGCGCCGTTGGTCTCGGCCAGGCCCAGGTAGTTCTTCATGAGCGTGTTCTTGGCCCCCACCCGGCAGCCGGTCATGCAGGCGCCGCACTCGGTGCACGCCGTGCGGCGCGGACCCGCGCCGCCGAAGTACGGGTCGGCGACGGTCTCGCCGGGGATGCCCTCGCCACCGGTCTTGGCACCGAAGAAGACGCCCACCGGGGTGGAGGTGAAGGTGTCCGCGCAGCCCATCTCCTCCGCGACCTCCTTCATCACCGCGTCCGAATTGGTGAACGTCGGGTTGGTCACGACGCCGAGCATGCGGCGGGCCTGCTCGTAGTGCGGCGTCAGCTCGGCTTCCCAATCGGTGATGTGCGCCCACTGCGGGTCCTGAAAGAACGGGCTCGGCGGCTTGTACAGCGTGTTCGCGTAGTTCAGTGAGCCGCCGCCCACCCCCGCGCCGGCCAGGATCATCACGTCCTTGAGCATGTGGATGCGCTGAATGCCGTACAGACCGAGCTTCGGCGCCCAGACGAACTTGTTGAGCCGCCAGCTGGTCTTGGCGAACTGGTCGTCCTCGAAGCGCCGACCTGCCTCGATGACGCCGACCTTGTAGCCCTTCTCCACCAGGCGCAGCGCGCTCACGCTGCCGCCGAAACCGGAGCCGATGATCAGGACGTCGAAGTCAGTGCTCATGCTCGACGATACTAATGCGCGTTGTCACGGTTGCGTAGCAAGCCTGCCCTTACTCCGCGCTCGTCTCCCGTCCGGACCTCACCCGTCGGCGGGCGAACCGGAGGCCGTCTCCCGCAGGTGCCGGGCCGCGTGATCGCGCCGGACCTCCTGGGCGACGACCGCTCCCCCGGAGGTGAGCAGCGCCCTGCGCCAGGGCAGCACACCCTCGACCTCGATCGAGATGGACAGCGAGAGCACCGTCCGGATCAGCACGATGATGCCCAGAATAAGCGCATCCTCGATGGACGGCCGCGAGGTGATGGTGCGCACCAGATCGGCGGCCACCAGAATCTCCAGGCCGAGCATGATGGCCCCGCCCAGGGTGCGGCGGACGATCTGGAACGAGTCCTGTCCCGAGTCGCCGCGCGCCATCGCCCGCACGCCGAGCACCAGCGAGACGATCAACCCGATCACCATGGCCAGCGCACCGAGCGCCTCGAAGACGAGCGCGACCGAGGTGAACACCCGTTCCATCAGCTGCTCCACGCCGCTCACCCTAGCGCGGAGCCGCGCGGGTCAGCCGCGAACCGACAGCCCGACCTTCTGGAACTCCTTGAGATCGGCATAGCCGGCCTTGGCCATCGACCGGCGCAGCGCGCCGATCAGATTCAGCAGGCCGTCCGGATCGTCGGACGGACCGGACAGAATCCGGGCCAGGCTCGGGCGATCCGCCTCCGGCGCCACCTGCAACAGCGCACCGCGCGGAGTGTCCGGGTGTGCCGCGGCCGACGGCCAGTACCAGCCGCGCCCGGGCGCCTCGGCGGCCGCAGCCAGCGGCGTGCCCAGCGCGACGGCATCCGCGCCGCAGGCGATGGCCTTGGCCACGTCGCCCGAGGTGTGCAGGTCGCCGTCGGCGATGACGTGCACATAGCGGCCGCCGGTCTCGTCCAGGTAATCGCGCCGCGCCGCCGCGGCGTCGGCGATCGCGGTGGCCATCGGGACACCGATGCCCAGCACCTCGTTGGTGGTCGTCGCACCCTCCGCCGAACCGTAGCCGACGATCACGCCAGCCGCGCCGGTGCGCATCAGGTGCAGGGCGGTGCGATGGTCGTGCACGCCGCCGGCCACCACCGGAATGTCCAGCGCGGAGATGAAGGTCTTCAGGTTCAGCGGCTCGGCCACCAGATCGTCCTGGCCGCGATCCACCAGCACCACATGCTCGGCCGAGATGATGGTGCCGTGCACCACGAGCATCTCCAGACCGGCCTCCAGCAGCGCCGGGGTCAGCTCGGGCGCCCGCTGCGGGCTCACCCGCACCGCCGTGGTGACACCGGCCTCGCGGACCTTCGCCACCGCCGCGGCCAGCAGCTCGGCGCGCACCGGCGCCGCGTGCAGCTCCTGCAGGAAGGCCACGGCCGCCGACGGGTCGGGGTCGCTGTCGGCGATCTCGATCAGCCGGCCGATCTTCTCGTCGGCGTCGTCGTGCCGGGCCCACAGGCCCTCGCCGTTGAGCACGCCCAGCGCGCCGAGCCGACCGAGCTCGATCACCGAATCGGGCGAGCCGATCGCATCGGTCGGATGGTTCATGATCGGCGTCTCGAACCGATAGGCGTCGATCTGCCAGGCGGTCGAGACGTTCTTGGAACTCCGCGTCCGGCGGGACGGCACGATCGAGATGTCCTCGAGCTCATAGGTCCGACGGGCGGTCCGGCCCATGCCGAATTCGACGAGGTCACGCACTGCGAGCGCCTTTCTTAGCGGGTAGAGGTTGCCGACGACTCAGCGCGAATAGTAGTTCGGCGCTTCGGCGGTGAGGGTGATGTCGTGCGGATGGGACTCCTTGAGCCCGGCCGCGGTGATCTGCACGAACTGCGCCTTCTGCAGCTCGGCGATGCTCGCGGCACCGGTGTATCCCATGGCCGCGCGCAGGCCGCCGACCAGCTGGTGGATCACCTGGGACAGCGGGCCGCGGAACGGCACCCGCCCCTCGATACCCTCGGGCACCAGCTTGTCCTCGGCCAGCACGTCGTCCTGGAAGTAGCGGTCCTTGGAGTACGACTTGCCCTGGCCGCGCCCCTGCATGGCCCCCAGCGAGCCCATGCCGCGGTAGCTCTTGAACTGCTTGCCGTTGACCAGGATCA
>CAZEOP010000300.1:0-2967 GCA_964513715.1 uncultured Gordonia sp.
ACCACCGCGTGTCCGCCGAGCTGGGCGATGCCGACCTCGAAGGAGACGCGGGTGCGGGTGGAGTTCTTGTCGAAGATCACCCCGATGGCGCGCGGACCGGCCAGCGGCTTGTGCCCGGTCGGGTCCTTCTTGAGCTCGGTCGCCAGCGCCAGCACCTGCGCCTGTTCGGCCGGCGTGAGGTCGTCGTCGCGCAGGAAGTGCCGGGTCATGATTCATCCTTCGGTGCGGTCGGGGTCTGGGCTGTCCCGGTCTGGGCTGTCCCGGTCTGGGCTGTCACGGTCTGGGCCGTCGCGGCGTCCAGGATGTCCGGGAGGGCCGCGACGAAGCGCCCGGCCTGTTCGTCGGTGAGGATCAGCGGCGGCGCCAGCCGCAGCACATTCGGCGCCGGGGCGTTGATCAGGAAACCGTGCTCACGCGCCGCGAGTTCGACGGCACCGGAGATGTCCGCGTTCAGCACGACGCCCAGCAGCAGCCCGGCACCGCGCACCCCGGCGATCTGCGGATGGCCCAGGTCCTCGATGCCGGTGGCCAGCGATTTGCCGACCGCGGCGACGTGGTCGAGCAGGGCGTGCTCGTCGAGATAGGTCAGCACCGCGAGCGCCGCGGCGGCAGCGGCGGGGTTGCCGCCGAAGGTGGTGCCGTGCTGGCCGGGTCCGAACAGCTCGGCCGCCGGCCCGCTGGCGATCACCGCACCGATCGGCAGTCCGCCGCCCAGCCCCTTCGCCAGGGTCATCACATCCGGCACGATCCCGTCGCGCTGATGCGCGAACATCACGCCGGTCCGGCCGATCCCGGTCTGCACCTCGTCGAGCATCAGGAGCGCGCCGTGCTCGGCGGTGATCCGCCGCGCGGCCGCCAGATAGTCGGCGCCCGGAACCACGACCCCGTTCTCGCCCTGGATCGGCTCCAGGATCACCGCGGCGGTGCGCTGCGAGACGGCGGCCTCCAGCGCGGCGACGTCCCCGTAGGGGACGAAGTCGACGCCGGCGGGCATCGGCTCGAACGGCGCGCGTTTGGCCGGCTGACCGGTCATCGCGAGCGAGCCCATGCTCCGCCCGTGGAAGCCGCCCTGCGCGGCGATGATCTGCGGGCGTCCGGTGAGCCGGGCGAGCTTGAACGCCGCCTCGTTGGCCTCGGTGCCCGAGTTGCAGAAGAAGACCTTGCCCGGATGCCCGAACTGGTCGAGCAGCCGCTCGGCCAGTTCCACGACCACCGGCGAGATGTACAGGTTGGAGACATGTCCCAGAGTGGACAGTTGGGCCGAAACCGCTTGCACGAGTTCGGGATTCGCGTGTCCCAGGGCGTTGACGGCGATGCCGCCGAGCAGATCCAGGTACTCCTTGCCGTCGGCGTCGTAGACGACGGCGCCCTCGCCGCGCACCAGC
Source organism: uncultured Gordonia sp. (assembly GCA_964513715.1). Lineage (GTDB taxonomy): Bacteria > Actinomycetota > Actinomycetes > Mycobacteriales > Mycobacteriaceae > Gordonia. The sequence continues at coordinate 1,386 of CAZEOP010000300.1, forward strand.
GCGACCGGCGGGGTGCCGTAGTTGTTCATCAGCGCCGCCGACCAGCGCTGCTGCAGCGGCGCGGTCATGACGCCACCACCGTGGTGCCGGCGGTCGACGCGGTGAGCAGCGCGGCCAGCACCGCGTGCGGCTCGCGCCCGTCGATCACATGCGCCGCGGTCACGCCGCCGTCGACGGCCGCCAGGCACGCCTCCATCTTCGGGATCATCCCAGAGTCCAGCCGCGGCAGCAGCGCGCGCACCGCGGCGGCATCGATGCGACTGGCCAGTGAACTGCGGTCCGGCCAGTCGGTGTACAGACCCTCCACGTCGGTGAGCATCACCAGGTGCTCGGCACCGAGTGCGGCGGCGACCGCGCCGGCCGCGGTGTCGGCGTTGATGTTGTGCACCACGCCGTCCACGTCCGGCGCGATGGTGGAGATCACCGGGATGCGCCCGGCGGCGATCAGGTCGTCCACCGCGGAAGTGTTGACCGCGGCGATGTCGCCGACCAGCCCGATGTCGACGCGCTCGCCGTCGACCAGCGCCGTCCGCCGGGTCGCGGTGAGCAGCTTGGCGTCCTCCCCGGTGAGCCCGACCGCGTACGGGCCGTGCGCGTTGATGAGGCCGACCAGTTCCCGGCCGACCTGGCCGAAGAGCACCATGCGCGCCACGTCCATCACCTCGGGGGTGGTGACCCGGAAGCCGCCGCGGAACTCGCCCTCCAGGCCGAGCCGGGCGAGCATGGCCGAGATCTGCGGTCCGCCGCCGTGCACGACGACCGGGTGGATACCGCAGGCGCGCAGCAGCACCATGTCGGCGGCGAAGGCCGTCTTCAGGGCATCGTCGACCATGGCGTTGCCGCCGTACTTGATCACCACGCGGCGGCCGTGCAGGGCCGAGAGCGCGGGCAGGGATTCGGCGAGGATCGCCGCCTTCTGCAGCGGGGAGATGTCAGTGCTCGTGGTCATGTCGTGTAGGCCGAGTTCTCTTCGACGTAGGCGTGGGACAGGTCGGTGGTGCGGACGGTGGCTTCGGCATCGCCCAGGCCGAGATCGGCGACGACCTCGATGCGGGTGCCGGACAGGTCCACGTCGCGGGCGCCGGGCACGCCGGTCCCGTTCTCGCAGACCGCGGATCCGTTGAACGACACCGTGATCGCGTCCGGGTCGATGGTGACCGGCGCGATGCCGATGGCGGCCAGCACCCGCCCCCAGTTGGGATCGGAGCCGAACAGCGCCGTCTTCACCAGCGAGTCGCGGGCGATGCTGCGGGCGACGGCCAGGGCGTCGTCCTCGGTGCGGGCGCCGCGAACGGTGATCTCGCACCGCTTGGTGACGCCTTCGGCATCGTTCTGCAGCTGGTGCGCCAGGTCGTCGCACACGGCGAAGACGGCGGCGTCGAGCTGCTCCTGGGTGATCTCGAGCTGGCTTGCGCCCGAGGACAGCAGCAGCACGGTGTCGTTGGTGGAGGTGGAGCCGTCGATGTCGAGGCGGTCGAAGGTGAGCGCGGTGGCCCGGCGCAGCGCCGTATCGAGCATCTCGGGCGAGACCTTGGCGTCGGTGGTCAGCACCACCAGCATGGTGGCCAGCGAGGGCGCCATC
>CAZEOP010000301.1:0-2954 GCA_964513715.1 uncultured Gordonia sp.
CCCCGCGCACGCCGACGGTGGGTCGGTGGCGGGTGGGTCTCCGGGTGGCGGCGCTGGTGCTGCTGGCGGTCGCGGTGCTGCCGCCGGGCGTGCTCACCTCGTTGCTGCCCTATCGTGCCCGGTCCGCGTACTGGCGGCTGGCCGCCCGCGGTACGCTGGCGGCGCTGGGGCTGCGGCTGCGCGTCGGCCACGTCCTGCCGCGCCCGGCACGGCTGCCGCGCGGTGTGCTGATCGTCGCCAATCACATCTCGTTCTTCGATGTCCTGGCGATCGCCGCGATCGCCCCGGCGCGTTTCGTCGCCAAATGCGAGGTGACTGCGATGGGGCCGGCGGCGCCGTTGCTGCGCGTCTTCGGGATTCTGGAGCATCGGCGCGGGGACCTGGGGGCGCTGCGGCCGTTCCTGAGCCGGGTCGCGGTCCTGCTGCGCCGCGGGCGCCGCGTCGCGGTGTTTCCGGAGGGCACCACCTGGTGCGGCGTCGCCTCGGGCCGGTTCCGGCCGGCCTTCTTCCAGGCGGCGATCGACGCCGGGGTGCCGGTGCTGCCGATCGCGATCGCCTACCAGCGCGCCGGGAACACCGTCACCGCGCCCGGCTACCTGGGCGACGACGACCTGGCCGACACCTTCGGCCGGGTGCTGCGGGCGGCTAACCTGACGGTCGCGGTCACCGTGCACCCGCTGCAGGCGCCGGAGGTGGACCGGCGCACCCTGGCCGCCCGCGCTCAGATGCTGATCCACCCGCCGGCGGCGCTATCCTGGACTCGATCATGTCTGTCTACCTCGACAATGCCGCCTCCACGGCGATGGTCCCCGAGGCCGTCGCGGCGATGAATGCTGCCTGGGCCCGCCCGGGGAATCCGATGTCCCTGCACGGATCCGGACGGCTGGCCCGGCGGCTGCTCGAGGAGTCCCGCGAGCAGATTGCCCGGAACCTGGGCGCCCGGCCCTCGGAGGTGATCTTCACCTCGGGCGGCACCGAGGCCGACAACCTGGCGATCAAGGGGATTTTCGCGGCGCGCCGCGCGCAGGACCCGCGGCGGAACCGCCTGGTGATCTCCGCCGTGGAGCACCACGCCGTCCTCGACCCGGCCCAGTGGCTGGCCGACCACGACGGCGCCGAACTGGTGATCCTTCCGGTCGACGCGACCGGTCGGGTGAACCCGGCCGATCTGGCCGCGGAACTGGACGCGCACGCCGACCGGGTGGCCCTGGTCTCGGTGATGTGGGCCAACAACGAGGTCGGCACCGTGCAGCCCATCGGCGAGCTCGCGGCCCTGGCCCGAGCGGCGGGGGTGCCCATGCACTCCGATGCCGTCGCGGCGGTGGGGCATCTGCCCGTCGACTACGCGGCGAGCGGCCTGTGCGCGATGAGCATCACCGCGCACAAGTTCGGCGGGCCGCAGGGGGTGGGCGCGCTGGTCCTCGGTCGCGAGGTGACCTGCCGGCCGCTGCTGCACGGTGGAGGTCACGAGCGTGATCTGCGCTCGGGCACCCAGCCGGTGGCCGCCGTCGCGGGCATGGCCGCGGCGCTGACCGCCGCCGTCGACGGCCTGGACGAGCACGCTCGCCATCTCGCGCAGCTGCGCGACCGGCTGCTGGCGGCCCTGCAGGGGATCGACGGCGCCACCGTCAACTCTCGCGGCGACGGCCTGCCCGGCACCGTGCACGTCTCCTTCGCGGGCTGCGAAGGGGATTCGCTGCTGATGCTGCTGGATGCGAACGGGGTCGAGTGTTCCACCGGCTCGGCGTGCAATGCCGGGGTGGCCTCGGCCAGTCATGTGCTGCTGGCCATGGGGCTGGACCGGGCCGCGGCGCGCGGCTCGTTGCGTTTCTCGTTCGGCGTGGACAACACCGCCGCCGACGTCGATCACGTCGCCGCGGTGCTCGGCGAGGTGACCGACCGCGCCCGGGTGGCCGGTTTGACGGGGGTCCGCTGATGACGCGCAAGCGGGTCCTGGTGGCCATGAGCGGCGGCGTCGACTCGTCCGTTGCTGCGGCGCGCGCCGTGGCGGCCGGGCACGACGTGACCGGGGTGCATCTGGCGCTGTCGACGGCGCCGGGTGCGCTGCGCACGGGCTCGCGCGGCTGCTGCTCGCGTGAGGACGCCGACGATGCCCGGCGGGTGGCCGACATGCTCGGCATTCCCTTCTACGTCTGGGATTTCGCCGACCGCTTCAAAGAGGACGTGATCGACGACTTCGTCGCCGCCTATGCCGCCGGCGAGACGCCCAATCCGTGCCTGGACTGCAACGAGAAGATCAAGTTCGCCGCACTCGCCGAGCGGGCCGTCGCACTCGGCTTCGATGCGCTGGCGACCGGGCATTACGCGCGCCTGCACGACGGTGAACTGCGCCGCGCGGTCGACGCGGACAAGGACCAGTCGTATGTGCTGGCCGTCCTGGACCACGCGCAGCTGTCGCGCGCCATGTTCCCGATCGGCGACACCCCCAAGCCGCAGATCCGCGCCGAGGCCGCCGAACGCGGCCTGCTGGTGGCCGACAAGCCCGACTCGCACGACATCTGCTTCATCCCGTCCGGCGATACGCGCGCCTTCCTCGGCGCCCGCATCGGCGTGCGCCCGGGTGCACTGGTCGACGCCGGGACGGGGGAGCGGCTCGGCACGCACGAGGGCGTGCACGGTTTCACCGTCGGCCAGCGCAAGGGCCTGGGCATCGAGGCGCCGGCCGCCGACGGCGCACCCCGCTACGTCACCGCCATCGACCCGGCCAGCGGCACCGTCACGGTCGGCACCGCCGCCGATCTGGAAGTCGGCACCATCGTCGCGGCCAAGGCCGTCTGGTCGTCCGGGATCACCCCCGACGGTCCCGTCGAATGCGTGGTGCAGGTGCGGGCGCACGGCGGGCTCGCTCCCGCGGTGGCGACCCCGATCGTCGGCGACGCGGCCGCCGGTTTCGACGGCCCCGGCTTCGAGATCTCCCTGCGGGAGCCGCTGCG
>CAZEOP010000302.1:0-2945 GCA_964513715.1 uncultured Gordonia sp.
TCCCGCCGCATCGGCCGCCGAGGCGGCGCCGGCCGCGGGCCGGTACCCGCGGCACTGGGCGGCCGATGTGCTGGCCTCCGACGGCGGGGTGGTGCACCTGCGGCCGATCACCCCCGCCGACGCCGACGCCTTGATCCGGTTCCACGAGGGCCTCTCCGAACGCACCCGCTATCTGCGCTACTTCGGGCCGACGCCCACGCTGCCGCCGCGCGAGGTGGTCCGGATGACCACGGTCGACTACCGCAACCGGGTCGCGATCCTGGCCTGGCTGGGCGACGAGATCATCGCGATGGGCCTGTACGAGGGACTCGCCGACACCGGCAAGCCGCACTCGGCGGAGGTGGCCTTCGTCGTCGCCGATGCCCATCAGGGCCGCGGGCTGGGGCCGATCCTGCTCGAGCACCTGGCCGGTGCGGCCGCCGAGAACGGCTTCACCGAGTTCGAGGCCGAGGTGCTCTCGGAGAATCCGAACATGGTGGCGGTCTTCCGCGACGCGGGCTATCAGATCAGCCGGGCCTTCGACGGCAGCACCGTGCATGTGGAGTTCGAGATCGACCCGACCGACGCGCTGACCGCGGTGCGCAATGCGCGCGAGCGGGCCTCGGAAGCGCGATCCATCGCGAACCTGCTGCGGCCCTCGGCGGTCGCGGTGATCGGCGCCTCCTCGGATCCGAAGAAGGTCGGCCATGTGCTGCTGGCCAATGTCATCGCCGGCGGCTTCACCGGCCCGGTCTATCCGGTCAACGGCCCCGGTCAGGCGCGCTCGGTACGCGGGATCCGCGCCTACGAACGCGTCATCGACATTCCCGATCCGGTCGACCTGGCCGTCGTCGCCGTGCCCGCCGCGGGCATGTCCGAGGTGCTCGACGACTGTCTGGCCAAGGGCGTCAAGACCCTGGTGGTGGTCTCGGCCGGCTTCGGCGAACTGGGTGACGAGGGTCTGATCGCCGAGCGGGCCCTGGTGCAGCAGGTCCGGGCGCACGGCATGCGCCTGGTGGGACCCAATGCGCTGGGTGTGGTGAACAATGCGCCCGAGATCGCGCTCAACGCCACCCTGGCGCCGCGCATCCCCGGTCCCGGCCGGGTCGGCTTCTTCTGTCAGTCCGGCGCACTCGGCATCGCGATCCTCGCCACCGCGGCGCACCGCCGGCTCGGGCTGTCGACCTTCGTCTCGGCCGGCAACCGGGCGGACGTCTCGGGCAACGACGTGCTGCAGTACTGGGACACCGACGAGTCCACCGACGTGGTGCTGCTGTACCTGGAGAACTTCGGCAATCCGCGCAAGTTCGGCCGCATCGCGCGCCGGGTGGCCCGCAACAAGCCGGTGGTGGCCATCAAATCCGGCCGCGGCGCGATGACCCGGGTGGGCGAACAGGGGGAGCGGTACGGCGCCGTCGACGACCGGATCGCGCAGATGGTGCTGGCGCAGGCCGGCGTTCTGCAGGTCGATTCGCTGGCCGATCTCTTCGATGCGGCAACCGTGCTGGCCTATCAGCCGCTGCCGGCCGGGCCGCGCACCGCGGTCATCGGCAATTCGTCGGTGATCGCCTCGCTAGCCGCGCACACGGCGCGCAGTTCCGGGCTGGACGTGGTCTCCATGGTCGACCTGGGTCCCGCGGTGCCGGAGCAGGAGCTGTCGGATGCCGTCTCGACGGCACTGGCCGACGACGGCGTGGATGCGGTGATCGTGGTCTTCGTGCCGCCGGTGGCGGTGGACACCGCCGAGTACTCGCGGGCACTGATGGCGGCCGTCGAGTCGAGTCCGCAGCGCGAGAACAAGCCGATCGTCACGACCTTCCTGGCGGTGGAGGGCATCCCGGCCGGGCTGTCCGTGCCGGGACCGGCCGGCATGCCGACCCGCGGCTCCATCCCGTCGTACCCGACCCCCGAGCGCGCGGCCGGCGCACTGGCGCTGAGCCGGCGCTACGCGCAGTGGCGGCAGCGGCCGGAGACCGCGGAGGTGGAGTTGACGGGCACCTCGGCCGAGCACGCCCGCAGCTATGTCCGGGAACTGATGAGCGACGGCGGCGGCCGGGAACTGACCGCGCTGGAGACGGCGACCGTGCTGTCCTGGTACGGGATCGCGGTGGTCGATTTCCGGGAGGCCCGCACCATGCACGAGGCTTCCGCGGCGGCGCGGGAGCTGGGCTTCCCGGTCGCGGTGAAGGCGACCGGCGCGCAGTGGATCGGCCGGCTCGACCGCGAGGGCGCCCGGCTCGACCTCAACGACGCCACCGCCGTCATCACCGCCTTCGCCGAACTGCAGGAGCTCACCGGCGAGTCCGCGCTGCAGGTGCAGAAGATGGCGCCCAAGGGGCTCGGCGTCTCGATCGAGGTCGGCGAGAGTTCCTCGTTCGGGCCGATCGTCTCGTTCGGCCTGTCGGGGCGGATCTTCGAGACCCTCGGCGATCGCAGCTACCGGGCGGTGCCGCTGACCGTCGACGATGCGCGCGATCTCGTCGCCGAACCGCGTTCGGCCGCGCTGCTGGCCGGGGGCACCGGGGAGCCGGAGGCCGACATCGACGCGCTGATCGATCTGCTGCTGCGGGTCTCGGTACTGGTCGACGAGATCCCGGAGATCCGCGACCTGCGGCTGGATCCGGTGCTGTCGTCGGCCGACGGCACCTCGGTGCTCGCCGCCCGGATGGCGATCGGCCCGGTGCCGACTCTCGCCGACACCGGGCCGCGACGGCTCGGGTGAGTACCGGTCAGCTGGCGTAGGCGCGCAGCTTCTCGGCGCGGTCGCCCGCGCGCAGCTTGCCCATCACCTCGCGCTCGATCTGCCGGACGCGCTCGCGGGACAGCCCGAACGACCGGCCGATCTGGTCGAGCGTGCGCGGCTGGCCGTCGTCGAGCCCGAAGCGCAGGGTGATGACCTGACGCTCCCGCTCGTCCAGGGTGGCCAGCACCGTCCGGATGTCCGAGTGCAGCAGCGACGAGATGAC
>CAZEOP010000303.1:0-2915 GCA_964513715.1 uncultured Gordonia sp.
GCATATCTCAAAGTACTGATCAACCATGGCCGCGGGAAGGACGTTTCCCCTGATCCTCGGTTCCACGCAGTAGGCCGGGGTGTAGGAAATCTCGGACCAAGTCCCGTTAACCCTCTGGACGACGCCCCCGTCGCGGTAACGCTTGGTCACGCTCACCAGCGCGTAGTCACCGAAGCACTCGATGAGCCGCTGAGGTTTTTCACCCAGATCCCGTGATATATCAGATGCCGTACAGGCCGAGCCAGAGGAGCGCCCTTGAGCTGGCTGAGTATTCGCTGTTCTGAGGGCCAGTCGTATTGGGTCTGGGAGCCGGTAGCTGCTTGACGGTTTGGACGTCGTCGGAGCCACCGTTATTCGCGTTCAGAGCCACCTTCTTAGGCTCCTCCCGCTGGGTGTAACGGGCACCTGGCGGAAGGAGCAGTTCCCAATGGTAAGGAAGATCAAGGCGAAACTCGTCTTGCAGTTGCGGGCCGAGGGCCTGTCGGGGCGGGCGATCGCGGCCTCGCAGCAGATCTCACGCAACAGCGTCGCTGCGGTGCTGGAGGCCGCTGATGCCGCCAAGCTCGGCTGGGACGACGTCGCAGATCTACCGGACGGCGAGGTGTACTCGCTGTTGTTCCCGGGCCGGGGTGAGCACGAGAGCGTGTTCGCCGAGCCCGACTGGGCCGAGGTGCATCGGGAGATGGCCCGGGTCGGGGTGACGATGAAGCTCTTGCACGGCGAGTACATCGACCGGTGCACGGGCTCGGGGTCCCCGGCAATGGGGTACGACCGGTTCTGTAAGCAGTACCAACAGCATGTACTGGTCGCTGGGTTGGCCTCTCGGGTCGGGCACAAGGCCGGGCAGACCGTCGAGGTGGACTGGTCTGGCCCGACGATGCAGCTGACCGACCCCGTCACTGGCGAGGCGAGGCGGGTGTATCTGTTCGTGGCGTGCCTGCCGTTCTCCCGGTACGCCTTCGTCGAACCGACCCTGGACATGAAGCAGGACACCTGGCTACGGGCCCACGTGGCGATGTTCGAGTTCTTCGGCGGATCGGTGCCGCGCATCGCGTGCGACAACCTCAAGACCGGCGTGATCACACATCCACGCGAGGGTGAGATCGTCCTCAATGACGCTTACCGGGAGATGGCCGCTCATTATTCGGCCGCGGTCCTGCCCGGCCGGGTGCGCAAGCCCAAGGACAAGGCGAGCGTGGAGAACACCGTCGGGAACGTGGCCACGTGGATCATCGCCGCCCTCCGTGCGCGACAGTTCGCGACGCTTCCGGAGCTCAAGTCGGCGATCGCCGACCAGCTTGAGGCGTACAACGCCGAGCCGTTCCAGAAGCGAGCTGGCTCCAGGGCCAGTGTGTTCACTTCCGAGGAGAAGGAGCTGCTGCGGCCGTTGCCGGCCACCGGGTACGAGATCAGTCGCTGGGTCTACGGCCGGAAGGTCGGGCGCAACGGGCACGTGTCCTTCGCCCGCAACTACTACTCCGTGCCGTACCCGCACGTGGGCGCCAAGGTCGACCTGAGGATCACCGAGTCGCTGCTCGAGGTGCACCGCGGCCACCAGCGGCTATCGAGCCACGTGCTGTGGCCCGAGACCGTGGTCAACGCCTACCGCACGAACGATGCGGACTTGCCGACCGGGCCGAAATACCGGCAGTGGGACCAAAGCAGAGTCCGTGAATGGGCCGAGCGAGTCGGCCCCTCGGCGCTGGTGGTGACCGATCGGATCTTTGAATCGGTGCCCGTTGCCGAGCAGGGCATCAACCCCGCTCTGGCCGTGCTGCGGTTGACCCGCCGCTATTCGGCCGAGCGGGTCGAGGCCGCGTGTCGGATCGCGTTGGCCGGGCCGATCCGCTCCCCGCGGTACGCGCACCTGCGCCCGATCCTGGAAACCGGGCAGGACAAACCCGCACCACCGACCGGCAGGGCCAGCCCGGACCGGCCCGCCCAGGACGCCGGCGGGTATGTGCGTGGGGCCGACTACTACGCCGCAGGAGGTGCCCGATGACCAGGCTCGATCCCGAGACCCGCCGCAAGCTACGCGAGATGGGCGCCACCGCGATGCTGGAGGCGTTCGAGGCCCGCGACGAGACCCTCATGCTGGGAATGGGGTTCGAGGACCAGGTCAAGATCGTCGTCGACGAGGCCCACTCCACGTACACCCACGCCAAAGTCGAGGGGCTGATCCGGCGAGCCGGCCTGCGCTATCCCAACGCCGACCTCAGGCGGCTGGACATGCTCCACGAGCGCGGCCTGGACCAGGGCGTGATCGCCCAGCTCGGCGCCTGCTCGTTCATCGACCGGCATCAGAACGTCGTCTTCCAGGGCTTCACCGGCTCCGGAAAGTCCTACCTCGGATGCGCCCTGGCCAAACAGGCATGCACCCACCGGATTCGAGCGCACTACATCCGGATGCCGGACCTGGCCGAAGCGTGGGCACTGGCGCAGGACAAGCCGAACGGCAAGACGACGTTCCTGAAAAAGTACGCCGCCTTCACGCTGCTCGTGCTCGACGAATGGCTCCTCGACCCGCCCGACGAGGGCATGCGCAGCATGCTGCTCGAACTCCTCGAGCGCCGCTACGGACACGCCTCGACGGTGTTCTGCACCCAGTACGCGCAGAAGGACTGGCACCAGCGCCTCGGCTCCGCCGTACACGCCGACGCCATCATGGACCGCATCGTCCACAACACCCTCTGGATCGAGACCGGCACCTTCAACATGCGCGAACACACCGCCGTGAACTAACCCCCGGGATCGGCGCACGAGAGCCGGTGGCTCCCACCCCATCGGCCACCGGCTCTCAACGCCAATAACGGTGGCTCCCAACCTCAATATCCAGTGGCTCCCGAACCCTCAAATACTCATCTTGTTGGTGGCCGTGGTCGGCAGGTCGCGCGTGACGCGCACCCAGCGCGGCC
>CAZEOP010000304.1:0-2898 GCA_964513715.1 uncultured Gordonia sp.
CCGCGACGAGGCGCACCGCTTCGCGATCGGCTTCCACCGGTCCAAGCGCAGCAAGCGGATGACGGCCTCGGCGCTGGACGGCATCCCCGGGCTCGGGGCCACCCGCCGCACGGCGCTGGTGACGCACTTCGGATCGGTGGCGCGGCTGAAGGAGGCCGACCCGGACCAGATCGCGCAGGTGCCCGGCATCGGCAAGAGCACCGCGCGCACGGTGTACGAGGCGCTGCACGCCGATCAGGCGAGAATCGGCGAGCCGAGCTCGCGGGAGCCGAGCTCGGGAAGTGGAAACGGCAAGTGAGAGGATGCGCCAGTGACTGAAGCCGAGGGCACCGGAACCACCGTCCTGTTCGTCACCGGCATGTCCGGCGCCGGCCGGACGTCGGTGGCCAATGTGCTCGAGGACGACGGCTGGTACGTCGCCGACAATGTGCCGGTCTCGGTGATCGCCCAGGTGGTCGACGGAGTGCGGACCAGCGAGTTCGGGGCGCAGAAGATCGCGATGGTGGTGCGGGCGACGGGCCCGTCGTTCGCGGCCGATCTGGCCCGGCTGCGCGGGCAGCTCGCCGACGGCGGTGCGCACACCATGCTGCTCTTCGTCGACGCCTCCGATCCGGTGCTGATCCGCCGCTTTGAGCAGGTCCGCCGCCGGCATCCGCTGCAGGACGGCGGCACCCTGTCCGACGGCATCGCCTCCGAACGCGCCATGCTGGCCGGAGTCAAGGCCAGCGCGAACCTGGAGATCGACACCTCCGACCTGTCGGCCACCCGGCTGCGCACGATGGTGGCCAAGGCCTTCCCGTCGACCGCGGGCAAGGGCCTGTCGATCACCGTGCAGTCGTTCGGCTTCAAGTACGGCCTGCCCATCGACTGCGACCTGGTGGCCGACGTCCGGTTCCTGCCGAACCCGTACTGGATACCGGAACTGCGCCCGCACAACGGCCGCGACGCCCAGGTCCGCGACTACGTCCTCGGACAGCCCGATGCCCTCGAGTTCGCGATGCGCTATGTGGAGCTGGTCGACATCATCGCGCGCGGCTACCTGCGCGAGGGCAAGGGCTACATGACGATCGGCATCGGCTGCACCGGCGGCAAGCACCGCAGCGTCGCGATGACCGAGGAACTGGTCGCCCGGCTGGCCGGGGAGACCGACGTCGACGGGAATCCGCGCTACGAGGTCACCGCCTCGCATCGTGATCTGGGGCGGGAGTGACGGCGCTGCGCGCCGTCGCCCTCGGCGGCGGGCACGGGCTGTACAACACGCTGACCGCGCTGCGGTACCTGACTCCCGAGGTGACCGCGGTCGTCACCGTCGCCGACGACGGCGGCTCGTCGGGACGGCTGCGTCGCGAACTCGGCCGGATCCCGCCGGGCGATCTGCGCATGGCGCTGGCCGCGCTACTCGGCGCACCGGCGGCGCTGGCCGACCGGGAGCCCGCGGCGGCGCGCCGCGCTGAGCGCTGGGCCGCGGTGCTGCAGCACCGCTTCGGCGGCAGCGGTGCCCTGGCCGGCCACCCGGTGGGGAATCTGCTGCTGTCCGGAGTCGATGAGGTCAGCGGCGACATCGTGGCGGCGCTCGACGATCTGGTGGAGCTGTTCGGCATCGACGGCCGGGTGCTGCCGATGTCCACCGAGCCGCTGATCATCGAGGCCGACGTGACCGGCCTGGAGGAGGACCCTCGGATGAGCCGGCACAACCGCGGTCAGGTCGCGGTGGCCACCACCCCCGGCGTGGTCCGCCGGGTGCGGCTGCAGCCCGCCGCGCCGGCCGCCTGCCCGCAGGCGCTGGCGGCGGTGGCGCGCGCCGACGTGGTGACCCTCGGCCCCGGCTCCTGGTTCTCCAGCGTCATCCCGCATGTCCTGGTCCCCGAGCAGCTGGCCGCGCTGACCGCGGCGCCGGGGCGCAAGGTGCTCTTCGTGAACCTGGCGGCCGAGCCCGGCGAGACGACGGGCTTCTCGGTGGAACGGCACCTGCACGTCCTCGCCGCGCATGCGGCCGGGCTGCGCATCGACGACATCGTGGTCGATGCGGCCTCGGTCCCGGCTGGCCGCGAACGCGAACACCTGGAGCGCGCCGCCCGGCTGTTCGGCGCCCGGCTGCACAGCGCCGAGATCGCCCGCCCCGGTACCCAGGTGCACGATCCGGAGAAGACGGCGGCCACACTGGCGCATCTGCTGGCGGGAGACGGCGACGAGGTGACCGCGCGGTAACCTGTGAGCGATCGGGCGGCGCGCGGCGCCGCGCAGCGACTGTGCGGCGTTCTACCGAACGCACTCGACGGGGGTGAAGGAGGATTGGTCTCGGTGGCCATGACAGGGGCGGTCAAGGACGAATTGAGTCGTCTGTCGGTGTCGCAGCTCAGCTGCCGGAAGGCTGAGGTGTCGGCGCTGTTGCGGTTCGCGGGGGGACTGCACATCGTGGCCGGACGCGTGGTGGTGGAGGCCGAGGTCGACCTCGGCAACGTCGCCCGCCGGCTGCGCCAGGAGATTCACGATCTGTTCGGCTACCCGTCCGAGGTGCATGTGCTGCGCTCCGGCGGTCTGCGCAAGGGTGCCCGCTACATCGTCCGGGTCAGCAAGGACGGCGAGGCGCTGGCCCGCCAGACCGGTCTGCTCGATCCGCGCGGGAGGCCGGTGCGCGGCCTGCCCGCGCAGGTGGTGGGCGGCACGGTCGGCGACGCCGAGGCGGCCTGGCGGGGGGCCTTCCTGGCGCACGGATCACTCACCGAACCGGGTCGTTCGTCGTCCCTCGAGGTCAGCTGTCCCGGCCCGGAAGCGGCGCTCGCGCTGGTCGGTGCGGCGCGCCGGCTCGGCGTGGTCGCCAAGGCGCGCGAGGTGCGCGGCAGCGACCGCGTGGTGATCCGCGACGGCGAGGCCATCGGCGCGCTGCTGACCCGGATG
>CAZEOP010000305.1:0-2896 GCA_964513715.1 uncultured Gordonia sp.
CGTTCGACTGATGAGGTCGGCACTCAGACAGGTGACACGTGATCCGGCTCGCCCTGCCGAGCGGGACGTTAAGAGACCCTTTCGAATCCAGATTGCGTAGCGGCGGGTCTCCGGGGCAAGTGAGTGGAGGGAAGTTGAGGAGTCCTAGGCCTGCGAAGATCAGTGGAACACCCCGACAAGGCCGGACCAGTGGTGAGTCGGCGATTTTACATGTGTATGGACGCCGGCCGGGTTCTGCTACGTCTCCTTCGTGGTGGACGTGTACCCACGCCGGATACTCGGCTGGCGAGCCTCGATGTCCAGACGATCCGATCTGGTCCTGTCGGCGCTCGAGCAGGCCATCCACACCAGGCGACGCGGACAACGTCGTCGCGGAACTCCTGGGGGTAGGGCTTGGGCACAGCAACATCCTTCCAGGCCGCCCCGGCAGGGCAAGCCAGATCAGATGTCACCTACTCGTGCACCAGCCCCTTCGGATGACAGCACGGACGGCTAGCCTCGGTCTTTCACGGGGGCCGTGAGGTGAGGGCTCGGAAATGACATGGGAAGTGCTCCGGAGCTGGGATGATGTGACTTGTCTAGGGTCAACGTCATATCAGTTCGAGGAGCACTTCCCAGGTGAAGTCTAGCGGGTCATTTCGGCGGTTGAAGGTCAGTGCGGACGGGTCGGGCGTGGTCTCTCACGCCGGGTTGGGGATGCTGCGGGAGATCGCCGAGCACACCGGCCTGGTCGGCGCGCTCGACGACGCTCTGGCGGACACCTACCGCGGTGCGTGGGTTCACTCCCCGGGCCAGGTGCTGACCGATCTGGCCGTCGCGGTCGCCGACGGCGCGGACGCGATCACCGGGATCGGGGTCCTGGGTGACCGCCAGGGCGTGTTCGGGCCGGTCGCCTCGATGCCGACAGCGTGGCGAGTGCTGGACCGAGTCGACGCCGAGCACCTTCCGGCGGTGCGCGCCGCGCGGGCGGCAGCCCGGCAGGCGGCGTGGGCCGCGGGCGCCGGCCCGGATTTGAGTCAGGAACTGTGCATCGATCTGGATGCCACGATCACCGTCGCCCACAGTGAGAAGGAGAACGCAGCCGCGACCTGGAAGCGCACCTTCGGGTTCCACCCGCTGCTGGCGTTTCTGGATCGGCCCGACATTGCGGGCGGGGAGGCACTCGGCGGACTGCTACGTCCCGGCAATGCCGGCTCGAACACCGCCGCCGACCACGTCCAGGTCCTGGACATGGCGCTGGCCTCAATACCTGCACATGCGCGTCCCACCCCTGGCGATCCCGGCGGCCCACGGGTGCTGGCCCGCTCGGATTCAGCCGGCGCTACCCGAGCGTTCGCTGCCGCATGCCGCGAGCGTGGCGTCGGGTTCTCCTTCGGGTTCCCGGTGGACTTTCGGATCAAGAAATTCGTCGATGGCATCCCTGAGCAATGTTGGTACCCGGCCATCGACACCGATAACGCAATCCGGGACGGCGCTTGGATAGCCGAGGCCACCGCCAACATCGACCTGTCGGCCTGGCCCGAGGGCTCCCGGTTGATACTGCGCAAAGAACGCCCCCACCCCGGGGCGCAGCTGACCTTCACCGACTTGGACGGCATGCGCATCACCGCGTTCCTCACCGACACCCCACCAGGGGCGATCGGCGGCAATATCGCCGGCCTCGAGCTACGTCACCGCCAGCACGCCCGAGTCGAGGACCGTATCCGGCAGGCCAAATCCACCGGGCTACGCAACCTGCCCTGCCGCGGGTTCAACGAGAACGCCGCCTGGCTCGAGGTCGTCATGATGGCCACCGACTTGATCGCCTGGACCAAACTCATCGCCTTTGAGGGCGACCCCGTGCTGGCCCGATGTGAGATCGCGGCGTTCCGATACCGCGTCCTGCACGTGGCCGCCCGCATCACCCGCAGCGCCCGACAGACCCGCCTGCGCATCGACAAAACCTGGCGCTGGGCCGCCGCCATCGCCGCAGGCTGGCACCGAATACGCACCGCGTTCGGCTGACCGCCGAACCTCCGCCCCGACGACCACGGAGGACCCCAGGAACCCGCACACCCGGCGCGACAGCCGGGCCCCAACCATGCCCCACCCTTGAAATCAGCCCGAAAAGCTCACTGACGTGCGTTCAGCGGCTTGACTCACTGGCCCGTGAAAGACCGAGGCTAGTGCGGCGGGCGGGCGCGGGTGCGGGTGCCGCCGCGAACGGCTCGAGCTCAGACGTCGGCGCCACCGCGAGCTCCGGCCCTGGCCTCGACTCCGGCTCTGGCGCTCCCGATGTGGCGTTCGCCCAGCGCCCGGCCACGCTCGTGCTGGTGGGCGTGACGGTGGCGATCACGGTGGTGCTGGGAATCCTCCCGCAGCCGCTACTGGACTTGGCCGGCGCCGCGTCGACATTCGCGATCGGCAACTGAGCAGCGGTCCGGCCCGGCCATCCGGCACCGCCCACCCGGCCACGCGACCACGCGCCAACCCGCCGACCCGCCGACCCGCCGACCCGCCAACCGGCCGACCCGCCCGCACGCACGCCCACACGCCCATCCGCCGAGCAGAGGAATTCGTGCAATCACACTCGGGCGATGCAGGCGAAATCCTCTTCTCGGCGCGGGTTGTTGGCCGGGACGCCCTGACGGTCGAGCACCCCGGCCGCCTGCCCCGACCGGACTCAGCTCAACGGTCAGCCACTGCACGCGGCGCTTTGGCAGGACGAGTGCGCCACGACGCCGGCGGGTGAGCCAACGCCGCCAGCTGCAGGCTCCGCCCATGCGCCCACGCTCCGCCCATGCGCCCACGCTCCGACCCGCCGACGCGCCGACGCGCCCACCCGCCCACCCGCCCATGCGCCCATGCGCCGACCGGCCGACCCGCCGACCCGCCCGCACGCACGCCCACACGCCCA
>CAZEOP010000306.1:0-2885 GCA_964513715.1 uncultured Gordonia sp.
CGGCGGCCATGGTGGTGGGCACCAGCGCGCAGGCCTTGGCCATCTCGGCGCCGCGGATCGCGGCCAGCCGCACGGCCTCGTCGTCGGTGATGACTCCGGCGATCGCGGCGGCGGTCAGTTCGCCGACCGAATGGCCCGCAACGGTGGTCCCGGCGGGCAGTTCGCCGTGGGCATCGCGCAGCTGCGCATAGGAGAGCAGTGAACCGGCGACGACGAGCGGCTGGGTCACCGCGGTATCGGTGATCTCCTCGGGGGTCGCGGTGGTGCCGAGGCGCTCCAGGTCGAGCCCGGTGGCCTCCGACCACGCGGCGATGCGCGCAGCGGCGCCCGGGGCAGCCAACCACGGGATCAGCATGCCGGGAGTCTGAGAGCCCTGTCCGGGCGCAAGGAACGAAAGCACGAGACTAGAGAACACCGTTAAGGACCCTCTCAGGGGTGTTGAGGCGTCCGAACCTTGAGGCGAGTTTTTGTAGGGTTCCTACAAAACCAGTTCTGGTGACCCCCCGAGAGGTGGCCACATCGTTTCCGGGCCGCGATCTGTTACCGAATCGTTGTTAAATGACATCTGCCAGCGGTTTCTTACGTCTCGCGCTGTGGCTGATGGGATTCATGTGGCGCTAGAGGGTGTTTCTTGGCTGAATCGTGTCAAACGGCCGACGGTCGCGGCGACACGCAGAACGTACGCGTCGCGAGGGTTACTTGGGTCACGTCCGGTCGCATCTGCGATCTTTTTCAAGCGATATCGGACCGTATTGGGATGAACGTACAACGCCCGGGCGCACTGTTCGATGGAGCATCCGGCATCCAGGAAGGCATCCAGGGTGTCGGCGAGGGTGCGCGACGGGTCGTCCAGCGGGAGGACGAGCGTCTCGGTCAGGGTGCGGGCCGCGCTGCGGTCGCCGGCCAGTGCGCGCTCGGGCAACAGGTCCGAACTGAAGGCCGGGCGAGGCGCGCCGGGCCAGCCCACGACGGCGTCCAGGCCGGCGATTGCCTCGGTGGCGCTGTGGTGGGCGGAGATCAGGTTCGGGGTGGTCGGCCCGATCACCACCGGGGCGTCGGCGAAGTGGTCGAGCAGATCGCTGAGGAAGCGCTCGGTGGACCGGATGGAACCGCTGACGATGGCGACCAGCCGGCGGCCCTGCACCACCGAGAGCGCCGAACGGTCGTACTGCTTGGCGGTGTTGTGGATGGCGAGTGGCACCGAGACGTTCTGCTCCGGCGGCGGGGAGCCGACGATCACCGTCGCCGCGGCGGCCGAATCCCAGTTCAGCGCCGCCGCCCGGGACATCAGCTGCGGGCCGGTGTCACCGCGGACCACGCCGTCCACCACCAGGGCCTCCAGGCGCGAGTCCCAGGCGCCGCGCGATTCGGCGGCCGCGGCGTAGATGGCGGCCGCGGCGAAGCCGATCTCGCGGCCGTACCGCAGCACCGCCTCGGTGAGGGCGCGCAATTGCGCCTCATCGCGGGCCAGCAGCGGCAGCCACTTCTCGAAGAACTCCATCGCCACCCGGACCATCTCCACGGTCTGCAGCAGCGAGATGCGGCGCGCCAGATCCTGCGGCACCACATGGAAGGCCTGCACGGTGAACTTGACGTTGCCCTCGGGGTCCTGGATCCACTCGACGAAGTTCACCACGGCGGTCTGGACCAGCAACTGGACGCTGGAGCGCTGGGCCGCGTCGAGGTCGCCGAAATAGGGGAGTTGGTCGGACATCGAGTGCACGGCCTCGGTGGCCAGCCGGCCGCTGTACTGCTTCACCCGGCGCAGCAGCGTCTCGGGCAGGGCGTCGTGCACCGTCGACGAGGTCGGCACATGGGTGCCCCGGTCGCCGAATGCCTCGGCGACGGAGGTGGGGTTCAGCGGCTCGGTCGGCACGACTCCAGGGTATCGGCCGAGCAATCGGGCGTCAGGCGCTGCCGGGATCGGCGGTGGAGACCGGGGCCGCGTCCACGTCGGCGATCCGGTACCGCTCGGCTGCTTCCCGGGCCACCGACCGGTCGATCACGCCGTCGCGGGCCAGCGCGGTGAGCACGCCGACCGCGATGGAGGCGGCATCGACATTGAACACCCGCCGCGCGGCGCCGCGGGTGTCGGAGAAGCCGAAGCCGTCGGTGCCGAGCGTCAGGTAGGTCCCCGGGACGTACGGGCGCAACTGCTCCTGCACCGCGCGCTGGTAGTCCGAGGCCGCGACGAACGGGCCCACGCCGTCTTCGAGCAGTTCGGTGACCCACGGCTTGCGGATCTCGCCGCCGAGCAGTTCCTCGCGGTCGCACGCGATGCCCTCGCGGGCCGGCTCGGTCCACGAGGTCACCGAGTAGACGTCGGCGGCGACGTCGTAGTCCCGGGCCAGCATGTCCTGGGCCAGCAGGCCGTCGCTCATGGTGATGCCCGACACCAGGATCGACGCGCGGTGCGCGCCGGCGCTCTGCGCGGGACGGTAGAGATAGATGCCCCGGCGCAGTCCCTCGATATCGAGTTCGGCGGGCTGGGCCGGCTGATGGATCGGCTCGTTGTAGACGGTGATGTAGTAGTAGATCTTCTCCGGATTCTCGCCGTACATCCGGCGCAGGCCGTCGTCGATGAGGTGCCCGAGTTCGTAGCCGAACGCGGGGTCGTAGGCGACGACGCCCGGGTTGGAGGCGGCCAGCAGCAGCGAATGGCCGTCGGCGTGCTGCAGCCCCTCGCCGGTGAGGGTGGTCCGCCCGGCGGTGGCGCCGATGACGAAGCCGTGCGCCATCTGATCGGCGGCGGCCCAGAAGCTGTCGCCGGTGCGTTGGAAGCCGAACATCGAATAGAAGATGTACAGCGGGATCATCGGCTCGTTGTGCGTCGCGTACGAGGTCCCCACGGCGGTGAAGCTCGCGGTGGAGCCGGCCTCGTTGAT
>CAZEOP010000307.1:0-2874 GCA_964513715.1 uncultured Gordonia sp.
CAGTGGGTACGAAGTATTGGAAGACGATTCACTGGAGCCGTGACCTACGCAATCTTGTTGGGGCGCAAGAGCTTTCGGATGATGAGATCGTTGAACAGGTCCAGGAACACCAGGTCGTCGGGGTCATCAGCCGCGAGGACTACCGAACCGCCATCGCACCGAAAAACGCCGACTACCTGCGGGAACTCCTCGAACTGCTCGACCAACCGACCACCACATCGACGCGCCTGGTAGGAGTGATCCCCGGCGTGATGGTGCACCCGCCACCCGACAGCTGACAGGTCGATCCGCGTTCAAGCCCCACCGAATCGGCGGGGCTACAGGTGTTGATGGGGCACGGTTTTTCAGTGGCAAGGCGGCGCTTGCGTCGCCGCGGCAGCTGCTTTTGGACGGTGGTTGGCACCCAGCCCGGCCGCCCGCCCGCGACATCGAGGGGTGATGGGGCTCGACGGTTGCCCGATTCGGGCGCCTGAGCGCGGGGAGGGAACGTAGTGACCGACCAAGCGAGGGCGCCCGCTTGGTAAGGGGCGATCTCTATCAAACGCGCTGTTCAGGGCGTTTGCGGTGGCGGTTCCGATGCCGTGGTGAGCGGATCCGGCGGTGAGTTTGCTGACGGGCAGGTGTTAATGACTCATTAACACCTTCTGACCCGGTGATATGCGTGATGCGAGCGCAGGGCAAATTGTTTGCTAGACGTGCTAAGCTCCAGGTCGGTGCCATCGATCGGTGGCGCTGTGGAGCTCGAGAACCTTGGACGGCTCGGGCACGGATAGAGAGGGTCGCGCTATGAGCGACTTGGTATGGACAGGCGGTGCGTTCCGCATCGATCAGAAGGTGGCGGTGCTGGGTCAGGGCTCGACGCCGCGAGCGCGGGTTGATCGTGACGGGCGTCCGAAGCTCAGCGCTGATGGGCGGGCGACGTTCTCGACTGGGGTTGCGGCGCTCGTGCGGGATGAAACCGGTGAGTTCGTGCCCGCTCGGGGCACGGTGACGGTTCATGTCATCGAGCCGTTGGAGCGGTACGGGCACAACGCGGTGCAGCCGACGGTGTATGTCACGGACGGGGTGACTTGGGTGATGCCGTACGTCAGCAACGGCTATGCGGCGCTGAGCATCGTTTCGGAGCGCCTGGTCGAGTACAAGCGTGAGGCTGCGAAGTGATCGGCGATGCGGGTGGCTGGCTGGTCCTGGTCCTCGTCGTCTTGGTCGGTGCGGCGCTGCTCTGGCGTCGGCACGAGACTCGTCAGCTGGAGGCGGCTCGGGATCGGCTGGTGCGAGCTGCGCGGGGTGGTCACCTCCGCTCGGTTGTGGTGGGTGATGGCTGCCGGCCGATTCGGCTCCGGGTGACCCGGCCGGCGGATGCCGGGTGGTTGATCCAGCCCGCCGGCGGACTGGCGGCGATTCAGTCGATCGTGCCCGGTCTGGTGGTCACTGCTGATCCGGCCACCGTGACCGTGACGGTGACCCGATGACGGGCGCGGAGCGGGCGATCCTCGACGGGCTGGTCGACGTTGTGGGGGTGCTGGACGGTCCTCGCGACGCGGCTCGCAAGTTGGTCGAGCTGTGCGATCCCGAGGTCGGCTTTTGGGAGCTTGACGATGCCCTCCGCTCGCTGATCGGCATGGATGGTCAGCGTCCTCAGGTGATCGGCGTCGAGGTCGGTTTGGTCGGTGAGGGCGGCGAGTTCTTGGGGATCACGGTGGTCATCCGACCCGTTCCCGAGACAGCGGCGGGGTGGCTCGACCTTGACCTGATGCCGGTCATTGCGGCGTCGGTGTCGCTGCGCGGCGGTCACGTGCTGGTGCACCTGACCTGATGACCTGCAGGTCGGGGGGGCGGCTGGCGTGTCGCTCCCCGATCTGGACGGTCGGCGCTCATAGCGTCATCGGCAAGAAAAAAAAGCGAACCCCCCTGCATCTCGTTGATTGGCGTCAGCGATGCGGGGGGGTCCCAGAGACCTTGGACGGCTCCCTTGCAGGGTACGACATTCCCCCCCCAGCGGGCTAGCGATGCGTCGCGCCGTGTCGATCGGATACACATCCGTGATCGGGCGAAAATTCTGGCACCTCGGATCGAGAAGCGGCTACGCGGGTGTGGGGCTCCGATCGCTGGACAGGTCACGCTAGTTCGTGGGCAGGGTGGCGGCGGTTTCGGGCAGCTCGCGCGGTGCGGTCGGGGGCTGCTCTGCCCATCGTGTGCGCCCGTGGTCGGTGCTCATCGGGCTGGCGAGATTCAGCAGGGTGTGGATTGGGCGCAACAGTCCGGCCACTCGATCAGCTTCATCACCCTGACGATGCGGCACCGTGCGGGGATCCCGTTTGCCTCGCTGCGGGACACGGTGTCGAGCGCCTGGCGGTGGGCGATCAACGGTCCGAGCTGGAAGAAGGATCGGGAATCTGCACAGGTCCTCGGCTATATCCGCTCGTTCGAAGCGACTCACGGTCGGCATGGTTGGCACGTTCACGTGCACGTGCTGATGATCCACAAGGGCGGCGACACGGCGGCGCTTGCTGGTCGTGACTTGGCTGAATCCATGTTTGAGCGGTGGGAACGTGGACTAAATCGGTTGGGACACACCGCAATTCGGGACTCTGGTGGTCTCGATCATCGTGTCATCGTGACGGGGGACGCCCCGCTCGGTGCCTACCTGGCGAAGATCTCGACGGGGGCAAACGCTGCACTGGAATTGGGCTCGACGGTCGGCAAGGCTGGTCGCGGTCCTGGCTCTCGGACACCGTGGGAAATCCTGCGTGACGCCCTGGTCGAGGTCGAGCACGGCGTGAAAGATGGTGCATCGCAACGTCTTTGGCGTGAATGGACAGTGGGTACGAAGTATTGGAAGACGATTCACTGGAGCCGTGACCTACGCAATCT
>CAZEOP010000308.1:0-2861 GCA_964513715.1 uncultured Gordonia sp.
CTTCGCGATCGGCGGCTGGAACGACCTGTTCACCAACACCGAGGCGCGGCTGCTGAGCAGCCTGACCCAGCTGCCCGACAGCCAGAAGAAGCTGATCATGGACGACGGCTACCACATCACGGTCGGACACGCCTTCGGGACTCCCGGCAATCCGCCGAAGATGAACGTCCTGGCCCGCGCCTGGTACGACCGCTGGCTCAAGGGCATCGAGAACGGCATCGACCGGTACGATCCTGCGACCCTCGCGTCCATGCCCCGCGACAACTGGGTGCAGGGCCCCAGCTTCCCGCTGCCCGGTTACACCCACCAGCGCCAGTACCTGACCGGCAAGCCCTCGCGGTCCACCGGCACCCCCGTCGCGGGCGACGGCTCGCTCAGCTCGAGCGCACCAGTCACCCGGACCACCCGCCTGGTGCAGCCGGGTCTGACCAATGTCTGCAGCAAGGACGGCGCGCAGGGGGCGGCCGGCGCCACCGCGTTCTTCGATTTCTGCGGCCGCGACAGCAGGCTCGCCGAGGTCTCCGCGCAGACCTTCACCACCGCACCGGTGAAGCAGACCACCCGGATCTCGGGCTGGACCGGGGTGCACCTGCTGCAGCGACTGCAGGCCACCGACGGCTACTGGCATGTGACGGTGAACGTGGTGAGCCCGGACGGGCGCAGCCAGGTGATCTCGATGGGCCAGTTGATGGTCTCGTTGCGCGCCGTGGACCACTCCCGCAGCGGCTTCTCGTCCACCGGCGACCTGGTGGATCCGTTCCTGTACCTGTCGCTGGATCACTACAACCCGGTCAAGCCGGGTCAGATCCTGCCGATCGACGTACCGATGACGCCCAGCCAGGCCGCACTCCACCCGGGTGACCGGTTGCGCGTGGACGTGTACTCGCTGAACGCGCCGAAGGCGCTGCCGCTGGGCCCGGAGATGTGGGCCTCGAAGTTCGGACCGCAGTTCCTGGAGATCGACCCGAAGAATCCGAGCTGGATCGCGGTGCCGGTGGATCGCCCGCTGGGCTGACTCCCCCTGGGCCGACTCCCGCGCGGACCGTCCGGCCCGTTCCGATCATCGCGATCGGGACGGGCCGGCGTCGTCACTCCAGCAGCAGCCCGTGCTCCAGCGTCGCGCGCGAGGCGACGATGCCGGGGGCGTCGCCCACCTCCACCAGGTAACCCTCGGAGACGGTGTCCAGGTCGGCGATCTTGAAGGCCACGAAGCAGGCCCCGTGTCCGGCCTCCACGTCCTTGCGCCGGTCCAGCGCGGACTCGGCCATCAATTCTCCGTTGCCGGCGTCGTAGATGCGCACCGGCGAGCCCCGGCCGATGTCCCGGCCGTCCACGGCCCGGCCGGTGGCGCAGTCGACCTGGAGGCCGCCGGTCGCGGTGAAGTGCTGCTGCTCGTCGTAGCCGACGCCCAGCGCCGCGATCGCACAGCCTGCCAGCACGACGGCGCCGGCGATACTCGCGGCCCAGACCCAGCGACGGGAATTGCGCCGCCAGCTCGGCTGCGGCAGGTACTGCCCGGGCGGCTGGAAGTACTGCACCTGCGGCTGCGCGTACCAGGCCGGCGGTGGATAACCGGGCGGCGCGGGCGTGAACTCGATATCCGGCCGGCCCGCCGCCGGCTCGGTCGCGCTCGGCTCGGACACAGACGGTTCAGTCGCGGTCGGCTCGGTCGCGGTCGGCTCGGTCGCAGTCGGTTCGGTTGCGGTCGGTTCGGTGGCAGTCGGCTCGGTCGCCGGTGTCTCCGGCTGCGTCACTTCTCCCCCCGCGGCGGGAAGTACTTGATGAGCGCCTCCTGAACGACCGAGGTCGCGAGCACGCCGTCGCGCAGGAAGAAGCGGCCCGAGCCGATGCCCCGCGAACCGGCGGCGACCGGCGACTCGGTGGCGTACAGCATCCAGTCGTCGAAGCGGAACTCGCGGTGGAACCACATCGAATGGTTCACGGTGGCCGCGAACAGCCGGTCCATCCCCCACGACAGTCCGTGCGTGGTGATGATCGAGTCGAGCACCGTCGTGTCCGAGGCATAGGCCATCGCCGCCACATGCATCAGCGGATCGTCGGGCAGGGCGCCGTCGGCCTTCATCCAGACGCGGTTGTGGGTGAGCGTCTCCCCCGCGTCCTTGACCTTCCAGGTCGGATCGTTGGCGAACCGGATGTCGATCGGATGCAGCGCGTTGACGAACAGGGCGATCTGCTCCTCGTAACCCTTGAAATGCTCGCCCAGCGGCGGGAGCTCCTCCGGGTACGGCACCAGCGGGATCTCCACGGCGTGCTCCAGACCCGCGTTGTTGTCCTGGAAGGCCACCAGCATGGTGAAGATCTCTTCACCGTCCTGGCGAGCGGTGACCTGACGGTTCGCGAAGGCCTTGCCGTCGCGGAACCGGTCGACGTGATACTCCATCGGCTTGGACACGTCGCCGCCGCGGATGAAGTGCGCGTGCAGGGCGTGCACCGGCGGATTGCCCCTCGTCAGCGTCCGCCCGGCGGCCACCACGCCCTGACCGAGCAACTGCCCGCCGAAGGTGCGCGCCGTCTTCTGCTCCGGGTGCTGCCCGATGAACAGGTTCTCGTCGCGCTGCTCCACGTTCAACAGGTCGATGAGCTTATCGAGATCCCCGCTCTGCTCGGGAGCGGTCCGGTCGTTCGGGTCAGCCGTCATCCCTCAACCCTAGAACGTCAGTGATCCTGTTCACCGATGCGGTGCAGGTGCAGCAGGTTGGTGGAGCCCGGGACCTGCGGCGGCGCCCCGGCCACCACGACCACCGTCGAACCCTTCTTGATGCCGTTCTCGTCGCGCTCGCAGAAGTCGTCGAGCTGGTCGATCATCGCGTCGGTGTTGGCCGCGCGCGGCACCAGATAGG
>CAZEOP010000309.1:0-2826 GCA_964513715.1 uncultured Gordonia sp.
CCTCGGGCAGATCGAAGGGGGCGCGGTTGGTCTCGCCGACCATCGAGATCGCGTAGATCACGAACGACGGCAACAGCACCAGGACGTACCAGCGGCTCGCCTGCCCGGCGACGATGCCCGAGGTCGACATGGTGGCCGAGAGCAGGAAGACCGCCGCGAAGGTGAGCCCCATCGCGATCTCGTACGAGATCACCTGCGCGGTGGAGCGCAGCCCGCCCAGCAGCGGATAGGTGGAGCCCGACGACCAGCCGGCCAGCACGATGCCGTAGACGCCGACCGAGGTCACCGCCAGGACGTAGAGCACGCCCACCGACAGATCGGTCAGCTGCAGCGCGGTGGCGTGACCGAAGACCGAGACCATCGGGCCCATCGGGATCACGGCGAACGCCACGATCGCCGGGACGGTGGCGATCACCGGGGCCAGGAAGTACAGCGGCTTGTCCACCTGGAAGGGCGTCAGCCCCTCCTTCAGGGCCAGCTTCACCCCGTCGGCCAGGCTCTGCAGAATCCCGTGCCAGCCCACCCGGTTGGGGCCCAGACGCCGCTGCATCCGCGCCATGATCTTGCGCTCGGCCAGGATCGCCACCAGCACGGTGAGCACCAGGAAGCCGAAGATCGCGATCGATTTGGCCAGCATCAGCCACCACGGGTCGCGGCCGAAGTCGGTCAGCTCCGGGAACTGGTCGGGGGCGTGGGCGGGGGTGTGGGCCAGGATCATCGCGCACCCCGCACGGTCACCCGGTCGCCGGGGACGGCGGCCAGCGTCGCCGACAGTCCGGCTCCGGGGGTGTTCATCGGTACCCAGACGACGCCGTCGGGCATCGGGGTGATGGCCAGCGGCAGGGTCAGCGTGCCGCGGGTGGTGCTCACCGCGACGGGCTCGCCCTCGGCGACGCCGAGGCCCGCGGCGGCGGCGGGGGAGAGTCGGGCGAC
The DNA here is from genome assembly GCA_964513715.1 of uncultured Gordonia sp. Taxonomy (GTDB): domain Bacteria; phylum Actinomycetota; class Actinomycetes; order Mycobacteriales; family Mycobacteriaceae; genus Gordonia. The sequence continues at coordinate 934 of CAZEOP010000309.1, forward strand.
GGCCGGGCGCGCGGTGGCCGCCAGGTGCTCGGCGCCGTCCTGCAGGCTCCCGGCGTCGAGGAGGAGGTGCCAGGAGGCGAGGGTGAGGTCTCGACTGCGCTCGACCAGCGGATCTTGACTCCCCGGGTCCTGAGCCTGTCGAAGGGCAACCAGCGAGAATCTCGGCCCGGTCCAGGGGCCGAGGGCGGTGAACTCGCGGTGGATGGCCGCGGCGGAGTCGCAGTTCAGGTCGGTGCCGAGCTCGGCGGCCAGCGCGTGCAGCACCCGGTGGTCGGGCAGCGGCAGCGCGCCGGAGGCCGGGACCGGCAGCGCGGCGGGGAAGGAGCGGGCCCGGCCCTCCCAGTTCACGAAGGTGCCGGCCTTCTCGGCGACGGCGGCGATCGGCAGCACCACGTCGGCGTGGGGCGCTGCACCGATCGGCCGCTGCTCCAGGCTCACCACGAAGGCGCGTTCCAGGGCGGCCGCGGCGGCGGCCGGATCGGGGAGATCCGCCGGATCGATGCCGCCGGTGACCACCGCGGCCAGCTCGCCCGCGGCCAGGGCAGCGAGAATCCCCGACGTGTCCAGGCCCGGCTCGGCCGGCGGTGCCGCGCCCCAGACGGCGGCGACCTCGCGGCGCGCGGCCGGGTCGATCAGCGGACGTCCCGCGGGCAGCAGATTCGGGGCCGCACCCACGTCGAGGGCCCCGCGCTCGCCGGCCCGGCGCGGGATCCACGCCAGCGCGGCGCCGGTGACTTCGGCGAGGGCGGCCGCCGCGGTGAGCGCGCCGGGTGCGGTGGCCAGTCGCTCGCCGACCAGCAGCACGGCGCCGTCGACGGCCAGTGCCGCGGCGACTTCCGGTGCGGCCAGCGCGGCCGCCTCGGCGCCCGGGACGGTGGGGACGAGCTCGGCGGAGAGTTTCGCGGCGCCGGGGGTGAGCCAGGGCGCCAGGGTGATCACCCGGGCGGCGTGGCGGCGCACGGCCTTGCGCAGCCGGAGGAAGACCATGGGGCACTCGTCCTCGGGCTCCAGACCGGCCAGCACCACCGCCGGCGCGGCCTCCAGGTCGGCATAGGTGAGGCCGAGGCCGGAGCCGGCGACCCGCGCGGCCAGGAATCCGGTCTCCTCGGCGGAGTGCGCCCGCGCCCGCAGGTCGACGTGATTGGTCCCGAGCACCGTCCGGGCGAACTTGGCATAGGCATAGGCATCCTCGACGGTGAGCCGGCCGCCCGGCAGCACCGCGGCGCGACCGCGGGCCGCGGCTAACCCGCGCGCGGCCACGGCCAGCGCATACGGCCAGGACGCCGGGTGCAGCGCGCCGTCGTCGCCGCGCACCAGCGGCACCGTCAGCCGGTCGCGGCCCTGCGCGTAGGCGAAGGCCCAGCGGCCCTTGTCGCAGTTCCACTCCTCGTTCACCGCGGGGTCGTCGCCGGCCAGTCGGCGCAGCACCCGGCCGCGCCGGTGATCGGTGCGCTGGGCGCAGCCGGCCGAGCAGTGCTCGCAGACGCCCGGCGAGGAGATCAGATCGAAGGGGCGCGCGCGGAATCGGTAGTCGGAGCCGGTGAGCGCACCGACCGGGCAGATCTGCACCGTGTTGCCGGAGAAGTACGAACTGAAGGGCTCGTCCTGATACGCCGAAACCTGTTGCAGGGCACCGCGTTCGGCCAGATCGATCAGCGGGTCGCCGGCGATCTCCGCGGCGAAGCGGGTGCACCTGGCGCACAGCACGCAGCGTTCGCGGTCGAGCAGCACGGCCGGACTCAGCGGCAGCGGCTTGGTGTACACGCGCTTGTCGTCGGCGAAACGCGTCTGCGGGCGCCCGGCCGACATCGCCTGGTTCTGCAGCGGGCATTCGCCGCCCTTGTCGCAGGTGGGGCAGTCGAGCGGATGGTTGATCAGCAGCAGCTCCATCAC
>CAZEOP010000310.1:0-2783 GCA_964513715.1 uncultured Gordonia sp.
GCTGGCTGATGGCCGCCCAGGAGGATCCGAAGCAGCTGTACAAGGTCGGCACCGGCTCGGTCCGCTTCCTGATGTCCGTGGGCGACCTGGTGATCGGCTGGCTGCTGCTGCGCCAGGCCGAGGTGGCCCTCAAGGCGCTGGACAACGGCGCTTCGGGCGACGACAAGCCGTTCTACGAGGGCAAGGTGGCCTCGGCCAGCTTCTTCGCCAAGAACATGCTGCCGCTGCTCACCGCGATCCGCGGCACCGTCGAGAACGTCGATAACGATTTGATGGAACTCGACGAAGCCGCCTTCTGATCGGCTGAACATCGACGAAACGCCCCACCGGCTTCCGGTGGGGCGTTTCGCATCGGACTACCTCACGGCCGAAGTGCCGCGCCGAACTCCACGTCCACCTGCAACTCGGCGGCGATGGCCTCGAGGTCGCCGCGGATCGCCGAAACATCCGCACCGGCCGGAATCAGCAACTCCATCTGCGCCTCGAAGAGCGTCCCGCCGGCCATCGGCGCCTCGCGCGTGCCGGTGGCGAGCTTCTCGATCGACACGCCGTTGCGGCTGAGCGCCGACGACAGGTCCGCCACGATGCCCGGCCGGTCGTTGCCCAGCACCTCGATGGTCAACGGGGTCACCGCGCCACCGGCGGAGCCGTCCGCGCCCACGGCGGCGTCGTCATCGCCGGAATGCACCGCCACCTCGAGGAGACCGTCGAGCCCGGTCACCGCGGCGATCAACCCGTCGGCCCGCTCGGCGGGCACCGCCACCACGACGATCCCCGCGAACTTGCCCGCCAGCCGCGCCAGCTGACCGCTCTCCCAGTTCCCGCCCTGCCCGGCCACCGCATCCGCGAGCGCCGACACCAGACCCGGCCGATCGTCACCGATCACCGACAACACCAGATTCGCCATGGCCGCAGCGTAGGCGGATCGCCCCCGGCTCCGCACGCGATACGCGACGATCAACCCGTACCGGACAGCTGCCGACGGTGAGTTAACGGCCACTCACCGTGGTGGGCTACCGTCGCTGCCATGACCGGGAACACTGCAGGAGGGGACACCGCTGGAGGGAACACCCCGGCCGGGAACTCGCCGGCCGGACCGTCCCGGCATGTGCATCCGCAGGCGTGGTCGTTCCCGCTGCTGCTGGCGCTGCTCGCCCTGGGCCTGGGCACCTCCGCGCTGCCTTCGCCGCTGTACCCGATCTACGCCCAGGAGTGGGGCTTCGGGCCGGCCACCACGACGGTGATCTTCGCGGTCTACGCGATCGGCGCGCTGGGCGCGGCGCTGACGGTCGGCCCCATCTCCGACGCCGTGGGCCGCAAGCCGGTTCTGGTGACCGCGCTGGTCACCATCCTGATCGGACTCATCGTCTTCCTGACGGCCACCTCGCTCTGGCAGCTGCTGCTGGCCCGCTTCCTGCACGGTGCGGCGATCGGCGCCACCATCGTCGTCTCCGGGGCGGCACTGCTCGACGTGCGCCCGCGCGACGGCGACCGCAACGGGGCGATCAGCGGGGCCGCGCTCAACGCCGGCATCGCCCTGACCGTGCTCGGCGCGGCGGCCGCCGCCCAGTGGTCCAGCCATCCGCTGCGCATCCCGTACGCGATCATGGCCGGAATCGTCGTCGTCCTGCTGATCGCCACCCTCGCGCTGATCGAGCCGCACACCGGGCGCACCGGCGAGCGCATCCGCATTCAGCGGCCGTCGGTGCCGGCGGAGATACGCACCGACTTCTGGTTCTCCGGCATCGGCATCTTCGTCTCGTGGTCCGTGCTCGGCGTCTTCCTGAGCCTGTACCCGCCGCTCGCCCAGCACACCACCGGGCACCACTCGACCATGTTCGCCGGCGTCCTGATCGCCTCGATGGCGGCCGCCGCGGCCGCGGCGCAGTGGTTCGGCGGACGCTTCGACCCACGGGCGACGGCCATCGCCGGCGACCTCGGCATGGTCGTGGCCCTGGTGGCGGCGGTCTTCGCCGTGCGCTCGGGTTCCACCGTCGCCATCGTCGCCGACTCCTTCGTCCTCGGCTGGGTCTTCGGCATGGCCTTCGGCGGCTCGCTGCGGCACCTGAGTGAGGTGGCGCCGGCCGATGCCCGCGGCCGGGTGATGAGCGCCTACTACCTGCTCGGCTATCTCGCGATGGGCGTGCCGACAGTGATCGCCGGCGCACTGTCGAGCCGGTTCGGCACCGCAGCGGTGTTCCCCTGGTTCGCCGGCGTCGTCGCCGCGGGCTGCCTGGCCGCGGCGCTCCTCGGCCTGTTCGGCGGCAGCCGGCCGCGCATCGTCGAGCAACCCGTCGACCTCGACTGACCGCACCAGACACCTCCGACTGCAGAAGGCCGTGACCACCCGGCAGTCACCCACCTCCGAAATCCCGGGATGCCCGAGTCCCGGGATGCCGAAGCCCGGATGCGAAAGCGCCCGGCTCGCCGCAGTGGGAGAGCCGGGCGCCGGTGCGCTCGGAAGGGCCCGAACTACTTCGGAGGCATCCGGATGCCGCCGTCGACGCGGATCACCTCGGCGTTCATGTACGAGTTGGTGATCAGCTCGACCACCATCGAGGCCAGCTCATCCGGCACGCCCAGGCGCTTCGGGAACAGGACGCTCTCGCCGAGCTTGGCCTTGAAGGCCTCCGACTCGGGGCCCGTGCCGTAGATCGGGGTGTCGATCAGGCCGGGGGCGATGGTGTTCAGGCGGATGCCGACGGCCGACAGGTCGCGCGCCACCGGGAGGGTCATGCCGACCACGCCGCCCTTGGACGACGAGTAGGCGGCCTGGCCGATCT
>CAZEOP010000311.1:0-2779 GCA_964513715.1 uncultured Gordonia sp.
ATCCGAACGCATCTTCAGCAGGAAGGGCACCGCGCCGATGTGGTCCTCGTGCCCGTGGGTCAGCACCACGGCCTCGATGTCGTCCACCCGGTCCTCGATGTACCTGAAGTCCGGAAGGATCAGGTCGACGCCGGGCTGCTGATCCTCCGGGAAGAGCACGCCGCAGTCGACGATGAGCAGCTTGCCGGCGTCCGGGCCGCTCGTCCCCGTTCCGGCGCCGTATTCGAAGACCGTCATGTTGCGGCCGATCTCGCCGATACCCCCGAGGGCGACGATGCGCAGCGCGGTGCGCGGCAGCGCCGGCGGGTCCGGCAGCCGGTCGATCAGATCGGCCGTGACACCGGTCCCGGTGGCCGCCTCGGCGACCGGGTGCGGCGCATTCGCCTCGCGGGCCGGTGTGTTCGAACCCTGGGCGCCCGAAGCCTCGGCGGGAGGTCCGGCCTTCCGACCGGAACGACGACGCTGACCTCGGCCCGGACCGGTCATCAGGAGACCACCTCCGCCGCGCGCAGCAGGGTCAGTATCCGTTCGATCTCCTCCGGCGCGGCCGGGACCTGCGGCAGCCGCGGATTCCCGACGTCGAAGCCGGTCATCCGCAGCGCGGTCTTGACCATCGTCACACCGCCGACCAGGGACATCGCGTCCACCAGCGGCGCCATCGAGTCGGCGAGCCGCCGGGCGGCGGCCAGGTCGCCGGCCAGCACGGCATCGCGCAGCTGTGCCAGTCGGCCCGGCACCAGGTGGCCGATGACGCTGACGAAGCCGGTCGCACCCAGCGCCATCCACGGCAGATTGAGACCGTCGTCGCCGGACAGGAACTGCAGATCGGTCTGCGCCATGATGCGGCGGGCCTCGTGCAGATCGCCCTTGGCATCCTTGACGGCCCGGATGTTCGGGTGCTCGGCCAGGGCCAGTATCGTCTCGGTCTCAATCGGCACCACCGAACGCGGCGGGATGTCGTACAGCATCACCGGCAGGTCGGTGGCATCGGCGACGGCCCGGAAGTGGGCCAGCAGTCCGCGCTGCGGCGGCCGCGAGTAGTAGGGGGTGACGATCAGCAGGCCGTGGGCGCCGAGCTCGGCGGCCTCGCGGGAGCGCGCGATGGTCTCGGCCGTGTCGTAGCTGCCGGCGCCCTGGGTGATCCGCGCACGGTCGCCGACCGCCTCCAGCACCACCCGCAGCAGATCGTTCTTCTCGGCGGCCGTCGTGGTCGGCGATTCACCGGTCGTACCGTTCACCACCAGCGCATCCAGCCCGCCGTCCACCAGGTGCACCGCCAGTTCCGCGGCCCGGTCCAGGTCCACCTTCCCCTTCGCGTCGAACGGGGTGACCATGGCGACGGCATTGGTTCCGAAGGGCGCGGCTGCGACCCCGGTGGCAGGCGAATTCATGCCGTTCACGCTACCGCACCTGACCGGCGGCGACGCGATCAGCCCTCGAAGACGAAAGGCGAGGTGGCGACCTCAGATCCGTCGGCCAGCGCACCGATCTCGAAGTCCCCGAAGGCGGTCGGCGCGAGGGCGCTGAGCTGTCGCAGACACTCGACGGCGAGCTGCCGGATCTCGACGTCGGCGTGCTCGGTGGCACGCATCCCGATGAAGTGCCGCCAGGCCCGGTAGTTGCCGGTCACCACGATGCGAGTCTCGGTGGCGTTGGGCAGCACAGAGCGCGCGGCCTGCCGGGCCTGCTTGCGGCGCAGGATCGCATTGGGCACGCCGGCGAACTTCTCCTCCAACCGGCTCAGCAGCTCCGCGTAGGCGGCGCGCGCGGCATCGGTGGCGGCCAGGAAGAGCTCCTCCAGTTCGGCATCACCGCGGATCGCCGGCGGGGCGACGACGTCGGCGTCGTGCTCGGGCACGAACCGCTGGGACAGCTGCGAATAGGAGAAGTGCCGGTGCCGGATCAGCTCGTGCGTGCACGATCGGGAGATCCCGGTGATGTAGAAGGTGGCGTTGGCGTGCTCGAAGAGCGAGGTGTGCCCCACCTCGAGGACGTGCCGCAGATAGCCGGCATTGGTCGCGGTGCGCGGATTCGGCTTGTCCCAGCTCTCGTAGCAGGCGCGACCGGCGAACTCGATGAGGGCTTCACCGCCGTCGGTGTCGGTCGACCAGGGGACGTCGGGGACGTCGAACCTGGTGGCCGCGACCAGTTGCACCTTGAGCGGGACCAGCTCGGCCACTTGACTACTCCACTTCCTCGCCAGCATCCTGGAAATCGGACATACGGGCCGTCCCGCACGTTCGACCGACCATAACGGTGACGATTCTCCCTCACCGAGCCGCTATCGACGAGAGCAGCCCCTCACGATGACGACACGCACCCGCGCGGTCCGCCGCGCCACCTCCATCGCCGCGGCCGTCGCCGTCGGCCTCGCGCCGCTGGCCGTCGACGCCGCGCCCGCGCGCGCGGTCCCGCAGCAGCAACAGCAGGAGACCGCCGCGCCCCAGCGCCTGCACCTCGGCGGCGTCTACGACGCCCGGACCTTCGCCAACTACACGGCCGACGATGACGGCCACCCGTTGAACGACCGGGTGATCCGCAGCGGCGACCTGAACGGCCTCGACGACGCCGGGCTCGCCGAGCTCCAGCGGCGCCGGGTCACCGTCGTCGTCGACCTGCGCAGTTCCGTCGAAGCGCAAGTGAAGCCGAATCGGCCGGTCCCCGGAGCCCGGCTGGTCAAGGCCGACGTGATGGCCCTGGCGCCGCTCGCCGGCGCCGCGGACTTCCCCGGCATGTACCGCACCTTCGTCGACAATCCGGGCGCCCGCGAGGCCTACCG
>CAZEOP010000312.1:0-2778 GCA_964513715.1 uncultured Gordonia sp.
ACCGGCGCCCCCCGGCGACCCCGCGGGGCATCGCGATTCACCCGGCCGACGCGCCGGGCGCCGACCGCGGCGCGCCTCGATGCCGCGGCTATCGATCCGCGCCGACGGCCCGGTCGCGGGCCGCGCGGGCCCGGATGTCGCGCGGGCCGTAGACGGCGAGCACCGCGACGGAGACCACCACCAGAATGATCGTGTACGGCTGCACGGTGAAGAACCAGTACCAGTGGTCGCGGCCCTTGAGGAACAGCCCGGTCAGGTAGGCCTCCGAGACGCTCTGGTTGACGTACCAGATGGGAAAGTCGACGTGCTCGCGCCAGGCCGTCGCGAGCGCGAAGCCGCCGACGATCGCCAGGCCCACCAGCGTGCGGCCCGCCGCGCTCGGCAGCGTGAACAGCAGGTGCAGCCCCACGATCAGCAGCGGCACCAGCCACACCCAGTGGTGTCCCCAGGCGACCGGCGAGATGGCGCACGAGGTCATGCCGACCAGGCTCAGCGCCAGCAGTTCCTGGCCGTGCCGATGCGCGAGCACCACCGCGGCCAGTGCCAGGAGCCCGACGGCCCCGGCCAGCAGCAGCCACAGCAGCGTGCTCGGATGATCGGTGTGCCCCAGGTTGGCGAGCGCCCCGCGGATCGACTGATTGCCGGTGGTCTGCGGGGAGGCGACGCGATCGGCGTCGAACAGGGTCTCGGTCCAGTAGTCCCACGAGTTGCGCGGCATGAGCACGAAGCCGACCGCGATGGTGGCGACGAACGAGCCGGCGACGGTGGCCGCGGCGCGCCACTGCCGGATCGCGGCCAGGTAGACCACGAAGAGCAGCGGGGTCAGTTTGATGCCCGCGGCCAGGCCGGTGGCCGCGCCGCGCAGCCGGGATTCGGGGCCGCGCAACAGGTCCCAGAGAATCACCAGCATCAGGAAGACGTTGATCTGGCCGAACCAGATCGTCGTACGCACCGGTTCCAGGAGTACCGAGATCGCGACGAGGGCCACTGCGATACCGCGCAGCCGCCAGGTGCGCTCGTGGCCCAGGCTGGCGAACGACAGCATGATGACCGCGTAAAGGGCGACGAAGACCCCGATGATCCACAGCAGGTGTGCCGCCCCGGTCGGCAGCCAGGCGAAGGGGATGAAGAACGGGATCGCGATGGGCGCGTAGGTGAAGTCCATCTGGCCGAGCAGCTTCACCCGGTAGAGGTCCTGGCCGTCGAGCACGGCCTGGGCGCCGGCGCGGTAGACGTCGAGGTCGAATTGGTAGTCGAACAGGCCCCACTGGGGCATGGCGAACGGGATGATCGCGTTCTGCGCCCAGACGGCGAGGGCCCCGAGAACGCCGAAGACCACCAGCAGTGGCGTCGACCGTTCCAGTTTCACGCGAGGACCCTCACCTGTGCGGCCGCAGTCAGTCGCGGTCGAGCAGTTTCTCCGTCGCGGCGAGCAGGGCGCAGGTGGCGACGCCGTCCATGGCGGTGGCCAGTTCGCCGATCGGCGGGAAGGTGGGAGCCAGCCGGATGTTCCGGTCGTCCGGGTCGTTCTTATACGGGAACGTGGCGCCGGCCGCGGTGAGCGCGATGCCGGCTTCCTTGGCCAGCTGCACGGTGCGCGCGGCGGTGCCGTCCACCACGTCGAGGCTGATGAAGTAGCCGCCCTCGGGCTCGGTCCACGAGGCGATCTTGGCTTCGGCCAGCCGGTCTTCCAGAATGTCCAGGACCAGCGCGAACTTCGGGGCGATCAGCTCGCGGTGGCGGGCCATGTGTGCGCGCACGCCGTCGGCGTCGCGCAGGAACTGCAGGTGCCGCAGCTGGTTCAGCTTGTCCGGACCGATGGTCGCAATCGACGCGTGCCCGGTGTACCAGTCGAGGTTGGCCGGCGACGAGCCGAGGAACGCGACGCCCGCACCGGCGAAGGTGATCTTCGACGTGGAGCCGAAGACGTAGAAACGGTTGGGGTTCCCAGCCTCGGCGGCGTAGTCGAGGATCGGCAGCGGCGCGGGCGCGGCATCGATCAGGGTGTGCACCGCGTAGGCGTTGTCCCAGTAGATGCGGAAGTCGGGGGCGGCCGCGGGCATGGCGGCCAGGGCCCGGGCCACGTCGGCGCTGACCGAGTAGCCGGTGGGGTTGGAGTAGGTGGGCACCAGCCACATGCCCTTGATCGACGAATCACCGGCGACCAGTGCGGCGCACGCATCCACGTCGGGGCCGTCCGGATTCATCGGGACGTTGACCATCTCGATGCCGTACTTCTCGGTGATGGCGAAGTGGCGGTCGTACCCGGGGACCGGGCAGAGGAACTTGAGCGGGCCGGGCTCCTGCGACCACGGCCGCTCCGAGTCCGGGGTGCCGGTGAGCAGCGCGAAGACCGTGAGGTCGTGCATGATCTGCAGGCTGGCGTTGTTCTGGGCGACGATGCGCTCGGGTCCGGTGCCGAGCAGTTCGCCGAAGATCTCCCGAATGCCGGGCAGCCCGGTGATCCCGCCGTAGTTGCGGCAGTCGGTGCCGTCCGGGCTGACGTGGTTGCCCTCGCCGGGCAGCGAGAGCATGGCCTCGGACAGATCCAGCTGATCGGGAGCGGGCTTGCCGCGGGTGAGGTCCAGTTTCAGACCGGCGGCCTGCAGGGCCTCGTACTTGGCGCGCAGTTCCGCCTGGGTATCGCGAAGCTGGTCAGCGCTCATCGAGTGATAGTTCAACGGGGAAACCCTCTGCAAGAACCTGGCGGCGAAAAGATTAGAGGACCCCGCGCACCCGAGAGAGCCCGTTGACCCTTGCTGCCTTCCGGCCCTGGGG
>CAZEOP010000313.1:0-2769 GCA_964513715.1 uncultured Gordonia sp.
ATTGCCCTCGGCCTGTAACCGAATGTTCAGGAGTTCGAGTCTCCTAAGTGGCTTTGGTTTTGTAGCTGTTGTTTATTAGGGATTTTCGCTAAGAGTGGATCAAGGCGCAAGACCGAAATATCCATGCAGAGCAAGACGCTGTGAAGCGCGCATAAATCCCATTACTAATTATTTCGGGCATTTGGGAGGAGCAGGAAGCCTCCCCTTCTTGTCAAATGACTGATTGCCATAAGCAATCAAAAAAGAGTTGATTGAAATGAAGTATAGCGACACTTTGAGAGAATTCTTGTCTGGGTATTTGCACCAGGAATTGCGGATAGTAACGAAAGTTGGAACCGTCGAAGAAGGATTTTTACAGAGTTGGAATGAGACTGATATTGTCATAGCAGCCTGTTTGAGCAAAGACAAATCCTCGACGATAATAAATCTAAAAGATATCGTTTCGATTACAGAAAAAAGTATCAAAACGGACAAACTTCTCGAAACCACGCTGTCAAAAGGCGAATACATTTGTAAGAAATGCAAGCGGGTAATCAAAGCAGATGAGAGCCTTTGGGTTAATGACGAAGGCGAAACCTGTGAAGAATGCCACGTTTTCTGATTATCGGCATAGACAGTTCCCATCTGGCCGTTACCAACGGCCACCTTTCTTGTTACGACTTAGCCCCCTGCGCTATCGGGAAAGCCTTAACCTCTTTGTGCCTGGTGAGAGCAGGCCAATATTCCCTTACCATCCTTAACATTCCCTTAACAACCTTACCAGCTATCGATGTGATCTTATGCCAGGAGCCGGATACTCAGCTAAATGTAAAACATGCAATTCGGCCAGAAGGCTTGAGATTGAAGCATGGCACGAAGCCGGGGACGATCCAAGAGCCATAGAAATTAAGCTCAAGGCATTGGGTGAAGACATATCGTATGTGGCTATCAGAAGCCATCTCAACAACCATTACAACGTTCAAGAGGCCGCAAGAGAGCGATACCATCAGAGCCAACAGCAAATGGACGTTGCTGTCGCAGAACGGCTTACCGACCTGCAGATCCTCGACGAACTCATCCAGGATAATCATATCATCCATTCCGGCCTGCGATCACAGATCCGAGACCTCAAAGACAAGTTCTCTGTGCCAATGCCCGCTGTGTCCATGCTCAACGGGGTGGCGACCGAGATTTGCCGAGCAATGAAAACCAAGCAGGAGCTATTGGGTGAGGACTCTGAGAGCCACAAGGCCGATACTCTTCTGGAGCTAATCAATGCTGTCGCTGACTCAGAAGAAGGCTAAGGCAGTCCAAAAGATTCGCGACGATCCGGTTCATTTTGTCAGGGATTATTTGGGTTGTGAACCGTGGCCAAAGCAGGAAGAGATCTTAAGGGCGATCCGAGATAACAAAGAGGTTGCGGTAGCTTCATGTCATGCGGCTGGCAAATCGTGGCTATCGGCTAGGGCAGTCCTTTGGTTTTCCTATACCAGAAAGCTCTCCAGGGTCGTCACCACTGCACCAACATTTGATCAAGTCAGGGACATCCTCTGGCAGGAAATCCGGCTTGCGTATGCATCTTCTAAGGTAGAACTTGGAGGCAAGCTCCTAGATACCCGGCTAGACCTGGGGCCGAATTGGTTTGCCACGGGTAGATCAACCAACGACGCCAACCGCTTCCAGGGCGCACACTCTGCCAAAGGTCACATTCTGGTGGTGGCAGATGAGGCCGCCGGAATAGAGTCCGACATCTGGATAGGCATTGATGGCATCCTGACCTCACACAATTCCCACCTTCTGGCAATTGGCAATCCCACAGAGGCCTCCGGGGAATTCTATGAGATGTTTTCTCGGCCCGGTGTGGTCAAGATTTACATATCAGCATTTGATACTCCAAATTTTACCACCTTTGGCATAACGATCGAAGATATCAGGGCGAACACGTGGAAGGAAAAGATAACCTCGGACCTTCCAGCACCATACCTGATTACTCCTGAATGGGTCCATGACAAATGGCTAAAATGGGGTGAAGATTCCCCGCTCTGGATTTCTAGAGTCCTGGGCCAATTTCCAGAGCATTCGACCGATGCCCTCATTCCGCTGTCCTGGATAGTGTATGCGCAGACGCATAAGATCGGGCCATCCACGCCTAATATCCTGGCCTGTGATGTGGCCAGGTTCGGCCAGGATGAAACCGTTCTGGTGCATCGCCGGGGCAAAGTTGCCAGGCTCTACAAAGCAACTCATCAAGAGGATACAATGGCCACCACGGGCCGGATAATAAGGGCTCTGAGGGACACCAACGCAACCGAAGCTAGAATAGACGCCGATGGGTTAGGGGCGGGGGTATATGACAGGCTCCACGAGCAGAAGTTCCCGGCTAAAGAGATGCGGTCCGGGTTCAAGGCCGCCGATTCTGAACAGTTCCTAAACACCAGAGCCGAATGGTACTGGAACCTTCGCAAATGCTTTGAAAACAAAGAAATTGATATAGGCGAAGATGAAGAGCTTGCATCACAATTATCTAAGCTGAAGTATAAGATAACATCCAAAGGGCAAATTCAGATAGAATCCAAGGAAGAGATGAAGCGCCGGGGCTTGAAATCGCCGGATCGCGCGGATGCTCTTATGCTTGCTTTCGCGAATCTGCCTAAGAAAATATCGTATAGCTTCTCAGCACCATCCCAAATATCCAGCTCAGGAATCCCCCTACCATGACGACAATTCACAGGAAAATAAGGAATGCCGCCGGCACCACCGGCAAATCCCAGGTTAACCTGTCGTCTTCGG
>CAZEOP010000314.1:0-2752 GCA_964513715.1 uncultured Gordonia sp.
TGCGCGAGAAGATCGAGCGCCGCTACGCCAACGCCCTGGGCTCGGCGGAGCTGGCCAAGGACAGCGTCTCCGGCCGGATGATGGAGATCGAGCAGGCGGGTGTGCAGATGGCCGGGCATGCGCGACTGGAGCAGATTCGCCAGAGCATGAGCCTGGAGGCACCGAAGGCGCAGCCGCAGGTGACCCAGGCCGAGCAGGCCGCCCCGCAGGCCGGACAGGCCGACAACTGAGTCGTGTCGCCCTGGTGGCCGGCTCGGATGCCGGTCACGCCTTCGCGGCGCTCGGTCTGGCCGAGAAGTTCCGGGCGGCCGGCGACGAGGCCGTCGTCTACACCGGGGCCGGCTGGGCCGAGGCCGCGGCCCGGCGCGGCATTGAGGTCCGGCCGCTGCCCGGGCTGGCCGTGCGCGACGACGAGGACGATGCCGACGCGGGCGCCAAACTGAGCACGCGCGCCGCCCGGATGGCCGTGGAGCTGGCGCCGGAACTGGCCCTGGGCGGCTATCAGCTGGTGATCAGCGATGCGATCACGCTGGCCGGCGGCTGGGCCGCCGAACTGACCGGGATCCCGTGGATCGAACTGTCCCCGCATCCGCTCTACGACCAGTCGCGCGGGCTGCCGCCGATCGGGGCGGGGCTGGAACCGGGGGCCGGACTGCGCGGCCGGCTGCGCGATACGGTGCTGCGCGCGCTGAGCGCTCCCGCGCGGCGCCGGGGTCTCCTCCAGCGCCGACGGGCCCGTGCCGCCATTGCGCTGCCGCGCGATCCGTCGCCCGCGGCCCGCTTCGTGGCGACGCTGCCCGGACTGGAGGTGCCGCGTCCGGATTGGCCGGCCGATGCCTTCCTGGTGGGGCCGCTGTTCTTCGAGCCCACCGATCACGAATTGCCGGTCCCGCCCGGCGCCGGACCGGTGGTGACGGTGTGCCCGTCCACCGCGGAAACCGGCAGCGATCAGCTGGCGCCCGCGGCGCTGGCGGCACTGGCCGGACTGGCGGAGGTCCGGGTGGTGCTCTCGGCGCTGACACCGCCGACCGAGACCTCGATCGTCCCGGAGCGGCTGATATCGGGCCTGGGTCGCCAGGACGTGCTCCTGGCGCAGACCGACGCGGTGATCTGCGGGGCCGGTCACGGCATGCTGGCCAAGGCTCTCTCGGCCGGAGTTCCGGTGGTCACGGTGCCCGGCGGCGGCGACCAGTGGGAGCTGGCCTGCCGGGTACAGCGCTCCGGTGCGGGCGTGCGGGTCCGGCCGGTCACCGCCGAGGCGGTGGCCGCCGCCGTGACCACGGTGCTGGCCGATCCGTCGTATGCGGCGGCCGCGCGGCGTATCGCCGCCGGTGCCGCGCGGGTGCACGATCCGATTCCGCTGGCGCACCGGGTGATACGCGAGGCCGGAGGGGAGAAGCCGTGCGACTGACTGAGTTCACCGAGTTCATGTACCTCGAGTTCGGTCAGAAGACGGCCGACGCGATGCTGGTGGACCACGCGCTTCTGGAGTTGGGCGGGCGTACCGGCGCGCAGGCCATCGATGACGGGGTGGATCCCCGGATCGTCTGGCGCGCGCTGTGCGCCGACTTCGACGTGCCGCGCGAACGCTGGTAAATCCCGCGTCGACGACGATGTCGGCGTGTCGTCTTGCGTTCGAACATCTGTTCAGTCCATCCTGTGGGGGAACCGAACGGCGGCCCGGAGCGTCAAATAGTCACCACCGAATCGCCGGCGGACCGGATTTGTCAGAGGGTGCGCCTACCTTGTGGGGCATGACGGGCAAGCGGAACAAACGAGGAGACACCATGGCACTGTCAGCGGATCGCGAGAAGGCACTCGACCTCGCCCTCTCCCAGATCGAGAAGAATTACGGCAAGGGTTCGGTCATGCGCCTCGGCGAGGACAACCGGCCGCCGATGGAGGTGATCCCGACCGGCTCGGTCGCCCTGGACATCGCCCTGGGCGTCGGCGGCCTGCCGCGCGGCCGCGTCGTGGAGATCTACGGCCCGGAGTCCTCGGGTAAGACCACCGTGGCCCTGCACGCGGTGGCCAATGCGCAGGCCAACGGCGGTGTCGCGGCGTTCATCGACGCCGAGCACGCGCTCGATCCGGAGTACGCGGCCAAGCTGGGCGTCGACGTCGACGCGCTGCTGGTCTCCCAGCCGGACACCGGCGAGCAGGCCCTGGAGATCGCCGACATGCTGATCCGCTCGGGTGCGCTGGACATCCTGGTGATCGACTCGGTCGCCGCCCTGGTGCCCAAGGCCGAGATCGAGGGCGAGATGGGCGACAGCCACGTCGGCCTGCAGGCCCGCCTGATGAGCCAGGCGCTGCGCAAGATGACCTCGGGGCTCAATCAGTCCAACACCACCGCCATCTTCATCAACCAGCTGCGCGAGAAGATCGGCGTCATGTTCGGCTCCCCGGAGACCACCACCGGTGGCAAGGCGCTCAAGTTCTACGCCTCGGTCCGGCTCGACGTGCGCCGCATCGAGACCCTCAAGGACGGGACCGACGCGGTCGGCAACCGTACCCGCGTGAAGGTGGTCAAGAACAAGGTCGCCCCGCCGTTCAAGCAGGCCGAGTTCGACATCCTCTACGGTCACGGCATCAGCCGCGAGGGCTCGCTGATCGATCTGGGCGTGGCCGAGGGCTTCATCCGCAAGTCCGGCTCGTGGTTCACCTACGAGGGCGACCAGCTGGGCCAGGGCAAGGAGAACGCCCGCAAGTTCCTGCTGGAGAACCCGGACATCGCCGCCGAGATCGAGCT
>CAZEOP010000315.1:0-2727 GCA_964513715.1 uncultured Gordonia sp.
GCGCGCTCGGCGCGGCGGTCGGTTTCGACGTCGATACGGCCGCCGAGGCTGCGCAGGATGTACGTGACCGTGCCGATGACGATGAGGTACACGCCGAGGTCGAACAGCAGCGGCGACACCAGGTGCAATTCGCCGATCAGCGGCAGCTCCAGGTCGACTACCGCGCTGGCCAGGGGCGGCCAGCCGATGATCATCGGCCAGAACACGGCGAGCGATGCGAACGCGAGGCCGGAGCCGAGGATCTTGTCGGTGGACCACGGGATGGTC
Organism: uncultured Gordonia sp.; assembly: GCA_964513715.1. Taxonomy (GTDB): domain Bacteria; phylum Actinomycetota; class Actinomycetes; order Mycobacteriales; family Mycobacteriaceae; genus Gordonia. Next base: position 268 of record CAZEOP010000315.1, read on the forward strand.
TCCGCCAGTTCGTAGCGGCCGCCCGCCAGATAGCGCAGCGTGATGGCCAACGACGCGACCAGACCGCCGGCGAAACCGCCGCCGGGGGCGTTGTGGCCCGCGAAGAACAGGTACAGCGACAGCGCCATCATCGATGGGAACAGGAATCGCGTGGACACGACCACCATCAGCGGCCGTCGGCCGGCATCGACCTTGGAGCCCGACGTGGTCAACCAGCGGGGGTTGCGCTCCCGGCGGGTGCGGCGCGTGGTCACGCGCGGCAGGTTGTGCACGGTGTGCGTGCGAAACACCAGCGACGCGATGCCCACGGCCACGATGACCAGGACGGAAATCTCGCCGAAAGTGTCCCACGCGCGGATGTCCACGAGCAGGACGTTGACGGCGTTGGCGCCGTGGCCCTCGTCCAGCGCGATCTGCGGGATCGCCTCGGAGATCGGGTCGGACGACCGCGCGGCCATGGCGAAGGCGCCGACGACCGCGGCGGTGGCGCCGACGGCGACGGCCAGCCAGGCGCGGGCCCGTTCCAGGCCGGTGGGCTGGTTGGTTGTCTTCGCCGGCAGGGTGCGCAGCACCAGGACGAACACGACCATGGTGATGGTCTCGACGAGGACCTGCGTCAGTGCCAGGTCCGGGGCGCCGTACAGCGCGAAGACCAGCGCCAGGCCGTAGCCCGTGACACCGACCATGATCACGCCGGACAGGCGGTTGCGCATCCGGGTGGCCGCCAGCGCCGCGATGATGATCAATAGCGCCGCCGCTCCCTGCGGTGCGGTGCCCCACAACTCCATGCGCAATTCGTTGCGGCCGCCCATCACCAGCGCCGCAATCGGCAGGAGGATGAAGACGCCCAAAATCGTCGCCTCGGTCAACGGCAGCGAACCGCGCTGCGTCGCGGCGGTGACCCGCAGCGACAGGCGGCGGGCCATGTCCAGCACCCAATCGTAGGCGTCGTCGGCGTCGCCGAGGGCGGGCTGCTCGAACTGCAGCTCGCGTACCAGCTTTCGCTGCCAATGCAGGATGAGGCCGGTCAGCAGGATCACGCCCGTCAGCAGCAGGGGCACGGTGAACCCATGCCACAGGGCCAGGTACGAATCATCGCCGGAGTCCGGGAACGCCTGCGAAAGATACGGCGTGATGGCGGCGTCGTAAAGCTTCGGTGCCAGACCCGTCACCACACCCGCACCCGCGAGGATCCACGCCGGTGCGAGCATAAGGCGGGACGGGGGGTTCATGTCGGCGACCGGCTGCGATACCCCGCCGCCCGACGCGTGCGACGAGGGCTTCGTGGCGAATGCCGCGTGCATCAGATACAGCGAGTACGCGACGGTGAGAATCGAGCCGACGACCAGGCCGATGGCGGTGAACACGCCCGGCATGCCGCGCAGTGGCTCCGCGTCGAGCACGGCCTCCAGCGCGGCCTCCTTGGCCACGAAACCGAACAGCGGCGGCACGCCCGCCATCGACGCCGCGGCCAGGCCCGCGATGATGAACATCTGCGGGCGGCGTTCGCCCAGGCCCGACAACTGCCGGACGTCGCGGGTGCCGGTGGTGTGGTCGATGGCGCCGACGATCATGAACAGAGTCGCCTTGAACATCGCGTGGCCCAGGGTCAAGGCCAGGGCGGCCAGCATCGCCGCGCGGGTGCCGATGGACGTTACCGTGATGATGAAACCCAGCTGCGACACGGTGCCGTAGGCCAGGACCAGCTTGAGGTCCTTCTGTCGCAGCGCCATCCAACCGCCCATGACCATGGTCACCAGGCCCAGCGGGATGATGGCCAAATGCCACGTGTCCGTGGCACCGAAGGTCGGCGACAGGCGGGCGACCAGGAAGACGCCGGCCTTCACCATCGCTGCCGAGTGCAGGAACGCCGACACCGGGGTAGGCGCGGCCATGGCACCCGGCAGCCAGAAGTGGAACGGGGCGATGGCCGACTTGGTCAGCGCGCCGACCACCAGCAGGACCACGGCAGTGGCGATCGCCGGCGTGTGCAGCTGCTCCAGCGTCAGGGCGCCCGGCTCCGTCAGCGAGGAGAACTCCCAGTGCCCCGTGGTGTGGCCCATGAGCACGATGCCGACCAGCATGGCCAGGCCGCCCATTGTGGTCACCAGCAGCGCCTGCCCGGCGGAGCGGCGCGACGACGCACGCTCGGCGTAGTAGCCGACGAGCAGGAACGACAGCACGGACGTGATCTCCCAGAACACGTACATGAGCAGCATGTTGTCGGCCACGACCAGGCCGTACATGGCCGCGGCGAACAGCACCATCTGGGCTGCGAAAGAGCCCAGGCGGCGGCGTTGGCCGGGCGGCGGGTCATGGAAGTAGCCGGCGCAGTACACCAGGACGAGAACGCCGACCGTCAGCACCAGAGTGCCGAACAGCGATTCCAGCGGTCCCAGCCGAAGCACGATGTCCAGGTGGACGGCGGGCATCCACTGGATCTGCTCGACGGGGATCGGG
>CAZEOP010000316.1:0-2719 GCA_964513715.1 uncultured Gordonia sp.
TCTGCAGAACCAGCATCTCGCTTCCTCGAGCGCCGGTCCAGCCCCATTAGGGCTCAGAGGCACCCCCGCCGCCCCACTTCAGGCTTCCGAACGGGGAGTGGGCTCGTCGGAGCGGCCCTTTGGGCGCCGGAGGCGTGAAAAGCGGAGGTGCGCTGGCCGGGCAGGGTCGGGATTTGTCGCGGATTTGCTTACGATTTCGGCGGGATCCGCGACGGATTCGGCGGGGGAGGGGATCCGCTACGGATTGGGGGTGTGGCGACCCGGGTGGGGTTCGGGGTGGGGGGCCGGGAGTAGATTTGCGGCCATGAGCGAATCCGATCGGTCCGGCGGGCGTGCCAAGAAGGTGCGCTGGTCCCGCCGCAATCCGTTCCCCGCGCGGGTTGTCGAGAACAACCTGCTCACGGCGCCGGAGAGCGACAAAGAGGTGCGGCACCTGGTGCTCGACATCGCCGAGGCCGGATTCGAGTATCAGCCGGGCGATGCGGTGTCGGTGCTGCCGACCAACGACCCGGCGCTGGTCGCGGCGATCATCGCGCGCCTCGGCGTGCCCGCCGACACCGAGATCACCGATCGCAAGGGTTCGCAGACGCTGAACAATGCACTGACCCACGGTTTCGAGATCACCTCGGTGTCGAACTATCTGCTCGATCATCTGGCCACCGCGCTGCACAACGAACTGGCCGCCGCGCTGCTGGCCGGCGAGCGCGCCGAGTTGGAGGCCTGGTCGCGCGGCCGGGACGTGCTGGACCTGCTGAACCTGGAACCGGACTGGTCGCCCACCCCGGAGGCGCTGCTGGCCGAACTGAAGCCGCTGGCCGCGCGCACCTACTCCATCTCGTCGGCGCCGAACGTGCACGAGGGCACACTGCACCTGACGCCCGCGACGGTCCGCCATTTCGCCACCGACGAGTGGGGCGACGGCCGCGATCGCGGCGGCGCGGCCTCGACCTATCTGGCCGACCGGGTGGAGCCGGGCGACACCGTCGGCATCTATCTGACGCCGAACAAGAACTTCCGGCTGCCCGAGCCGGACACCGACATCATCATGATCGGCCCGGGCACCGGCATCGCGCCCTTCCGTGGCTTCTTGCACCAGCGGGCCGGCGACGGCGGCAGCGGGCGCAACTGGCTCTTCCACGGAGCCCGGCGCCGCGACCAGGACTTCCTCTACCGCGAGGAGATCAAGGGCATGCACGACGACGGCGTGCTGGACCGCCTGGACGTCGCCTTCTCCCGCGAGCAGGAGGAGAAGGTCTACGTCCAGCACCTGATGGACGGCCACGGCGCGGACCTGTACCACTGGCTGCGCGACGGCGCCGTGCTCTACGTCTGCGGCGACGCCGACGAGATGGCGCAGAGCGTGGAGGACGCCCTGGTCGGCATCCTCACCGCCCACGGCGACCACGACGATGCGTCGGCCCGCGCGCGCGTGGAGGAGTTGAAGGCCGAAGGCCGGTATCTGCGCGACGTCTACTGAGCCTTTCGCGGCGCCGGGGTGCCGGTCCGGCTCGCCGGGCCCGCGAACGACGCGGGCGGATTCGGCGGCGGCGGCGTGGCTGTGGAATAATCGATCGGTCAGTCCGGTTCCGGTTCACATCGGCGCGTCATGCCCGATGACCCGGCGGCCACAGAGATTAAGGACCCCCATGAAGTCGGATATCCATCCCGCCTACGAGGCGACCACCGTCGTCTGCGGTTGCGGCAACACCTTCGAGACCCGCAGCACCGCCAAGAACGGCCGGATCAACGTCGAAGTCTGCTCCAACTGCCACCCGTTCTACACCGGCAAGCAGAAGATTCTGGACACCGGTGGCCGCGTCGCCCGCTTCGAGAAGCGGTACGGCAAGCGCACCAAGTAGCTTTCCCGCGGCGCCCGGCTCACGATCTGCAGATCGTCGAGACGGGCGCCGCTGCTTTTCGGCCCATCAGCTTTTCGCCCATCCATTCGTGACCGGAAGAAGTGATCCACAGGTGAGCAGGCAGGCGACCGCGATCGACGACGTCCTGGCCGAACATGCGGGGCTGGAACAGCAGCTGTCCGATCCGGCGCTGCACGACGACCCGGTCAACGCCCGGCGCGTGGGCAAACGGTTCGCCGAGCTTGCCCCGGTGATGGCCACCCACGCCAAGCTGACGGCCGCCCGCGACGACCTGGAGGCGGCCCGCGAGTTGGCCGACGCCGATCCGGCCTTCGCCGAGGAGATCCCGGCGCTCGAGGCCACCGTCGCGCAGCTGGACGCGGCGCTCACCGATCTGCTGGCCCCGCGCGACCCGCACGACGGCGACGACGTGGTCCTGGAGGTCAAGTCCGGTGCCGGCGGCGAGGAGTCCGCGCTGTTCGCCGCCGATCTGGTCCGGATGTACCTCAAGTACTGCGAGAAGCGCGGCTGGAAGGCCTCCGTCCTGGGCGTCACCGAGTCGGATCTGGGTGGCTACAAGGATGCGACCGTCTCGATCAAGGCCCGCGAGGCGAGCCGCGACGGCGTCTGGTCCCGGCTCAAGTTCGAGGGCGGCGTGCACCGCGTGCAGCGGGTTCCGGTCACCGAGTCGCAGGGCCGCATCCACACCTCGGCGGCGGGCGTGCTGATCTATCCCGAGCCCGACGAGGTCGCCGAGGTGGCGATCGACGAAGGCGACCTGCGGGTGGACGTCTACCGCAGCTCCGGCAAGGGCGGTCAGGGCGTCAACACCACCGACTCCGCGGTGCGGCTGACTCATC
>CAZEOP010000317.1:0-2718 GCA_964513715.1 uncultured Gordonia sp.
CCGGCGCTCAGCAGCCACTGGATCCGGGCCTCCTCCATCAGCGTCACCATGCGGGCGTGGTTGATGTGGCCGAAGGCATCCATGTCGGACCAGCGCACCGGGATTCGGGCGACGAAGGCATAGGACTTCGCGGCTGGGGAATCTGCTGCGTGGGAACCCGTTGCGGCCGAATCCGGTGTGTGCGACATGGTCGCAGTCTAGGACTCGGCAGTCCCGCAGTTCCTCAGCCCGTTCACAGGCGACTGTCACCGAATCGAAATATGACGCCGGTACTGTCGGCGACCATGAGTCCGCGCCGAGCACTGACAACCATGGCCGCTCTCACCGCTGCGGCGCTGACCGCGTCGACGTTCGCCGGTCCGGCCGATGCCGCACCGATCGGGGCCCATGTGGTGGCGAAGGCGCAGCGGGGTCTCGAGCGCACCGACCTGGCGGTCAAGAGCAAGGCGATGGACGAGATCGTCGACGTCACGGTCCTCTCTCCGGGCGGTGTGAGCCCGCGCGGCACCGTCTATCTGCTCGACGGCGCCGACGCTGGCGAGAAGGTGAGCGACTGGATCACCAAGGGCGGGGCGCAGCAGTTCTTCGCCGGCCGCAACGTGAACGTGGTGCTGCCCGCCGGCGGAGCGGGCTCGTTCTACACCGACTGGGGCCGCAAGGATCGCAAGCTCGGCAAGCCCAAGTGGGAGACCTTCCTGACCCAGGAACTGCCGCCGGTGATCGCCGAGCAGTTCGGTTCCAACGGCCGCAACGCCGTGATGGGCCTGTCCATGGGCGGGCAGGCGGCCTTCGCGCTGGCCGCGCGTCATCCGCAGCTCTACCGCGGCGCCGCCTCGCTCAGCGGCTGCCCGCCGGTGTCCGGACCGGCCAACGAGGCCTATGTCCGCACCACGGTCGCCAAGTCCGGCGGCGACGCCGACAATATGTGGGGACCGGTCGGGACCCGGCAGTGGCGCGAGCACGATCCGGCATTGAAGCTGGATGCACTGCGTGGCAAGGCGCTGTACATCTCGGCGGGCTCGGGCGCCGTCGGTCCGATGGACCTGACCGCCAAGCGCGATCGGAAGGACGGACCTGCCGACGCGCAGATCGCCGCCGGCTCGGCACTGGAGGCCGGCGCCTACCGCTGCTCGCTGGAGTTCGCCGCCGACCTGACCGCCAAGAACATCGCCTTCACCCCCGGCTTCCGGCTGATCGGCACGCACTCGTGGGACTACTGGAAGCGCGACCTGCCGTGGGCCTGGGAGGTCATCGGTCCGGCTGTCGCCTGATCGCCGCGTTGCCCTGAACCGCTGGACCGTCGGGGTCAGCGCTGGGCCCAGCTCCGGGCGAAGGCCAGGAAGACGTCGTTCTCCTCCGGGACGGTCACCGTGACGCGCACGCCGTCGCCGGCGAACGGCCGCACCACCACGCCGGCCTCGGTAGCCGCAGTCGCGAACGGCAGCGCATCGTCGCCCAGGGCCAGCCAGACGAAGTTGGCCTGCGACTCGGGGACCGGCAAGCCGAGCGCGCGCAGTTCCGCGGTGACCCGGGAGCGTTCGGCGGTGACCGCCTCGGTGCGCGCAAGCAACTGATCCTGCGCGTGCAGGGCCGCGATCGCGGCGGCCTGCGCGACGCTGTTCACCGAGAACGGCAGGTGCACCTTGCCCAGTGCGATGATCACCTCGGGATCGGCGATCGCGTAGCCCACTCGCAGCCCGGCCAGCCCGTAGGCCTTCGAGAAGGTGCGCAGCACCACGAGATTGCGGAACTCGCGGCGCAGTTCGAGCGCGTCGTAGGCGTGCGCCTCGTCCAGGCGCAGGTATTCGAAGTAGGCCTCGTCGAGCACGACGAGCAGGTCGTCGGGCACCTGCTCGAGAAAGGCCCGCAGTGCCTGCGCCTCCACCACGGTGCCCGTGGGGTTGTTCGGGTTGCACACGAAGATCAGCCGCGTGCGCTCAGTGATCGCCGCGGCCATCGCGGCCAGGTCGTAGACGGCATCGCCGGCCAGCGGCACCTGCACGGGCGTGGCGCCGGCGACGCGAGTGGCCAGCGGATAGGTCTCGAAGCTGCGCCAGCCGAAGAGCACCTCGTCGCCCGGTCCGCTGGTGATGGTGATCAGGTTCTGGCAGAGCGTCACCGAGCCGCAGCCCACCTGAACCTCGGCGGGGGTCACCCCGAGCGTCTTGGCCAGCTCGTCGGTCAGGGCGACGGCGCCGTTGTCTGGGTAGCGGTTCACCTCGGTCGCCGCCTCGGCGATCGCTGCGGCCACCGCGGGCAGCGGCGGCTCGGTCACCTCGTTGCTGGCCAGCTTGATCGCGCCGGGGAAGGTCTTGCCCGGCACATACACGGGCAGCGAGTCGAGATCGGTTCGGATGCGCAGGGTCACAAGCGTCCAATGTAGGCCGCTGCGCGGCGCTGATCACCCCCGGTCGCGGGGATTTGCCTCGGTGCACGCGGCGTGTGTAATCTCTGTCCTCGGCGAGTCCGCAAGGACTTGAGACCAGGAGACGTGCCAGAGCGGCCGAATGGGACTCACTGCTAATGAGTTGTCTCTTGAAAAAGGGACCGGAGGTTCAAATCCTCTCGTCTCCGCTGACCGGGTTCGCCCGGACAACCGAATAGCGTCAGATCGCGTACAGCTTGTACACTCGGTCTGCGACCAGCGCCCGTAGCTCAACGGATAGAGCATCTGACTACGGATCAGAAGGTTTGGGGTTCGAATCCCTACGGGCGCAC
>CAZEOP010000318.1:0-2709 GCA_964513715.1 uncultured Gordonia sp.
TGCTGCCGTCGGCACTCACCAGGGTGCCGAACGAGCTGTTGATCTGATCCCAGATGCCCATACCGGCGAGGACCCCGTACAGCACCGCGATCGCGATCATCCAGATCAGGAAGCCGACGATCGACAGGATCCCGCTGACCTTGAAGATGGACCAGGGATCCACCCGCCGCACCTGCACCGCGGCCCGCAGGGGCGTCCCGATGGTCGACGTGGCCGGGATGTGGCGCACCGCGGCCCGCTCCGCCACGTCGGCGGCGGACGCCGAAGCGGCGGCGTCGCCGTCGGTCCGGCTCGTCGCCGACGTTGTGGCTGCTGGCTTGCCACTCGACGGCAGGGCAGCAGTGGGCACCACGGCGCTCTGGCCGGCAGGGGCCGCACCCTTACTCCCAGAGGCACCCACCGGCGCACCCATCGGTTTGGGCGCCAGCGTGCCACTCACCATGCCGCCGAAGCCGGGCTTCGGTCCGGCTGACGCCGGACCTGCGGGCGAGGTCCGCGGATTCGCCGAGCCCGGTCGGGGACCGCCAGCCGGACGCGACGGCGCACCCGCGCCACCCGGGCCCGGAGTCTTGCCTGCTGCGGCCTTGGCCGCCGTACCGCCGACCGGTTCACCGGTCAGCTTCTCGGCCGCCTTGGCCAGTTCCCCCGCGGTCCGACCGCCGGTTCCACCCGGTTCGTTCGCTTTGGTCACAGCAGATTCCTCACTACACGTCGGTCGGGTACAACCCTAATCGCTGTGCCCGCGATTACTCGGCTTCCGCGGCCGCGGCATCCTCGTCCGGCTCATCGGCATTGCGTGCGATCGCGAGCAGGTGGTCGCCGTCGCCCAGGTTCATCAGGCGCACGCCCTTGGTCTGCCGGCCGGCCTTGCGGACCTGCTTGGCCATGGTGCGGATGACGCCGCCGCCGGAGGTGATCGCGTAGACCTCGCTGTCGAGGTCGACGATGATCGCACCCACCAGCTCGCCGCGCCTGGCGTCGTACTGAATGGTCAGCACGCCCTTGCCGCCGCGGCCCTGCGGGGTGTACTCCTCGATGTCGGTGCGCTTGGCGTACCCGCCCGAGGTCGCCACCAGCAGGAAGGTCTCCGGCTGGACCACGTTGAGCGAGAGCAGCTCGTCGTCTGTGTTGAAGCGCATGCCCTGCACACCGGAGGTCTGCCGGCCCATCGGGCGCAGCGTCTCGTCGTCGGCGTGGAACCGGATCGACTGCCCCTTCTTGGAGACCAGCAGCAGATCGTCGTCCGCGGAGCACAGCTGGGCGCCGACCAGCTCATCGTCGCCGCGCAGGTTGATCGCCGCGATGCCGCCGGAGCGGTTGGAATCGAAGGCCTCCAGCGCCGACTTCTTGACCAGACCGTTGCGGGTGGCCAGCACCAGATACTGCGCATCGTCGTAGCCGCTGATGCGGATCACCTGGGCGATCCGCTCCTCCGGCTGGAAGGCCAGCAGGTTCGCGACGTGCTGGCCGCGGGCGGTGCGGTTGGCCTCGGGCAGCTCGTAGGCCTTGGCCCGGTAGACCCGGCCCTTGGTGGTGAAGAACAGCAGCCAGTCGTGGGTGCTGGTGACGAAGAAGTGGGCGACGATGTCGTCCTGCTTCAGGCCCGCCCCCTGCACGCCCTTGCCGCCACGCTTCTGGCTGCGGTACAGGTCGGTCTTGGTGCGCTTGGCGTAGCCGGTCTCGGTGATCGTGACCACCACGTCCTCGCGCGCGATCAGGTCCTCGTCGGAGACGTCGCCCTCGGCCGCGATGATCTGGGTCCGGCGGTCGTCGCCGTACTTGTCGACGACCTCCTTGAGCTCGTCGCGAACGATGGCCCGCTGGCGCTCCGGCTTGGCCAGGATGTCCTTGAGGTCGGCGATCTCGCGCTCGATCTCGGCCAACTCGTCGATGATCTTCTGCCGCTCCAGCGCAGACAGCCGGCGCAGCTGCATGGCCAGGATGGCGTCGGCCTGGATCTCGTCGATGTCGAGCAGATCCATCAAGCCGGTGCGGGCCGCCTCGGTGTTGGCCGAGGCGCGGATCAGCGCGATCACCTCGTCGAGGGCGTCGAGCGCCTTCACCAGGCCGCGCAGGATGTGGGCGCGCTCCTCGGCCTTGCGCAGTCGGTAGCGCGTCCGTCGCACGATCACGTCGATCTGGTGGGCGACGTAGAACCGGATCATCTGATCCAGCCGCAGGGTGCGCGGCACGCCGTCGACGATCGACAGCATGTTGGCACCGAAGTTGGTCTGCAGCTGGCTGTGCTTGTAGAGGTTGTTCAGCACCACCTTGGCGACGGCATCGCGGCGCAGCGTGACGACGATGCGCATGCCGACACGGTCCGAGGACTGATCCTCGATCTTGCTGATGCCCTTGAGCTTGCCGTCGTTCACCTGCTCGGCGATCGAGCTGATCAGGTTGTCCGGGTTCACCTGGTACGGGAGCTCGGTCACCACCAGCGTCGTGGTGCCCTTGTTCTCCTCGATGTCGACCACCGAACGCATCCGGATGCTGCCGCGGCCGGTGGTGTACGCATCGCGGATGCCCTGGCCGCCCACGATGAGTCCGGCCGTCGGGAAGTCCGGACCCTTGATGGCCGCCATGCAGGCCTCGAGCGTCTCCTCCTCGCCGGCTTCCGGATGCTCCAGCGCCCAGAAGACGGCGTCGCCCACCTCGCGCAGGTTGTGCGGCGGGATGTTGGTGGCCATGCCGACGGCGATGCCGCCG
>CAZEOP010000319.1:0-2686 GCA_964513715.1 uncultured Gordonia sp.
TACGACTCCAAGCCGTACCGCGGCTTCCTGATCCGCACCTACGGCGGCACCCTGCACCCGAGCCCGTCGGACCTCACCGAGTCGGGCCGCGCCATGCTGGCCAAGGATCCGAACACCACCGGCAGCCTCGGCATGGCCGTCAGCGAGGCCGTGGAGGTCGCAGCCAAGAACGACGACACCCGCTACGCCCTCGGCTCGGTGCTGAACCATGTGGTGCTGCACCAGAGCGTCATCGGCCAGGAGGCCGTGGAGCAGCTGTACGCGGTGGAGCCGGGCGGCGCGGACGTGGTCTTCGGGTGCGCCGGCGGCGGCTCGAACCTCGCCGGGCTCTCGTTCCCGTTCCTGCGCGAGAAGATCCACGGCCGCGGCAATCCGCGCATCGTGGCCGCCGAGCCGGCCGCCTGCCCGTCGATCACCCAGGGCGAATACCGCTACGACCACGGCGACGTGGCAGGGCTGACCCCGCTGCTCAAGATGCACACCCTGGGCATGGACTTCGTTCCGGATCCGATCCACGCCGGTGGCCTGCGCTACCACGGCATGGCGCCCGCGCTGAGCCACACGGTGGAGCTGGGTCTGGTCGAGGGCACCGCGATCGCGCAGCACGATGCCTTCAGTGCGGGCGTGCAGTTCGCCCGCACCCAGGGCATCGTTCCGGCGCCCGAGTCGACGCACGCCATCGCCGCGTGTGCCGCGCACGTCGCGAACAGCGACAAGGAAGAGGTCGTGGTGATCGGCCTGTCCGGCCACGGTCAGCTGGATCTGCCGGCCTACGCCGAGTTCCTCGACGGTGGCTTCTAGCGGGTTATCGGAAACAGATAAACCCTGATAACACTCGAAAAGGGAGTTTCAGTCGCCCGTTTTCGGGGGGTGCGGGTCCTGTGATGGGCGCTTTCGGCCCCGGAGTGGAGGCACTTCGAGGTCCGGAATGGCCCGCCGGAGGAATGCGTCGAAGCTGGGGACGGTGAAGGCGGCGTAGCCGTGTTCGGGCGTGTACAGAAGGCCCATGTTGATCAGTTCTGCGCGGGTCGGGGCCAGTTGCGAAGATTCGCGCGCCAAGAGTCGGGCCACGTCTCGTGCGGTTTGCGGATCCGGACCCAGTTCAGCCATCGCCCTCATGTAGGCGGTCTGGAGCGGAGTCGCTCGATCGAGCCGCACTCGGAAGAACGACGAGTCGAGCTTGGCCTCGTAGGCCTCGCGTGCGTCCTCGACGTCTGCCCGGGTGATGACGTCGTCGGCGGCCACCTCCCACGCTTGATAGCCGAGCTCTTGAAGGAAGTACGGGTAACCCTCGGTGATCTCGATCGCTAGGTCGAGTGCGTCGTCGTCGAACGTGACGCCTTCGCCTCCTGCGGGACCGCTGAGTGCGAGGCGGGCCTGGTCGTCGTCGAGCGAGTCGATCACTGGGAACTTGAACAGCCGTTCCGCATAGGACTTGGCGTCGCCTGCGACCTCCGGGATCTGCGGCAGGCCTGCGCCGACGAAGGTGACGGGCAGCTTGCGCTGGACAGTCTTGTGAATGGCCTGGATGAGTGCCTCCAACTGGCCTCTCTGGAGGAACTGGACCTCGTCGATGAGAATGACGACGCCGCGATCCGCCTCTTTCGCGGCCTCGCCGAGCGTGACGAGAACATCGGTGAGATCCATCGCGAGGTTGCCGTGATCGGCCAGACCCTCCTGGGCGTCGGCCTCCCACTGCACGGAGACGCCCAGCGCCGAAATGCTGAACGACGACAGAGCGGAAGCTGCCCGCCGGGCCTTGTCGGTCCAGCGCTGTCGCGGTGAGATCTGTAGCAATGCGGTCCGCAGGCGCGAGAACAAGGTGCCGCGAAAGTGCTCATCGTCGAGCTTTACCGCCTCGAATTCCACCACCACCCAACGTGAAGCGGCTGCTCGCTCGTTGAAGAGATTCAGTGCCACGGTCTTGCCCACGCCTCGCAGACCGGTGATGATCATCGACTGCTCGGTGCGTCCCCGGGCGAGCCGGGCGAGGAGGATTTCGAAGGTGGAGACCAACTCGTCACGGCCGACGACTACCTCGGGTGCTGCGCCGGCGTTGGGCGTGTAGGGGTTTCGCAGGCTGTCCACGAAGCGATCTTACAAGGTTTAGTAAGGTTTATGAGAAATTACTAACATGCAGCGACTGTCCTGTGGACAAGTGATGCGCGCACTGCTGGAGCTGTCGCCCGGTGCGGTTGATACGGGCCGATTCGTCGGTCCGGCAGGTGGCCATTTATCCTGGTCGCATGTCGAAAGTCCTGAGCTCGCTGCCCATTGGTGAGCGTGTCGGTATCGCCTTCTCCGGCGGCCTCGACACCTCCGTCGCCGTCGCCTGGATGCGCGAGAAGGGCGCGGTGCCCTGCACCTACACCGCCAATCTCGGCCAGTACGACGAGCCGGACATCGACTCGGTCCCCGGCCGCGCGCTGGCGTACGGCGCCGAGCTGTCGCGTCTGGTCGACTGCCGCGAGGCGCTCGTCGAGGAGGGCATCGCCGCCCTGCAGTGCGGTGCCTTCCACATCCGCACCGCGGGCAAGGTCTACTTCAACACCACCCCGCTGGGCCGCGTCGTGACCGGCATGCTGCTGGTGCGCGCCATGAAGGACGACGGCGTCAACATCTGGGGCGACGGTTCCACCTACAAGGGCAACGACATCGAGCGGTTCTACCGCTACGGCCTGATGGC
>CAZEOP010000320.1:0-2667 GCA_964513715.1 uncultured Gordonia sp.
CACGTGCGAGTAGCCGTCGCCCGGATCGTCCGGGAAGTAGCGCCGCAGGCGGTACATCTTCTCGGTCTCGACCACGCGATAGGGCGCCGGCTCGGTTCCGGTCTCGAAGCCGCCCATCCGGATGACTTCCAGTCCGTTCTGTGCGGTCGCGACGACGCGCCCGACCGCGCCGGCCACGTTCGGCAGTCCAACCACTGCGGCACCTCTCTTCGTCGGCCCCGATTCCCGTCGGGCCCGGTCCCCCGCTCTCTGGATGACAACTGTAACGAACGCCACGCCGGCATCCCTACCGAGGAGTCAGTTCTGCCGCGGGTCCGTGCGGAGAGTCAGTTCGACGACGGCCCGAGTGCCGCGCGCAACTCGGCGATCGTCGCCCCGGCGACCTCGATCTGCCGCAGCACCTGCGACGACGCCGTGCCGCCGAGCGCATTGCGCGATTCGATCGAGCCGGTCACCGTCAGCACCTCGCGGACCTGCGGGCTCAGCGCGGGGTGGATCGCGGCGAACTGCTCGTCGGTGAGCTCGTCGAGGCCGACGCCGCGGCGCTCGGCTTCGCGGACACAGGCGCCGGCCACCTCGTGCGCCACCCGGAACGGAATCCCCTCGCGCACCAGCCATTCGGCGATGTCGGTCGCCAGGGTGAAGCCGGCCGGGGCCAGCTCGGCCATCCGCTCGGGATGGAAGGCGAGCGTCGCAACCAGCCCGGTCATCGCCGGCAGCAGCAGCTCCAGCTGCGCCACCGAATCGAAGACCGGCTCCTTGTCCTCCTGCAGATCCCGGTTGTAGGCGAGCGGCTGCGCCTTGAGGGTGGCCAGCAGGCCCGACAGATTGCCGATCAGCCGCCCGGCCTTACCGCGCGCCAGTTCGGCCACATCGGGGTTCTTCTTCTGCGGCATGATCGAGCTGCCGGTGGACCACGCATCGGCGAGGGTGACATAGCCGAACTCGGGTGTGCTCCACAGGATCACGTCCTCGCCGAGCCGGGAGAGATCGACACCGATCATCGCGAGCACGAAGGCCGCCTCCGCGGCGAAGTCGCGCGAGCTGGTGGCGTCGATCGAGTTGTCGGCGGCCCGGTCGAAGCCCAGATCCGCGGCGATCGCCGCCGGATCGAGACCCAGCGAGGAGCCCGCGAGCGCACCGGAGCCGTAGGGCGAGACCGCCAGCCGGCGGTCCGCGTCGACGATGCGCTCGGCATCGCGCAGCAGCGGCTGAGCGTGAGCCATCAGGGTGTGGCCCAGCAGCACCGGTTGGGCGGCCTGCAGATGCGTCTTGCCCGGCATCACGACACCGGGGTTGGCGGCGGCCTGCGACACCAGTGCCTGCGCCAGATCGAGGACGTCCGCGCCGACCCGGCGCAGGCCGTCGCGCAGCCACATGCGGAACAGGGTCGCCACCTGATCGTTGCGCGAGCGGCCGGCGCGCAGCCGGCCGCCGAGCTCGGGGCCGACGCGCTCGATGAGGCCGCGCTCGAGTGCACCGTGCACGTCCTCGTCGGTCTCCGCGGCCACGAAGGTGCCGGCCGCGACGTCGTCGGCCAGCCGGCCGAGGCCGTTGAGCATCGCCAGCAGTTCCTCGTCGGTGAGCAGACCGGCCCGGTTGAGGACGCGGGCGTGCGCCTGCGAGGCGGCGATGTCGTACGGGGCCAGCGCCCAGTCGAAGTGGGTGGACTTGCTCAGCGCGGCCATCGCCTGCGCCGGGCCGTCGGCGAACCGACCGCCCCACAGGGCTCCGGTATTGGTGGCCCCGCTCTCGGATGCGGTTGCCGGATCGGCGTTCTCGGCCATCGTGGTCTCTCCTGTGCGACGAGGGGTGGCGGTTCGGGTTCGATTGTGTCTGGTCTCGACTGCGCTCGACCAGCGAGGGGGCGATCAGCGCCAGCGAGGGGCGATCAGCGAGGGGGCGACCAGCGCCAACGAGCGGCGATGAGCGAGGGGCGACCAGCGCCAATAAACGGCGATAAGCGAGGGGCGACCAGCGAGGCGCGGGCCGGTCAGACCAGCGCTTCGATGCGCTCGGCCAGTTGCGCGCCGGTGAGCGGCTCGCGGGCCAGTACGAAGACGGTGTCGTCGCCGGCGATGGTGCCCACCACATCGGGCAGGCTCGCCCGGTCCAGGGCGCTGGCCAGATACTGCGCGGCCCCCGGCGGCGTGCGCAGCACGGCGAGACTCCCGGACGCATCGGTGGACACCAGCAGGTCGCCCAGCAGCCGGGACAGCCGATCGGTGCCGCCGGCGATCCCGCGCACCGGGCTGCCGTCCTCGGGAACCACATAGACCCCGGCGCCGCCGTCGGCGGCGCGCAGCTTCACCGCCCCGAGCTCATCGAGATCACGCGAGAGCGTCGCCTGGGTCACCTCGATCCCCTCGTCGGCGAGCAACTGCCGCAGCTCCACCTGCGAGCGCACCCGGCGGTGCGTGAGCAGTTCGATGATCCGCGCCAGCCGCCCGGCCCGCGTCGCGGCGAGCCGGGTGTGCTCAGGCTGCATGTGATCGGGCCGGATGTGATCGGGTTGGGTGTGATCGGGCTGGGCGGGGCCGGTCACGACTGCCGGTCCAGCAACCAGGTGAGCAGGGCCTTCTGCGCGTGCAGCCGGTTCTCCGCCTCGTCGAAGACGACGCTCGCCGGGCCGTCGATCACCTCGTCGGTGATCTCCTCCCCGCGGTG
>CAZEOP010000321.1:0-1839 GCA_964513715.1 uncultured Gordonia sp.
CCGGCACAGGAGAGGGGTCCGTGGCCATATAGACCACGGACCCCTCTCCTGTGCCAACAACTCGATGTACCACCGGCTGAGCCGGACCGAGGAACGCCCTTCGACGGGGCTCAGGAACCGCCCGGGGCGAAGCCACCCCGCCGAGCCGGTGGGCGACCGATCAGTCGGTGATCTTGACGACCGCCTTGCCGCGGACCTTTCCCTCGGCCAGGTCGGTGAGGGCCTGCGGGAGTTGGTCGAGCGGGTAGGTCACGCTGACCGGCGGGCGCAGCCCGGCGTCGATCATCTCGACGAGTTCGTCGTGCAGCAGGCCCGGCACGTCCGGGTGGGTGCGGATGTACTCGCCCCACGCGGCGCCCACGATCGAGATGTTGCGGAAGAGCACGCGATTGAGCTTGACGGTCGGGATGCCGCCGGCCGCGAAGCCGATCACCACATAGCGGCCGTCGGGGGCGACGGTGCGCAGCGCCTCGTCGAAGACCTCGCCGCCGACCGGGTCGATCAGCACGTCAACACCGCCGTCGGACAGCTCCAGCACCCGGTCCTTCCAGCCGTCGGTCAGGGCCACCACCTCGTCGGCGCCGAGCTCGCGCAACATCTCTTCGGCACCGGACCGGTGCACCACGGCGATCACCTTCGCGCCCATCGCCTTGGCCACCTGGATGGAGGCGACGCCGACGCCGCCGGCCGCGCCGAGCACCGCGACCACCTCGCCGGGTGCGGTCTGCGCGCGCAGCTTCAGGGCGAAGAGTGCGGTCTGGAAGTTGATGCCCAGGGCCGCACCCTCGTCGAAGCTGATGGCGTCGGGCATCGCGAACAACTGCTGCGGCACCACCGCGACGCGCTCGGCGAAGCCGCCGAGGAACGAGGCCACCAGCACCCGGTCGCCCGCGGCGTAGCCGGAGTCGGCGGGTGCCTCAAGCACCATGCCGGCCACCTCGGTGCCGGGGGTGAACGGCAGCGGTGGACGCAGCTGGTACTCGCCGCGGCTCATCAGCAGGTCGGGAAAACAGATCCCGCACGAGCGGACCTCCACCAGCACCTGGCCGGGACCGGCGACGACGTCGTCGACCTCCCGGAGTTCGAGGCCCGAGGGGCCGGTTTCCGCGGTCAGAACCTGTGCCTTCATGGGGTCAACCCTACGTCTGGCACCGGTGCCCCGGATAGGATTCACCCCATGACCGCCACCCCCGTCGAGTCCCCGTCCAGCCCGTCGCCGGAGCGGCTCGCCGTCGCCGAGGCCGCCCCCGGATTCATGCCCGTCGACGAGGCGCTCGCGCTGCACGCCGTGGCGAAAGACTTTCTGTCCCAAGACGATTCGATCGGCGTCGGGGTGGAGATCGGCACCTACTGCGGCAAGTCGACGGTGTTCCTCGGTGATGCCGCGGAGAGTTGCGGGGCGCTGCTGGTGACCATCGACCACCACCGGGGTTCGGAGGAGCATCAGCCGGGCTGGGAGTACCACGACACGGGGCTCGTGGACCCGCACACCGGGACCCTCGACACCTCGGCGCGGTTCCGGCGGACCATGTTCGACGCCGGCCTGGAGCAGACGGTGCTGGGCCTGCTGGCGCCGTCGACCGCCGCGGCGAAGATCTGGGGCCGCCCGGTCGACTTCGTCTTCATCGACGGTGGCCACAGCATGGAGGCGGCGCAGAACGACTACGACGGTTGGGCCCACTGGGTGCGTCCCGGCGGTGCCCTGCTGATCCACGACGTCTTCCCCGATCCGGCCGACGGCGGCCCGCCCCCGGACGAGATCTAAGGCCCCGCGCGGGCCGCGGGGCGCGTCACCCAGCAGGGCGCGACCGGCGCGCTGCCCGTCCAGCGGCGCAACGC
>CAZEOP010000321.1:1849-2657 GCA_964513715.1 uncultured Gordonia sp.
CGTTCGGCCAGCTGGTTGATGCTCACCTCTTCGGTGTTGCCCACGTTGAACACCCGGCCGACGGCGGCCGGCCGCCGTACGAGATCTACTGCCAGGCGCTGGCCTCGGGGCGCTTCACCGAGCAGGGCGCGACCGGCTCGCTGCGCGTCCTGCGTCGCATCGCGGACTGACCCCCGTTCGCCACCAACGAATCGAGAACCCGTGGAACCCTCCGAGATCGCCGACCGGCTCGCCGTGGCGGACCTGCTGACCACCTATGCGCGGGCCGTCGACACCCGGGACTGGGAGCTGTACCGGTCGGTGTTCACCGCCGACGCCCGGCTCGACTACACCTCGGCGCCGTTCGGCAAGGCCGGATCGCTCGACGAGATCGTCACCTGGCTGGCCGAGAGCCTCGCCTACCTGCCGATGACGATGCACTACGTCAGCAACATCGACGCGCAGTTCGACGGCGACACCGCCACGGTCCGGGCCATGTTCTACAACCCGCTGCAGTTCCCCGGCTTCGCCGAGCCGAGCTTCTGCGGCGGCTACTACAACCACGAACTGGTGCGCACCGCGACTGGCTGGCGCAGTCGCTCGCTGCGCGAAGACAACCTCTGGTTCGTGAACTCGCCCGTCCGCCCCGACTGACCGACTCCCTCCGTCGGCCGATCCCTAACGCTGGTCGAGCCCTAACGCTGGCCGAGCCCCCTTCCGCTGGTCGAGCCCCTTTTTTCGCTGGTCGAGCGCAGTCGAGACCAGACTTAGCCGCCGGTCGAGATCTCGACTGCGCTCGATCCGCGGACGACGGGTGGATGCGCTCGAT
>CAZEOP010000322.1:0-2647 GCA_964513715.1 uncultured Gordonia sp.
CCGGCTGCTCCCGCGGCTCCGGCCGCCACGGCCGCGCCGAGTGCCGAGCTGGCCGCCCTGATCGGCACCACGCAGAAGATCAACCGCATCCGGCAGATCACCGCCGCCAAGACCCGGGAGTCGCTGGCCAGCACGGCGCAGCTCACCCAGGTGCACGAGGTCGACATGACCAAGGTGGCGCAGCTGCGCAAGCAGGCCAAGGCGAGCTTTCAGGCCGCCGAGGGCGTCAACCTGACCTTCCTGCCCTTCTACGCCAAGGCCGTGGTCGAGGCGCTCAAGGTGCATCCGAACATCAACGCCTCCATCGACGAGGAGCGCAAGGAGATCACCTACCACGCGCATGTGAACCTCGGCATCGCCGTGGACACGGAGCAGGGGCTGCTCTCCCCGGTGATCCACAACGCCGACGATCTGTCGCTGGCCGGACTGGCCCGCGCCATCGCCGACATCGCCGCGCGCGCCCGCTCCGGCGGCCTCAAGCCCGACGAGCTGTCCGGCGGCACCTTCACCATCACCAACATCGGCAGCGCCGGTGCGCTCTTCGACACCCCGATCCTGGTGCCGCCGCAGGCCGCCATGCTCGGCACCGGTGCCATCGTCAAACGGCCGGTGGTGCTGACCGCCGCCGACGGCACCGAGTCGATCGCGGCCCGGCAGATGGCCTTCCTGCCGATGACCTACGATCACCGGCTGATCGACGGCGCCGACGCCGGCCGCTTCCTGACCACCGTGCGCCAGCGCCTGGAAGGCGGCGAGTTCGCCGCCGACCTCGGCCTGTAGATCGACGGAAGCAGGTAGCGGGCACATCATGCGGATCGCCGTCGCCGGCAGTCACGGTCTGATCGGCTCTGCGCTGGTCGACAGTCTGAGCCGCTCCGGGCACCAGGTGCTGCGTCTCGTGCGCGGCCCGGCGGCCGGTGAGGGCGAGGTCCGCTGGGATCCGGAGACCGTGGGCGTCCCGCCGGGAACCTTCGACGGCGTCGATGCCGTCGTCGGTCTCGGCGGCGCCGGTCTGGCCGACCGACGGTGGAGCGGCTGGGTCAAGCAGCGTCTGCGTGATTCGCGCATCACCCCCACCGCGGTGCTCGCCGAGGCGGTGCAGCAGGCGGGCGTGCCGGTCTTTGTCAGCGCCAGCGCCACCGGCTACTACGGCGACACCGGCGAGGAGGCGGCCGACGAGTCGTCGCCGGCCGGCTCCGGTTTCCTGGCCGACCTGACCGTCGACTGGGAGGCGGCGACGGCGGCGGCCACCGCCGCCCGGGTGGTGTCCCTGCGTACCGCACCGGTGCTCTCGCGCACCGGCGGCCTGCTCGGCCGGCTGCGGCCGGTCTACCGGATCGGTGCGGGCGGGGTGATCGGCGACGGCAGCCAGTTCTTCTCCTGGATCAGCCTGCCGGACACGGTCGCGGCGATCCGGCACGTCCTGTTCGACGCGCAGGTCGACGGCCCGGTGAATCTGGTGGCACCGCAGCCCGTGCGATACGCCGACTTCAGCGCCCAGCTGGCGCGGCAGGCGTCCCGGCCGTCCTGGCTCCGCGTTCCCGCGCGCGTAGCGAAGGCCGTCGGCGGCGAACTGGTCGAGGAACTGATCCTCACCTCGTCGCGGGTGGAGCCGGCGGTACTGACCTCCACCGGCTTCGTCTTCGCCCATCCCACACTCCCGGCGGCGATGGAGTACGCGCGTGCGTAACGGCTCCGCGCGCGCCGACTCCGCGCCCATCGAGGTCCGTGAACTCGGCGTCGTCGACTACGAGGAGGCCTACGCGCTGCAGCACCGGCTCGCGGCCGAGCGCGCCTCCGGCGTCCTGGATCACGATCTGCTGCTCCTGCTGGAGCATCCGTCGGTGTACACCGCGGGCCGGCGCACCGAGGAGTCCGACCGCCCGGTGAACGGCGCGCGGGTGATCGACGTGGATCGCGGCGGCCGCATCACCTGGCACGGTCCCGGACAGTTGGTCGGCTACCCGATCGTCAAGCTCGCCGAGCCGCTCGACGTGGTCGACTACGTCCGGCGCATCGAGGAGGCGCTCATCTCCTTCTGCGCCGAGCAGGGACTGTCGACCACGCGGGTCGAGGGCCGCTCGGGCGTCTGGGTGGTCGATGAGGATCCCCCGCGCCCCGGGCTCGTCGTCGACGGGCTGCCCGCGCCGAGCCGCGAACGCAAACTGGGCCAGATCGGAATCCGCGTCTCCCGCGGGGTCACCCTGCACGGCTTCGCGCTGAACGTCGACCCCGATCTCTCGGTCTTCTCGGCCATCGTGCCGTGCGGCATCGCCGATGCGGGAGTCACCTCCGTGGTCGCCGAGACCGGCCGGCCGCTGACCGTCGCGCAGACCCTCTCGCCGGTCGCCGGGCACGTCCAGCGATGCCTCGATGCCGACCGGATCGACGTCGCCTCGACGGCACACCGGACCGGCGTAGGATCGCAGTCGTGACCGCCCCCGCCGACTCCTCCACTGCCGTTACCCCCGACGCCACCGACTCCCCCACCGCCCCGTCCGGCCGCAAGCTGCTGCGCCTGGAGGTCCGCAACGCGCAGACCCCCATCGAGCGGAAGCCGCCGTGGATCAAGACCCGGGCAAAGATGGGCCCGGAGTACACCGAGCTCAAGTCGCTCGTACGCTCCGGCGGGCTGCACACCGTGTGC
>CAZEOP010000323.1:0-2622 GCA_964513715.1 uncultured Gordonia sp.
CTCGCCCGCCTCGAGCATGCGAGCCAGGTAGTGCAGGCCGGCCTGCACGTCCGAGCCGCGAAGGCTCTTGATGAAGGCACTGATCACGTCGTAGTGCTGGTCGCCGTCGCGGTCGTAGCGCACGGCCGCGCGGTCGACCGCGGCCTCCACGTCGGCCACCTCGATGACCCGGGGGTCCCCGGCGGCATCGGTGCCGCGCAAGACGCCGTCGGCGGTCGCCTCCAGCGCGGTCAGGGCGCGGCGCGCATCGCCGCCGGCCACCGACACCAGGTGCTCGAGCGCCTCCTCGGACAGGGTCACCGCACCGTCGAGTCCGCGCGGATCACTCACCGCGCGGGTCAGCACCGCGGTCACGTCGGCGTCGGTCAGCGGCTGCAGCTGCAGCACCAGCGACCGGGAGAGCAGCGGCGCGACGACCGAGAACGACGGATTCTCGGTGGTGGCGGCCACCAGCAGCACGATCCGGTTCTCCACGGCGTCGAGCAGGGCGTCCTGCTGGGTCTTGGAGAAGCGGTGCACCTCGTCGATGAAGAGCACGGTCTGCTGCCCCTGGGCCAACCGCCGGCGGGCGACGTCGATCACCGCCCGCACCTCTTTGACACCGGCCGACAGCGCCGACAGCGCCTCGAAGCGGCCGCCGGTGGCGCCGCTGATCAACGAGGCCATCGTGGTCTTGCCCGTGCCAGGCGGACCGTAGAGCAGCACCGAGGAGGCCCCGGAGCCCTCGATCAACCGGCGCAGCGGCGAGCGCTCCCCCAGCAGATGATCCTGGCCGACGATCTCGTCGAGCGTGCGAGGGCGCATCCGGACGGCCAGCGGGCGCACCGGAGCGGACGCGACCGCCGCCCGGACTTCTGCGGGACCTGTGTCTGCCGGACCTGTGTCTGCCGGACCTGTGTCTGCCGGACCTGTGTCTGCCGGACCTGTGTCTGCCGGACCTGGGTCTGCGGAATCGGTGAAGAGCTCGGGGTCGTCGGCCATCGGGGTGCTACTCGAACCAGAACTGCCGGAGCGCGGCTTCCATCGCCCGCGCCGCCTCGGCGAGTTCGTCGTCGCCGGCGCGCTCCGCGGCGGCGACCAGGTCGGCCCAGCGGGTCAGCGCCACCCGCGCATCGGCGGTATGCAGCGCCCACTCGTGCCCGCGGGTGCCCCCGGCCACCAGCCAGTGCGTGCTCAGCCAGACCCACAGCACCCGGGCCGGCAGCAACCGCCGGTCGACACCCGCGTCGCGGCCGACCACCGGCCACAGCGACTCGACCTCCGAGCGCCAGGCGTCCACCAGCCGCTTCTCCAGCTCGGCGCGGCGGGCGACGGCCTGCTCGGCCAGCAGCGCCGGGAAGGTCACCAGCCCGTAGGCCACATCCAGGCTGGCATCCCGGAAGGCCCCGAACTCGTAGTCCATGAACTGCACGCCGTCCTCGTTCAGCAGGATGTTCTCCGGGCCGACGTCCGACGGGCTGAAGGCGCGCAGATCGCCGCCGGTGAACAGCGTGCAGCTCGAGGCCAGGTCCGCGGCGAGGCGCGGCGGCAGTTCCAGGCCGAGGCGCCGGGCCAGCTCGGGGGCCTCACCGCGCGCCGTCTCGGCGGCCGCGGCCACCTCGTCGGGTGAGGCGCCCGGGGGCCGGCCGGTGCTGCGGCGCAGCAGCGCCCCGAAGTCGTCCTCGCCGCCGACGGTGGCCGCGTGCATCCGGCCCAGCGCTTGACCCCAGGCGCTCACCGCTCGCGCCGCGGACTCCGCGTCCTCGCCGAGCAGTTCGATCATGCTGCGGCCATGACCCAGGTCGGTCAGGATCAGCATCCGGTTCTCTTCGTCCGCGGCCAGCAGCTGCGGGCCGGGCCGGGAGGCGCTCGGCAGGGCCGTCGCATAGCGGTAGGCGGCCACCTCGCGCAGGAAGGGCGCGGACGGCGCCCCGGCGTCGACGATCTTGATGACGACGGTGCGGGCCGCCGCCAGCGGATTGTCGAGCACCCGGGCCCGGACCACGGTGCTGCGCCCGGTACCGCCGAGATCCTCCGGATCACTCAGCGACACCGAGGCCCCGGCCCGGCGGGTCAGCAGCGCTTGCGCGGTGGCCAGTACCTCGGCGAGCAGCTGGTCGGCGACGGCGGTCATGACTGCGGCGCGTCCTCCTTCGGGGCACCGTCGGATTCCCGAGAACCGTCGGATTTCGGAGAACCGTCGGATTTCGGAGAACCGTCGGCCGGGAGGGCGGCCTTCGGCTTTGCGTCGATGCCCGACTCCTTGCGCTGTTGCGGGGTGATCGGGGCCGGCGCCTCGGTCAACGGGTCCACGCCGCCACCCGACTTCGGGAAGGCGATGACCTCGCGGATCGACGGCTCGCCGGCCAGCAGCGAGGTGATGCGGTCCCAGCCGAAGGCGATGCCGCCGTGCGGCGGGGCGCCGAAGGCGAAGGCGTCGAGCAGGAAGCCGAACTTCTCCTGAGCCTCCTCGTGCCCGATGCCCATGATGGCGAAGACGCGCTCCTGAACGTCGCGCCGGTGGATGCGGATGGAGCCGCCACCGATCTCGTTGCCGTTGCAGACGATGTCGTAGGCGTAGGCCAGCGCCGCACCCGGATCGGTCTCCAGGGCGTCCAGGCACTCCGGCTTGGGCGAGGTGAA
>CAZEOP010000324.1:0-2616 GCA_964513715.1 uncultured Gordonia sp.
GCATCTCGGTGATCTGGGTGAGGATCTTGCCGGGCGAGCCGAAGGTCTCGTAGACATTCCACAGCGGGCAGGTGCCGCCGCTGGCCGAGAAGTGGAAGCTGGTCGCCGACTGCCGCTTGGACATGTTTCCGGCCCGGTCGATGCGCACGAAGGTCCACGGCACGCCGCGCAGATCGGGCCGCTGCAGGGTCGACATCCGGTGGCAGACGGTCTCGTAGCTCACCGCGTAGAACGCGGACAGCCGCTCGATGTCGTAGCGGAAGTCCTCGGCGGCGCCGTGGAACTGCGCGTACGGCAGGATGGCCGCGCCGGCGAAGTAATTGGCCAGGCCCTGGCGGGCCAGGGCCACGGCGTCGCCGGTGGTGAAGGCGCCCTCGCCCACCAGCTCGTCGATCAGGTCGCCGAACTCCAGCAGGGCCAGCTCGGCCGCGATGCGGAAGGTGCGCTGCCCCAGCGACAGCGAGGCGGCGAAGTCGAGCTGGCGGCGCCCCGGATCGAAGCGGTGCAGCACGTTGTCGCCGAGGTCGACGCGGCGGTTGATCTGCACGCCGTGCTCGTCGGCCAGCCGGTCGGTGAGGCCGGTGCGGATGTCTACCGAGTGCATCCGCATCCGCGAGGTCAGCTCCTCGGCGGCCACGTCGAGCTCGTGGATGTAGTTGCGGCGCGCGGAGAAGTAGTTGCGCACCTCCTCGTGCGGGGCGCTGATCGCGCCGCGCTGAGTGGGATCGCCGCGCCCGGAGGTGACGGCGGCCAGTTGCTCGGAGACCTGGCGGTACTGCCGGTGCAGATGCACCATCGCCTCGGCGATGCCGCGGTGGCCGCTGACCATCGCGCTGATCTCGCCGGCCTCGGTGACCGCGGGAGCCGACTCCAGGTCGTCGTCGAGCAGCGCCTCGCGCAGTTCGGCGATCAGCCGCACGTCGTCCTGCGGGTCGAAGAAGCCGATGTCGATGCCGAAGACCTCGCCGATGCGGCCCAGCACGCTCGCGCTGAGCGGCCGGGAGTCGTGCTCCATCTGATTCAGGTACGACGCCGAGATCCCCAGCGTGCGGGCCATCGCCTGCTGACTGAGCCCGCGTTCGGCGCGCAGCTGACGCAACCGGGATCCCACATAGGTCTTGCTCATCGCCGGGTCCTTCCGGTCCGGGCCGGTACGGTGTCCGGGTGCGTGAATTCCTGACTCGCCGGTCCGACCACCGCCGCAGCCTCGGGCTGCTGGCCGCCGCCGGTGCGACGGTGCTGCTGGCCGGTTGCGGCGCCGGTGCTCCGGCCCCGCTGCCGCTGACCTCGCTGGTGATCGGCGCCGAGGCGGTGCCCGACGGCTACACGGTGGTCCCGGCCGATGTGGAGGATCTGATCGCCGGCAATCGCAGCACGCTGGCGCAGGCTGAGTCGGTGGCCTTCACTCCGCCCGAGTGCCGGCCCGCCGCTGATGCCGCCTTCAATCCGCAGCTGACCGCCGACAACACCGCGCTGCTGGTGGCGCAGTCGGACACCGCGATGCTCTCGGAGGTGGTGTCCACCGTGGTGCGCGATGTAGATGCCGACCGCCGCGCCACCACCGGCGTCTGCCGGGTGGTCACCGCGGAGCCGAGTCGCGGTTCGCTGGCCGGGGCGCGCATCGTCACCACCTCCGCCGAACTGCCGGCGCCGAGCGGTCCGGCGGTGCAGCAGGCGCTGGTGGTCCGCTCGGATTCGCTCACCACGCTGCCCGACGGCCAGGTGCGCGTGCGCAGTGCACTGCTCTCGAACGTGCTGGTGCGCCGGCCCGGCGGCGAGGTGGTGACCGTCCAGCTGAACGTGGGTTCGCGGGACGGCGCCGTGACGGCCGCGGCGCCGGATCGGATCGATCCGCCGATGGCTCTCGAGGAGTACGCGAAGCTCGTCGACGAGGCGGTGGCGCGGGCCGCCAGGTAGTCCGACCGCCTGTGAAGTCCCCCACAGACCGGCGTCCGCCGGCCTGGGTCGTCCGCGCATCGCGGTCCGCCCCGCGCCGCCGCAGGTTACCGGCGAGTTACTTGTTTTCCCAGTACGCGCGTACTTTTTGGTGAACTTGCGAATCCTGGGCACCTCAACATCTTTGCAAGATTTGCAAAATGACGCCAAAAGCTGGCCCGAGTTTGCATCCGTCGTCGTCTGGACCTGCAAGTTTGTCCTGTGGCACAGTGGTCGCAGGCACCGCCTCGGGTCGGCGTCGGTGTTCGCAAAGATCGACGCCCCCGGAACCATCAAGCACTGCCCGCGAGGCAGTGGACTAGGAAAGCGAAGGCTTATGAGCAACGTCGGACAGCCCCGTACCGCTGCGGAGATCCAGCAGGATTGGGACACCAACCCGCGCTGGAAGGGCATCACCCGCGACTACACCGCCGAGCAGGTCGCTGAGCTCCAGGGCAACGTCCTCGAGGAGAACACCCTGGCTCGCCGCGGCGCGGAGATCCTGTGGGAGGGCGTCACCAAGGGCGACGGCTCCTACATCAACGCCCTGGGCGCCCTGACCGGCAACATGGCCGTTCAGCAGGTCCGCGCGGGCCTGAAGGCCATCTATCTGTCGGGCTGGCAGGTCGCCGGTGACTCGAACCTCTCGGGTCACACCTACCCGGACCAGTCGCTGTACCA
>CAZEOP010000325.1:0-2608 GCA_964513715.1 uncultured Gordonia sp.
AGGATCCGATCTTCCAGATCAGCGAGATCGAGCGCGAGGGCGCCTTCGTCGGACGCTGCGCCGAGATGTGCGGCACCTACCACGCGATGATGAACTTCGAGGTTCGCGCCGTCAGCCCGGAGGTCTTCGCGGACTACATCAAGTACCGCATGGAGCACCAGGACAAGACCAACGCCGAGGCGCTGGCCGCCGTGTGCCAGCAGCCGCAGTCGGTCGTCACGGTGCCCTTCGAGAGCCGTCGCGTGGCCACCACCGACGTCCCGGACACGCTGGGTGACGCCAACAACACCGCTATCCCCGGCTGCACGCCGGCTAAGGAGAGCTGAGAACCGTGAAGATCGAAGCACGAATCTTTGAAGTCATCGCCGTCTTCTTCATCGTGATGGGGACCGTGTACACGGTGGCGACCTACTACTACCGGACGGGTGTGGAGTGGGCGGGCGCGGCCTGCCTGTTCTTCACCGCGGCGCTGGCCGTGCTGGCCGGCAGCTACTTCCGGTTCGTCTCGCGCCGGGTGGAGATCCGCCCGGAGGACTACGACGACGCCGAGGTCGAGGACGGCGCCGGCGAGCTGGGCTTCTTCAGCCCGCACAGCTGGTGGCCGATCGCCATTGCCGCCGGTGCCGCGCTGTTCGCCCTGGGCTTCGCCACGCACAACTTCTGGTTCGCGATCGCCTCGGCGGGCGTGATCCTGGCGACCGTGACCGGTCTGGTCATGGAGTACCACGTCGGCCCGGAGAAGCACTGACCGCCGCTGACATACACCGCACGAAGAACGCCGCCGCACCCCGATCCGGGTGCGGCGGCGTTCTTTTCGGTTGTTGTGCACCCGGTCCACGGGGCCGGGGCGGCGGCTAGCCGAAGATTCGGCCCGAGATGTCGGCGAACTCGGCGTCGGTGACGGCGCCGGCCGCCCGCAGCTGGGTGAGTGCCGCCATCAACTGATGGGTATCCGGCGCGGCTCCCGGCGCCGGTGCCGTCGAAACGGCGGGTACGGCCGCGCGTGCGCCGTCGTCCTCTGCGGCCCAGCGTGCCTGCTGGCGGCGCTGGACGCGGCCGTGTACCGAACTCGCGACGGCTACTTTGGCGGCGGTCTTCAACAGTCCCATGGTGCTTCAGTTCCCCTCGTTGGTGTGGTCGTCTCCGACGGCCGCGACGAGGTCGTCAACGGACACCGGCCCCTCGGACAGCACCTCGCCACCGCCGGCCTTCCAGGTCCGGAGCACATCGTGCAGGGTCAGGTCCTCCCAGATGACGATGGCGCCGACGGAACCGTTCGCCAGTGCCGCACCGGCCGCCTCGACGTCGCTCTCGTCGATCAGCTGGGTGGCCGAGGCGGCGAACGAGGGGAGGCCGACGTCGTCGGCGGTGACCCAGGTGACCTCGCCCGCTTCGTTCTTGGTGAGGAACTCGATGTCGAGGATGTTGATGCGCTCGTCGATGTCGAGCACCCGCAGCTGCTCGAAGCCGCTGCTGGGGATCGTGGTGCCGGCGAAGCCGAGCACGATGTGGTTGACCGGTCCGAGATCGTCGTCGAAATGCATGGGTTCAGCTTAGGCGGCGCGGAGCCGGGGCGGGGGTCGCCTCTGGGGGAGGGGAGTGGTGGAACGACGAAGGCCGCCTCGCGGGTGCGAGGCGGCCTAGGTCGTGGCGGGTGGGCCCGGCTCTAGTCGAGCGGGTTGCCGCCCTTCGCCTGGAGCTCCTGGAGGGCCTTCTTCTCGGCCTCGTGCTGCTCGTGAGCGATTTCGGTGTTCTGCGACTGCTGATCGGCGGGGTCGGCCACCAGCAGCGAACCGGTGCCCGGCTCGCCGGCGGCACCCAGCTTGTTCATCCGCTTGGGCAGCGGTGCACCCTCGTAGGGGAGCGGGATCGGGTGACCGTGGCTGTCCACCGGGCCGAGCGGCTGGTGGATCTCGACGTACTCGCCGACCGCCTCGCGGCGGATGATGCCGGTCTCAATGCCGTGCGCCAGCACGTCCCGGTCGCTGCGCTGCAGCGAGAGGGCCCAGCGGTAGGCGATGAAGTAGACCAGCGGCGGAACGATGATCAGACCGATCCGGCCCATCCACGTCGTCGCATTCAGCGAGATGTCGAACTTCAGCGCGATGACGTCGTTCATGCAGCTCACGGTGAGGATGATGTAGAACGCCAGTGCCATGGCACCGACGGCGGTCCGCACCGGGACGTCACGCGGGCGCTGCAGCAGGTTGTGCGGAGCGTCGTCCTTGGTGAGCGCCTTCTCGATCCACGGGTAGGCGATCAGCAGGGTGATCACCAGGCCGATGATCAGCACCACCCAGAAGATGGCCGGGATCGTGTAGTTGCCCAGGTAGAGCTCCCACGGCGGCATGAGCCGGGCGAAGCCGTCGGTCCACATCATGTAGATGTCGGGCTGCGAGCCGGCGGAGACCTGGGCCGGGTTGTACGGGCCGATGTTCCAGACCGCGTTGATCTGGAAGAGGCCGGACATCAGGGCCAGGAAACCGAAGGTGATCGCGAAGAAGGCACCGCCCTTGGCCGCGAAGACCGGGAGGATCCGGACGCCCACGACGTTGTTCTCGGTACGGCCGGGGCCGGGGAACTGGGTGTGCTTCTGGTACCAGACCAG
>CAZEOP010000326.1:0-2603 GCA_964513715.1 uncultured Gordonia sp.
GTGTCAAGGGACATTGGGATCTCCCTGTGGGCGGTCAGTTCATCTCCCTGCTCGCGGACAGCTGATCTCCCTGTGCGCGGTCAGTTGATCTCCCTGGTGGTCGGTTAGTGCAATGGGACCACCCCCTTGCCGGCGGTGGCTTCGGCGAGCCGGAGGGAGGTGCCCTCGGTGATGATGACGTGGGCGTGGTGCAGTAGTCGGTCCACGGCGGCGGTGGCCAGGGTTTTGGGCATGAAGGTGTCGAATCCCGCGGGGTGTAGGTTGCTGGTGACCGCCAGGCTGCGGCGTTCGTAGGTGGCATCGACCAGGCGGTAGAACGCCTCTGCGGCGGCTTGACCCGCGGGCAGCATCCCGATGTCGTCGACGACGATGAGCTCGGCGCGGGTGATGCGGGCGATGACTTTGCCGGCGGAGCCGTCGACGTTGGCGCGTGCCAGGGCTTCAGTCAGCGATTCGAGGGTGAACCAGGAGACCCGCATGCCGGCGTCGATGACGTTGTGGGCCAGGGCCTCGACGAAGTGCGTCTTTCCGGTGCCTGAGGGGCCACTGATGGCGAGGTTCTCGGCTCGGTGGACCCATTCCAGTCCGGCGAGCGCTGACTGGGTCGGCGCGGGGATGGAGGAGTCGGCTTCGCGCCAGGAGTCGAACGTCTTGCCGGCTGGGAGTCCGGCGGCCTTGCGGCGGGCGGCTTTGGTGGCCTCGTCTCGTCCGCGGATCTCCTCGGCGAGCAGGACCCGCAGCAGTTCGGTGGGGTCCCAGCGTTGGGCCCGGGCGGTGGCCAGGACCTCGGGGGCGGCGGCCCGCAGGTAGGGCATGCGCATTCGTTTGAGTACCGCGGTCAGGTCCTCGGGCAGTGGCACCGCCGGCGTGGTGGTCGGTGTGCTCATCGGGCGGTGTCCTTTCGGGTGCCGAAGCCGGCCCAGGCTCCTGTGCCGGGCTGAGCGGAGTGGGCTTCGTCGGCGATGACCAGGTCCGCACCAGTCGCGCCGGTGGCCAGGTGCCGGACGATCGCTGCGACGTCGCCGTCGGCGAACCGTCCGGCCGCGGCGGCGGTTCCCAATGCCGCGTCAACGCTGGCGGCACCGACCAGGGCGGCCAGCTCGACGGCGTTGATCATCTTGGCCCGGATCCGCGAGGTCCCGGCGGCGGAGGCCTCGATCAACCAGGACTGGGCTCCATCGCCCAAGGCCAGGAACTCCTTCTCGGCCTGGGAGCGAGCCTTGGGCCGGGGTGGGCGCGGTGCCCCGTCGGGCTCCTGCGGGTGATTGGGGTAGTGGCCCAGATCGATGCGAGGCGTGCCCGGGGTGGACAAGTGGTGCCGCGCCACCTCGCAGAGTCCGCGCCGATCGTCGACCCAGTCCGGGGCCACGGGCAGCCGGTCGAGGTCGGCGACGATGACCAGGTCCATGCCGTCGGCGCGGACCCACACCTCAGCGCCGACCAGCCCGGGCGGGGTGGAGTAGCGCACTGACCCGAATCGGATGGTCTGATCGGTGCCCACGGTGCGGGTCTGGCCCAGCGCCATGGTGTGCGGCGCCGCCGGCAACACGTGCAGACGCCGGCGTTCGTCGATCAGAGCCTCATTCGGGACCCTTGCCGACTCCCGATGCTTACGGGAGTTGACCTTGGCGCAGAACTGCTCGCATGCTGCCTCGAGCTCGGCGAAGGAGCCGTACTGCTCCCGCAGGTTCGCCTCGGTGGGCACCACATCGGCCTTGGCTAACCGGACGGTGGACTCGGTGCCGCCCTTGGACTCCGGATCGAACGGCACACAGGTGTGCACCTGGGTGCCGTAGTGACGGGCGGCCTGGACGATCTGCGGATGCCGCACCGGCACACCGGCGACGTGATCCACGCTGACCGTCTTGGCGTTGTCGGTCAGCACGTAGGTCGGTACCCCGCCCACGCGGCGCAGGGTCGCATCCAGGCAAGCGATCAGCGTGGGCAGTTTCTGGTCCCACACCGGGATGACTACCCGGAAGCGGGACCACGCCAACCAGGCGCAGAACAGCAACGTCGAGCGCAGGACCCCGTCCGGGCCGGGGACCTTCGGCCCTTCGCCCCAGTCGAACTGCAGCCACAGGCCCGGCTCGGTGATCCACGGCCGGTAGGTGCGCTGATGCCCGGCCCGCCACGCGGCCTTGACCTGCGCCACCGCCCGCCTGGTCGTGCGCTCAGTGCCGGTGAACCCCATGGCCACCAGCCGTTCGTGGACGATATCGGCGCGGACCTTGCCGTTGCCGCGCTCGACCCACTCCTCGATCTTGGGCATGTACTCATCGAGCATCCGCGGACGGCGGCCCGCGCCGGTCACCGGACGCCCCTGGTCACGAGCGGCGACGTACCGCCGCACGGTCTTGGGATCCACACCCGCCAACTGTGCGGCGGAGTGCGCACTTTCAGTGGCGTCGTACGCCTCCAGAATTTCCATGATCTCCCTGTCAGACTTCTTCATGCGTCCCTCCGGTGGAACAGCGCTCGAAAGGTGGTCGAAGACCTCGAGCACATCCCCGGAGGGGCGCTTTTCGCGGGACCGACACGGCCCGATCCCTTGGCCACGGACAGGGAGATCAACTGACCGTCAGCAGGGAAGTACGTGTCCG
>CAZEOP010000327.1:0-2557 GCA_964513715.1 uncultured Gordonia sp.
TGGTGTTGGTGAACAGGTCGTTCCAGCCGCCGATCGCGAAGGTGGGCGTGGTGACCCGGCTCAGGTCGGTGGCCAGCGCGCGCCGGTAGTCGGTGCCGTCGGTCAGCAACTGCCGGGTCATCCCGGTGGTCTGATCGGGGTGCTGCACGGTGAGTGCCTGGGCCATCACGTCGAAGAAGGTCAGCGGATCCTTCGCGCGGTCGCCGAGCCACTTCCAGTCGAACGTGCCGTTCAGCATGGATGCCACATTCGGGATGAGCTTGGTCGTGTTCACCAGGGTGAGCCAGAGCGACAGGAAGCCGAATCCGACGCCGCCGCCGGGCGCCACCACATCGCGGACCAGATCGCCGCCGGGTACGACGGGGAAGACGGCGCCGAGTTTGCCCGGCTGCGCGGAGGCCGCCTGCAACTGGTTGATGGCCGAGTAGGAGGCGCCGGCCATCCCGATCTTGTCGTTGGACCAGCGCTGCTTACCGACCCAGTCGAGCACCTCGGTGGTGTCCTGCTGCTCGCGGGGACCGAAGACCTGCCAGGTGCCCTGCGAGAAGCCGGTGCCGCGGACGTCCACCACCAGCATGTTGTAGCCGGAGCGGATGAGCTTCGGGTCGTAGCTGAAGGTGTCGACGAAGCCGCTGCGCAACGAGCCGACCAGGTCGTTGTAGCCGGAGAAGACGGTGCCCTGCGCGTTGATCGCGTTCAGCAGCGCGATGAGCTGCGGCATCAGGACGGGATAGTTCATCACCTCGGCGGCCAGCGCGCTGACCATCTTGGTGTACGGCGTCATGTTGACGATGGTCGGCAGCTTCTCGTTCACGGCGCGGCCGTCGCGCCCGGCCGGGCGGATCAGGTTGCCGCGCAGCACCGTGCCGTCGCTCATCCTGATGGGCACGTCCGGGGTGACCGCGTAACCGGGGTAGCGCTGCGGCCCCTCGGCGGTCTTCGTCCACTTGGCGCCCAGGGCGCCGAAGACCGCGGCCTCCGACGGCGCCGGCCGGGGCAGGACGACGGAGCCGGCCAGTGCCAGCGCCGTGACGACGAACAGAATCAATGACCGGTGCAGAGGCACCCGGACCGAACCAGACATGTGATGAACAACTCCCCGATGTTGTAAATGTGGGCCAGGCTAAGAAATTACTGAGAAGTAACCTAGCCGATCCCGCCGCCGATTGTCACGGGTTGATTTCGGCGCCGGGGTCGAGTGCGCTGAGTGCGTCCCGCACCCGGCGGACGAGGTCTGCGTCGGTCACCTCCAGCCCGCCCCCGTCGCCGCCGCCCGGCCCGGTGCTCCCGGGATCGGGTACCAGCGCCTTGGCGGACAGGTGAATCGCGTCGACACCGGTCGCCGCGAGGGCGGGCACGTCGGCGAGCCGTACGCCGCCGCCGGCCATGATCTGCACCCGGGTGTCGGCGGCGACCAGCCGGCGCAGCGTCTCGATACCGTCGCCGGCCCGGGCGGCGCCGCCCGAGGTCAGCACCCGATCCACGCCGAGGGCGGCCAGTCGGGGCAGTGCGGCCACCGGATCGGCCAGGGTGTCCAGGGCGCGGTGGAAGGTCACCTCGACGCGGCGCCCGGACTCGCGGGCCGCGGCGACGAGCCGGGCGCAGCCGGGCTCATCCACGTCGCCGGCGGCATCGAGTGCGCCGATCACCACGCCGGCGGCGCCGGCCTCGACGGCGAAACGGACGTCGTCGGCCAGGACGCCGAGCTCGGCGTCGTCGTACACGAAGCCGCCGGGCCGGCTGCGAATCAGGACGTGCACCCCGATTCCGGTGCCTAGGGCGGCGGCGAGGGTGCCCGGCGACGGAGTGAGGCCGCCGGTGGTACCGAGTGCGGTGCACAGTTCCACGCGGTCCGCACCGCCGTCGCGTGCCGTCGCGGCACCGGACGCGTCCTGTACGGCGATCTCCAACTGAGGGGTCATGCTCCTCATCTTGGCGGCGGGGCGATGGCGGCGAGGGGTATTCGGGCCGGGTGAGGGGGATTCGGGCGGGTTGCCGCGTCACGTCCGGAGCGCGGTCCGTACACTCGTCACCGCACCACCACCGCCCCGGTGGCGAAATTGGCAGACGCGCCGCACTCAAAATGCGGTCTCGAAAGGGGTGCCGGTTCGAGTCCGGCCCGGGGCACCAGCGTTCGACGCGACGAGGCGATCGATGCGCCGGGTACTCATCGACGAGGCGGAAGCAGGAGGCGATGGCCGACACTGGATCGACGCCCGGACCGCGGCCCCACCGGGTCGTCGTCGCCGAGGACGACTCGCTCATCCGGATGGATCTGTGCGAGATGCTGCGCGACGAGGGCTACGAGGTGGCCGGCGAGGCGCCCAACGGTCAGGTCGCCGTCGACCTCACCGAGTCGCTGCGGCCGGACCTGGTGATCATGGACATCAAGATGCCGGTCCGCGACGGGATCGATGCGGCCAGCGAGATCGCCCGCAAGCGCCTGGCTCCGGTGGTGATGCTGACCGCGTTCAGCCAGCGCGACTTCGTGGAGAAGGCGCGCGACGCGGGCGCGATGGCCTACCTGGTGAAGCCGTTCAATCAGTCCGACCTGGTC
>CAZEOP010000328.1:0-2557 GCA_964513715.1 uncultured Gordonia sp.
CGGCCATCAACGTCAACGACTCGGTCACCAAGAGCAAGTTCGACAACAAGTACGGCACCCGCCACTCGCTGATCGACGGCATCAACCGCGGTACCGACGTGCTGATCGGCGGCAAGAAGGCCCTCGTCTGCGGCTACGGCGACGTCGGCAAGGGCTGCGCCGAGTCGCTCGCCGGCCAGGGCGCGCGCGTGCAGGTGACCGAGATCGACCCGATCAACGCGCTGCAGGCGCTGATGGACGGCTTCGACGTCGTCACCGTCGACGAGGCCATCGGCGACGCCGACATCGTCGTCACCGCCACCGGCAACAAGGACATCATCCTCTTCGAGCACATGACGAAGATGAAGAACCAGGCCATCCTCGGCAACATCGGCCACTTCGACAACGAGATCGACATGGCCGGCCTGGAGTCCGCCGAGGGCATGGTGCGTATCAACATCAAGCCGCAGGTGGATCAGTGGATCTTCCCCGACGGGCACAGCATCATCGTGCTCTCCGAGGGCCGGCTGCTGAACCTCGGCAACGCCACCGGTCACCCGTCGTTCGTGATGAGCAATAGCTTCTCCAACCAGGTCATCGCGCAGATCGAGCTGTGGACCAAGAACGACGAGTACGACAACGAGGTCTACCGGCTGCCCAAGCATCTCGACGAGAAGGTCGCCCGCATCCACGTCGAGGCACTCGGCGGCTCGCTCACCAAGCTGAGCAAGGAGCAGGCGGAGTACATCGGCGTGGACGTGGAAGGGCCGTACAAGCCTGAGCACTACCGGTACTGATCGGTCTTCTTCTCGGGCTGCCGGCCTGGGATGTGCTTCTTCTCAGTCCTCGCGGGCTGTCCTGCCACCGCGCGGCCGCTCCGGCAGGGGCGCTGCGGGAGGGTTCAGAAGCACATCCCAGGCCGGCGTTCGTGTCTGGTCGGTACCGGTGTTCAGTGAGCTTGCGACGGGGGACGAAGCAGTCCTGGTCTCCGCTGTCCTCGGTGGTGTGGAATCCGTCTGCTGAGCGTCAAGGTCCCGCTGGCCTCAAGTCCGCCGGCTGACGAATTCGCTGAGCTCCAGGTCCCGCGGGCCCAAGACCGCCGGCTGAGCCGCTGAGGGGCTAGCCGAAGCGAGTCGAAGCCACCCTTCGACGGGGCTCAAGTCCGTCGGCGGTGCGTGAAGACTCCGCTGTCCCCGGCCGGCGGCGTGACTGCTGGTCCCCCCGAGTTCGCCGGCTGAGCCCGGCGAGGCGCTAGCCGAGCCGGTGTCGAAGCCACCCCGGATCAGCCGACGGAGGACAGGACCGCGGTGACGGCGGCGTCGCCGTCGGCCACGGTCCACGGCGACATCCACGCCGCGTCCGCGAGGGCCAGGTAGGAGCGGTAGACGCGCGACTGCAGGTCCGCGTCGCGCTCGTAGGCATCCTTGGCCCGGGTGGTGTCGGCGGCCGCGCGGCCGGTCGCGCGCTCCATGGCGATCTCCGGGGGCACGCCGAGCAGCAGCTGACGGGCCGGGACCGGCAGCCCGAAGCGGCCGAACTCCAGCTCGGACACCCAGCGCACCACGGCGCCGTCCGGGCCCTGGTCCAGCCGTGCGGCACTGTAGGCAGCGTTAGAGGCGACATACCTGTCGCACAGCACCAGATCGGACGAGTTCAGCGAATCCTGTAGTGCGGCAAGGGAATTGCGGCGGTCCAGGGCGAACAGCAGCGCCATCGCATAGGCGCTCTCCCGGACGTCGCCGTGCTCGCCGTGCAGTGCCTCGGCGGCCAGGTCCGCGGTGATCGAGTGCCCGTAGTCGGGGAAGGCGTGGGTGCTTAGCCGGATGCCCCGATCGGCGGCGGCGTCGGCGATCCGTCGTACGAGGGTGTTCTTGCCCGCGCCGTCCAGGCCCTCCACGGCCACCAGGATTCCCATGCCGGTCAGCGTAGTGTCGGCGTCGATCCCGGGCCGGCCGGGGCGAGGTCCGGCGCGTCGATCCCGGCTTCGGCCGCGTACTGGTGCCACCATGGTGACCATGAAGCCCCGGATCCTCGTCGTCGACGACGATGCCTCGCTGGCCGAGATGCTGACCATCGCCCTGCGCAACGAGGGCTTCGAGCCCTTCGTCGTGGGTGACGGCACGCAGGTGCTGCCCGCCGTGCGAGAGTTGCGCCCGGATCTGGTTCTGCTCGACCTGATGCTGCCCGGCATGAACGGCATCGACGCCTGCCGCGCGGTCCGCGCGGAGTCGGGCGTGCCGATCGTCATGCTGACCGCCAAGTCCGACACCGTCGACGTGGTTCTCGGTCTGGAATCGGGTGCCGACGACTACATGGTGAAGCCGTTCAAGCCGAAGGAGCTCGTCGCCCGCATCCGGGCCCGGCTGCGCCGCACCGGCGAGGAGCCGGCCGAGCTGCTGTCGATCGGGCCGGTGGAGATCGACGTGCCCGCGCACAAGGTGACCCGCGACGGTGTGCCCATTTCACTGACCCCGCTCGAGTTCGATCTGCTGGTGGCGCTGGCGCGCAAGCCGCGGCAGGTCTTCACCCGGGACGTGCTGCTGGAACAGGTCTGGGGGTACCGGCATCCGGCCGACAC
>CAZEOP010000329.1:0-2528 GCA_964513715.1 uncultured Gordonia sp.
ATCTCCGAGACCAGCTTCGAGCTGGGCACCGCCCTCGGTCTGGCGCTGCTGGGCTCGCTGGCCACCGCGGTCTTCCTGGGCCGCTCGGACGGTCGCTTCGCCGACTCCCTCGGCGAGACGCTCGGACGTTCCGGCACCACCGGTCCGGTGGCCGAGGCCGCCAAGGAGTCCTTCGTGGCCGGCATGCACGCGGCCGCCACCGTCGGCGGCCTCGCACTGGTGGCGCTGAGCGCCGTCGTGGCGATCGTGATGCGCAAGCGCGCCTGACACTCGCCTACCCTGGCTGGCATGCCCGACACCGCCACGTCTGACACCACCGGGACCCCGGACACCGCCGGGGCCACCGCCCTCGCTCCGCTGATCGCCGGCCGCTGGAGCGCCCGCGCCTACGATCCGCTGGCGCAGATCGACGACGCCGATCTGCTCTCGGTGCTCGAGGCCGGCCGGTGGGCACCCACCTGGGGCCGGATCCAGCCGCTGCGTTTCGTGGTCGGCCGGCGCGGCGACGACACCTTCGGCGCCCTCACCTCCACCCTGAACCGCGGTAACGCCAGCTGGGCGCCGGCGTCGGCCGCGCTGATCCTGCTGTGCACCACCGACGAGCCCGGCGACGCCGACAAGCACGAGTACGGCGCCGTCGACGCCGGCCTGGCACTGGGCCAGATGATCCTGCAGTCCGAGGCCGTCGGCCTCAACGGCCACCCGATGGCCGGTTTCAGCAAGGCCGAGGCCCGCGCCGCCTTCGCCATCCCGGCGGGGGTGCGACCGCTGGTGATCCTGGCCGTCGGCAAGCTGGCCGGCGACGAGATCGCACTGCCCGACGAGATCCGCGAGCGCGACGCGTGGCCGCGGACCCGCCTGCCGCTGGACGAGATCGCCTTCGCCGGCACCTGGGGCACTCCCTTCGCCTGACACCGGCTTGAGCCGCTGCTCCGGGCCGGCGACTGTGATCGGCACGACTTGGCCGGTACCCGGCGCCTGACGTATCATGCGGGTATGGCGCGCACCCTTCTTCTCGGTTGCCGCGGCGGGGTCTGATTCGACCGGCCCTCCGTCGCGGGCCTTGTGACGCGCCGGTCAAACCCCTTCCTCTGATTATTCAGGAGCTTTGACCAGCCATGCCAGCAGCAGACGCCTTCACCTCCGGCCCGAGCCGAATCGTCACCCCGAACGGCCCGATTCCCGCCGGACAGCCCTCCTACAATCCGCAGCGGAGCTCGGCGATGCCCGTGCATCGCTACCGCAGCTTCGCCGACGAGGTGGAGCAGATCTCCCTGCCCGACCGCACCTGGCCGGACAAGGTCATCGAGCGCGCCCCGCTGTGGTGCGCGGTGGACCTGCGTGACGGCAATCAGGCGCTGATCGACCCGATGAGCCCGGCACGCAAGCGCCGCATGTTCGACCTGCTGGTCCGCATGGGCTACAAGGAGATCGAGGTCGGCTTCCCGTCGGCCAGCCAGACCGACTTCGACTTCGTCCGCGAGATCATCGACGACGGCGCCATCCCGTCCGACGTCACCATCCAGGTGCTGACCCAGGCCCGTCCGGAACTGATCGAGCGCACCTTCGAGGCCTGCGACGGCGCCCCGAACGTGATCGTGCACTTCTACAACTCCACCTCGGTGCTGCAGCGCCGCGTGGTCTTCCGCGCCGAGAAGGAGGCGATCACCAAGATCGCCACCGACGCGGCGCAGCTGTGCCTGGAGACGGCCAAGCGCTACCCGGACACCCAGTGGCGCTACGAGTACTCGCCGGAGAGCTACACCGGCACCGAGCTGAGCTACGCCAAGCAGGTCTGCGATGCCGTCTCCGAGATCATCGCGCCCACTCCGGACAAGCCGCTGATCATCAACCTGCCGGCGACGGTGGAGATGACCACCCCCAACGTCTACGCCGACTCCATCGAGTGGATGAGCCGCAACCTGGCCCGCCGCGACTCGATCATCCTGAGCCTGCACCCGCACAACGACCGCGGCGAGGGCGTGGCGGCCGCCGAGCTGGGCTACATGGCCGGCGCCGACCGCATCGAGGGCTGCCTGTTCGGCAACGGCGAGCGCACCGGCAACGTCTGCCTGGTGACCCTGGGCATGAACCTGTTCTCCCGCGGCGTGGACCCGCAGATCAACTTCTCCGACATCGACGAGATCCGTCGCACGGTGGAGTACTGCAACCAGCTGAACGTCCCCGAGCGTCACCCGTCCGGCGGCGACCTGGTCTACACCGCGTTCTCCGGCAGCCACCAGGACGCCATCAACAAGGGCCTGGACCAGATGAAGGTGGACGCCGACGCCCAAGACAAGGACGTCGAGGACATCGTCTGGCAGGTGCCCTACCTGCCGATCGACCCGAAGGACGTCGGCCGCAACTACGAGGCCGTGATCCGCGTCAACAGCCAGTCCGGCAAGGGCGGCGTCGCCTACATCATGAAGGCCGACCACGGCATGGACCTGCCGCGGCGCCTGCAGGTGGAGTTCAGCCGGGAGATCCAGAAGATCACCGACGGCGAGGGCGGCGAGGTGAATCCCAAG
>CAZEOP010000330.1:0-2474 GCA_964513715.1 uncultured Gordonia sp.
CTTCCAAGCGTGACTGAAACCGATCTGCGGCGTGCCGACGTCGCCCGCCTCGTCGACCACACGCTGCTCAAGCCGGAAGCCACCCGCGCCGACGCGGAGGCCGCCGTCGCGCAGGCCGCTCGGCTGGGCACCTACGCGGTGTGCCTGTCGCCGTCCATGCTGCCGATCGACACCGGCGCGCAGCGGACCTGCGTGGTGGCCGGTTTCCCGTCGGGCAAGCATCATTCGCTGGTCAAGGCGGCCGAGGCGCGGCTGGCCGTCGACTCGGGCGCGCACGAGGTCGACATGGTGATCGATCTCGGTGCGGCCGTGGCCGGGCGGTACGACGAGATCTTCGCCGACGTCATCACCGTGCGCGAGGGTGCGGGCGAGGCCGTGCTCAAGGTGATCGTGGAATCGGCGCTGCTGCTGGAGGCGATCGGCGCCGACGGGCTCGCCGAGGTCTGTCGGCGCGCCGTTGCGGCGGGCGCGGACTTCGTGAAGACCTCCACCGGTTTCCACCCGGCCGGCGGCGCGAGCACCGAGGCCGTGCGGATCATGCGCGAGACCGTCGGACCGGGCGTCGGCGTGAAGGCCAGCGGCGGCATCCGGGACGCGGCTTTCGCGGCCGAATTGATCGCGGCCGGCGCCAACCGGCTGGGCCTGTCGGGCACCGAGGCGGTGCTCGCCGGCTTCCCGGAGTAGCCGGGCGAGCCGGCGCCGCGTCGATCCCTGAACCGAGCCGTTCACTCGACGTCGCGCAGGTGTCCGAGCACCAGTGCGAGCTTGGCGCGGCCGCGGGCGCAGCGACTCTTGACCGTGCCGGGTGCGATGCCCAGCAGTTGCGCGGTCTCGTCCACCGAGCGGCCCTCGAAGTCGATGGCGACGATGGCCTCGCGCTGCGCCCGCGGCAGCACGTCCAGGGCCCGGCCGATGGACAGACGCAGGTCGATCCGGTCGGTAAAGTCCGAGCGCACCCGGTTCGGGAGCGCCTCCTCGAACTCGGGCAGGGGCGTGCCGTCGTGGTAGCGGCGCCGGCGCAGCCGGTCGAAGCACGAGTTCACCACCACCCGGTGCATCCACACCAGGACCGAGGAGTCGCACCGGAACGACGACGCCGTGCGCACGATGCTCAGCAGTGCATCCTGCAGGGCATCGTCGGCATCGTCCGGGTCGCCCGTGGTGCGCAGCGCGACCGTCCACAGGTATCGCCGATGGCGCGCGTACAGCTCCCCGAACGCCTCGTGCTTGCCGTGCGCCCCCGCTTCGAGCAGGTCGGCATCGCTGACCGCTTCTGTGATCCCCCGATTCATGGCAGTGACTGTAAGCCGGACGGTGTCTGCGGTTTAAGGCGTTTGAGGCGTGTTGTGGACAGATCGGTGGGGTGTGGATTCAACCATTGACAAGCCTCCCAGGTTTCGTAATCTACGTCACATCCACCGGGGTGTGCGGACGGACCGTAGGGCCGGAAGCAGGGAGAACGTGAAAGGAGGGCGGCAACGGCCGCAGGCTTAGGCTCTGTTACGAAAGTCCCTTTACCGGCCTCGGCGGCCAGATCGACGCCTGGCGGCGTTGTCGTCGGTCAGGATACCTGCCGGTATCCCTCCCTCCTCCGCCTTGCCAGATCGCCGATCTGATCCACCGATGCCATGTAGAAGACTTTCGTAACAGGACCTAACCGGTGCGCGTGTTGCGGCGCGCGTCCACCTGGTCTCGAGGTTTGAGGACGATCTGGTCCAGGTTCACATGCGGCGGGCGCGAGGCGGCGAAGGCGATCACCTCGGCCACGTCGTCGGCGGTCAGCGGGGTCAGCCCCTCGTAGACCTTCTCGGCGCGCTCGGCATCGCCGTCGAACCGGACGAGCGAGAACTCGGTCTCCACCATTCCCGGGCAGATCTCGGTGAGCCGCACCGGTTTTCCGACGAGTTCGCCACGCAGGGTCCGGTGCGCGACGCCCTGCGCGTGCTTGGCGGAGGTGTAGCCGGCGCCGTTGTCGTAGACCTCGAGCGCGGCGATGGACGTGATGGTCACGATGAGGCCGTCGCCCGAGGCGATCAGCGCCGGCAGCAAGGACTTCGTCATCCGCAGAGTGCCGATGACGTTGGTCTCCCACATCCAGCGCCAGTCCTCCAGGTCGGCCTCGGCGACCGGCGCCAGCCCCTTGGCGCCGCCGGCGTTGTTCACCAGCACGTCCACCCGGTCGAGCGTTGCGGCGAAACGCTCCACCGAGGCGGCGTCGGTGACATCCAGATACATTGCGCGGCCGCCGATTTCGGCGGCGAGGGCATCGATGCGGTCGGTGCGCCGGGCCCCCAGCACCACCTGGTAGCCGTCCCGGGCCAGAGCCCGCGCCGCGGCCGCGCCGATACCGGAACTCGCACCGGTCACCACCGCGACCCTGTGCGCTGACTGCATGCCGTCCGAGGAGTCCATGAACCCAGTCTAGGTGTACCCGGTCATGAGGTTGGTGACAGCCGGCTGATCGGTGGGAGGCC
>CAZEOP010000331.1:0-2445 GCA_964513715.1 uncultured Gordonia sp.
GGCGCCGGCCACGATCACCGCGTGATCGAGCTCGGCCTTGGCCTGCTTGGTCTTCTGCGGCACCAGCAGCGAGATGCGGGCCGGCGGCCGGCGGTCGGACCGGGACTTGCCGGTGCGGAAGTCGTCGAACCGGTACGCGCCGAGATACAGGCCCTCGGCGGCCGCACCGAGGTGGGCGACGCCCAGCGTGCAGGCGACGTCGCCCGCGCCATCGAGCGTGCGGATCGCGGTGCCCGCGGCCTGCCGGACGGTCTCGGCGTCCTGGGCGTCTTCGGCTGCGCCGAGGCCGACCGCCACCACCAGCCGCACCGGCAGGCCGGCGGGTGCGGGCACCGAGTGCACCTGGCCCTGGGCGCCGGTCGCTCCGATGGCGCGCAGCGCGGCCGTCACCGCCTCGGCCGTGGCGTCCTCGAACAGATCCTCGGTGATCAGCAGCGTGGGGTCGTCGGTGCCGTCGTCCTCGGCGCCGTCGCGCGTCCCGTCGGCGGCGATCAGTCCGATCACCAGGACGTCGTCGCTCTTGCTCAGGCCGGTGGACAGGTCGAGACGCGGGCCGCGGGAGTTCTCGTCGCGGAGGCCGGTCGAGGGATCGAGGATGTCGTTGCTGCTCACGCCGACCCACTCTAGTGTCCGTGCCGGCGGGCGCGGCCCGGGAGATACGGTTAGCGCATGACTGAATTGTTCGCAGGCCCGATCGCCGACCGCCATGCCGCCCTGGGTGCCACGCTCGCCGAGTTCGGCGGCTGGGACATGCCCGTCTCCTACTCGGGCACCGGACCCGAGCACACCGCCGTCCGCGAGGCGGTGGGCCTGTTCGACGTGAGCCACCTCGGCAAGGCACTGGTCGCCGGTCCGGGCGCGGCGGACTTCGTGAACGCCACCCTGACCAACGACCTGCGGAAGATCGCGCCGGGCAAGGCGCAGTACACGCTGTGCTGCAACGAACGCGGCGGTGTAATCGACGATCTGATCGCCTACCTGGTGAGCGATGACGAGGTCTTCCTCGTGCCCAACGCCGCCAACACCGCGGCGGTCGTCGCCGCCCTGGCCGCGGTCGCGCCCGCCGGGGTCGCAGTGACCGATCAGCACCGCGACTACGCGGTCTTCGCCGTCCAGGGGCCGCGCGCGCCCGAGGTGATGGATGCGCTCGGCCTGCCCCACGACATGGAGTACATGGCCTTCGCCGACGGTGAGCTCGTCGTGGACGGCGCCGCCTACCCGGTGCGCATCTGCCGCAGCGGCTACACCGGCGAGCGCGGCTACGAGGTGCTGCCGCGCTGGGCCGACGCCGGGCCGGTCTGGGATGCGCTGCTGGCCGAGGTCACCGCGCGCGACGGACTGCCCGCCGGGCTGGGGGCGCGCGACACCCTGCGCACCGAGATGGGGTACGCGCTGCACGGGCACGAGCTGAGCGAGGACATCACCCCGGTGCAGGCGCGCAGCGCGTGGGCCGTGGGCTGGGACAAGCCGGCCTTCTTCGGCCGGGAGGCGCTGATCGCCGAGCGGGCCGCCGGGCCGGCTCGCCGGCTCACCGGCCTCAAGGCCACCGGCCGCGGCGTGCTGCGGGCCGGCTGCCGAGTGCACCTGACCCCGGAGTCCGGCGAGGCGATCGGCGAGTGCACCTCGGGGACCTTCTCGCCGACCCTCAAGGCAGGCATCGCCCTGGCCTTCCTCGACACCCTGGCCGGGCTGAAGCCGGGTGACGAGGTGAGCGTCGATGTGCGCGGGCGTTCGGTGCCGGCCGTCGTCGTGACCCCGCCCTTCGTGGAATCGCACGTCTGACCCGGCGCGCCGGCCGGTCCGCCCCGGCGGGGCGGTGCGGAGCGTCACCGGTCGCGTTAACCCGTTGCGAGTCGGCGCTATTCTTAGCGAATGACCCTGGAGTTCACCCGCACCGATCATCCGCATCCCGTGTCGGAAGGCCGTCGCTCCGAAATTCTGGACGCACCGGGCTTCGGTAATCACTTCACCGATCACATGGTGACGATCGATTACGACCGTGAGCGGGGCTGGCATCGAGCCCGGGTGACCCCGTACGGACCGATCGCGCTGGACCCGGCGGCGATGGTTCTGCACTACGCGCAGGAGATCTTCGAGGGCCTCAAGGCCTACCGTCAGCCCGACGGCTCGCTGGCCGCGTTCCGGCCCGAGGCCAACGCCGAGCGCTTCAACAATTCGGCGCGGCGGCTGGCCATGCCGGAGCTGCCGGTGGAGACCTTCGTCGGCTCGCTGCGCCAGCTGCTCGCCGTCGACCACCCGTGGGTGCCGCCGGCCGGCGGCGAGGAGTCGCTCTACCTGCGCCCGTTCATGATCGCCACCGAGGCGAGCCTCGGGGTCCGGCCGGCCGACGAATACCGCTACATCCTGATCGCCTCGCCGGCCGGAGCCTACTTCTCCGGCGGCCTCAAGCCGGTCAGCGTCTACCTGTGCACCGAGTCCGTCCGC
>CAZEOP010000332.1:0-2404 GCA_964513715.1 uncultured Gordonia sp.
CGCCTCACGGATTGGCGCGTAATGGTCTTCCCTGTAGTAGGCCTCGTCCGGCAGCCCCAGCCCGGACTGGACCAGGTAGAGCATGGCGACGTCGGAGCTGGAGTCCTTCTCCACCCAGAACGCCGCCGGGCCG
Source organism: uncultured Gordonia sp. (assembly GCA_964513715.1). Taxonomy (GTDB): domain Bacteria; phylum Actinomycetota; class Actinomycetes; order Mycobacteriales; family Mycobacteriaceae; genus Gordonia. The sequence goes on from CAZEOP010000332.1 coordinate 134, forward strand.
GTCACCCCGATGCGGTCGAGGCGGCCGAGCGCCTCGGCGAGATCGTCGCGGTCGTCGACGTCGAGCTCGGCGATGTCGGGCGCCAGGGCGTCGATGCCGGCCTCCTCGATCGCGGCCTCGTCCATGAACCCGCCGTAGAGCGTGCCGATGCGCGACTCCGCCGGCGCATCCTCCACTATCGTGCGGACGGCGGCCTCCGATTCCTCGCGGAGCTTGTGGAAGGCACCGTCGACGGCGCGGTCGGCCGGGATGACGTGCGAGTCGATCCATTCGCCGTTGACGTGGCGGTACAGGTCGTCGGCGGGGGAGGGGGCGGCGGTGGCGGCGGTGGCGGCGTTCACGTTCTCGTCTGTCATGCGGCCCAGTGTAGGGATGGCCCCGGATTCGGTGTTCGAACGCGCGCCAACGCGGAAGCCCAGCTCATGAACGGCGATCAAGTCGAGGCGGGTGCGTGGCATCATGAACGGATGATGCAGATGCGATCCGGGCCCGAGCCCTCGCGCTCGTCCTCTCCCGGCCGCGACTTTCCCCGCCACGGCACTCCCTGCGGCAACTCTCCCGGCGGCATGGTGGCGCTCGTCGGCGTGATCGCGCTGGCAGCGACGCTGGCGCCGATCGCGATCGCGGCGGGCATGTCGGCGTCGAAGGGCGACGGCGCGAAGGTCGTCGAGACCGTTCGCACGGTCACCCTCGGCGGCGACGATGCCGCTTTCGAGGCGACCTTCGACGTCCGCGACGCCGCACCCGATTGCGACCGCGAGATCTCGCTGACCATCGGCGCGCAGCAGTTCCGGTGCGGAGAGGTGATCATCGAGACCCGCTCGTCCGAAAACGTCGAGGACCTGGAGCGTTTCGGCGTCCGCGCCATCCGCGCCGCGTTGCTTTCCGACGTCCCCGCCCCCGCCATGCGCCCCGCCGAAACCCCGCACGCGCCGGGAATGATCGCCTGGTCGGGGTCCGCCGTCGCGGGTTTCGACGGCGTCCCCCGCGCGGTCATCGTGCTCGGCGACGGCGGCCACGGTGCAGACTCCGGAACCAACGCCCTGGTCGCGATCGTCTCGGCGGCCCCCGGCGCTTCTTCTGGCGCCGCCCCGACCGACGCCGCCACCGCCGTCACCGTCGACGAAGCCGCGGCGACGATCCTCGCCGACGTACGGGAAGGAGGGGCGCGATGAGCTGGCCGGACTCGACGGAGGCGGGCGTCGTCAAGCGAATCCCGGTGCGTCGCGATGCCCGGACCACCCGAAACCGGTGGGCCTTCCTGGTTCTCGTGCCGCTCATCGCCTCGGGTCTGGCGGCCAACGCGCTGACGCTGTTCGTGCTCGGCCGGGCGACGCCGATGTCGCTGGGCTTCGGGACGCTCGTTTCGGCCGCGGTGATCGCGCTGGTCTGGTGGCTGATGTCGCGCAGCCCGCTGTGGCGCCCGGCCGGCGCGTGGCCGCTGCCGGCGCTGGCGTGGGGAGCGTTCGCGTCGTTCGTATTCGTCCTCGCCGCCGGCGACGCGATGACCACCATCGCCGCCGGCCTCGGTTGGGAGGCGGCGGAGGCGTCGCTGGGTGGCGCGTGGCCGGAGGAGATCGGCAAGTCGCTCGGCGTCGCGCTCATCCTCCTCGCGCTGCCGCGGCCGTGGAACCGCCCGTGGGACGGCCTGCTCGTGGGCGTGTTCGTCGGCCTGGGTTTCGAGCTCATCGAAACCGTCCAATACGGCGCCGTCGGCGCGCTCGAGGACGCCAATTCCGACGTCGACGGCATGCTGTTCATGTGGTTCATCCGCGCCGTCGCGGGCCCCGGCCTGCACGTCTTCTTCTCGGGCGTGGCGGGCTTCGGCGTCGGGATTGCGCTTCTGCATCCTCGCTTAACGACGCCCACCCGCTGGCTGGTCGGCCTCGGAGGCCCGTTGGCGGCGTTCGCCATGCACTTCCTGTGGAACTACACGTGGCCGAGCGGTTGGGGAGCGTGGCCGTACGGGGTGATGTGGCCGTTGTGGGCGATTGCGTTGGCCTGGTGCTGGATCGCGGCCACACGACTTGCGGGTGAATGGGGTGCGCATGGGCGTCGTCAAGCGGAATCGCGGGCACTCGGGGCGCGGGAGCGAGGCGCGAACCCCAGGTGAAATACGGGTTGGGGCATGTTACTCGTGTTACTAGTGTGACTAGTGGGGTGAATGTGCCGTATAGTTGCGAGCCATGAACCTCCGCACCGTGACCTTCCCCAAGTCCCGGCGGCAGTCCCGACTGACTTCCGGCACCCGTCGCGGCCGCGCCGGCGCAC
>CAZEOP010000333.1:0-2390 GCA_964513715.1 uncultured Gordonia sp.
GATCGAGCTGACGTCGATCACCGCGCCGCCCTCGCGCAGCGCCTTGCGCTCGACGAGCTCGTTGACCAGGGTCTGCGGGGCGATCAGGTTGACGCCGATCACCGAGTTCCAGCGGCCCTCGTCCATGTTGGCGAGCAGCTTGTCGCGGGTGATGCCGGCGTTGTTGACGATGATGTCCAGGCCACCGTGCCGCTCGAGGACGTGCTCGGCGATCTTGGCGCCGGCGTCGGCGGCGGTCACGTCCAGCGGCAGGGCGGTGCCGCCGACCTTGTTGGCGGTCTCGCTCAGCGCATCGCCGGCGGCCGGGATGTCCGCGGCGATGACGTGGGCGCCGTCGCGGGCCAGGACCTCGGCGATGGTGGCGCCGATGCCGCGGGCGGCACCGGTCACCAGCGCGACCTTGCCGGCCAGCGGCTTGTCCCAGTTCTCCACGGCCGCGGCTTCGCCGGCCCCGACGCGGATCACCTGGGCGTCGACGTAGGCCGACTTGCCCGACAGCAGGAAGCGCAGGGTGGACTCCAGGCCGGAGACGCCGGTCTTGGCCTTCGGGCTGACGTACACCAGCTGCGCGGTGGCGCCGTCGCGCAGTTCCTTGGCCACCGAGCGGGTGAAGCCCTCCAGCGCGCGCTGGGCGACGCGCTCGTCGGGCGACTTGGTGAGCTCGGGGGTGGTGCCGAGCACCACGACGCGCGCGGAGTTGCCGAGCGAGCGCATCACCGGGGTGAAGAACTCGAACAGCTGCGACAGCGAGGCGGCGTCGGAGATGCCCGTCGCGTCGAAGACGGCGGCGCCGAGCTTGTCCGCGCTGCGGCCGTCGGTGTTGTTGGTCACGATGTCGTACTCGCCGCTCGCGGCGAGGATCTCGCGGACCGGCTCCACCAGGCGGCCGAAGCCGCCGAGCAGGACGGGACCGCCCAGCGGCGGCTGGTTGGCCGCGTACCGGCGGAGCTTCGGCGGCTGCGGGAGGCCCACCTTGCTCGCGAGGAAGGCACCGGGGCCCGAGTTGACGAAGGACGAATACAGATCGCTGCTGCCGGCCACGACAGTCTCCTTTTCAGCTGTTCTCTTACAGGTCTCGCATCGGTTCCGGTGCCGCGCCGGCCGCCGATTGTGACGGTTGACGCAGGTGCCGGGGTCGACAACGAACTTACTCAATAGTAAGAATAGTCATCAAGTCTGATTCCGGCGACATCTGCCGCCGCTCAGTGATCAACGTGACTCAAGTCAGGAGTTCCCCGTGGCCTCGTACACCCCGCGCAAGCCGGAGACCAAGCAGACCCGTCCGGTCGCCATCCTCGGCGGCAACCGTATCCCGTTCGCCCGCCAGGACCGCGCCTACGCCAAGGTCGGCAACCAGGAGATGTTCACCGCCGCGCTGCAGGGCCTGGTGAGCCGGTTCAACCTGCAGGGCGAGCAGCTCGGCATGGTGGCCGGCGGCGCGGTGCTGAAGCACTCGCGCGACTTCAACCTGGTGCGCGAGTGCGTGCTGGGGACCTCGCTGTCGCCGTACACGCCCGCCTTCGACATCCAGCAGGCGTGCGGTACCGGCCTGCAGGCCATCAACTCGATCGCCGACGGCATCGCCCGCGGCCGCTACGAGGTCGGCATCGGTGGCGGCACCGACACCACCTCCGACGCGCCGATCGGCGTCTCGGACGAGATGCGCCGCCAGATGCTCGAGGTGAACCGCGCCCGCACCACCCCGGACCGCATCAAGGCGGCCCTGGCGCTGGTCACCAAGCTCGGCATCGAGATCCCGCAGAACGGCGAGCCGCGCACCGGCCTGTCGATGGGCGAGCACGCGGCGATCACCGCCAAGGAGTTCGGCATCTCGCGCGCCGACCAGGACGAGCTGGCCGCGCTGAGCCATCAGAACATGGCCAAGGCCTACGACGACGGTTTCTTCGACGACCTGGTGACCCCGTTCAGCGGCCTGACCCGCGACGAGAACCTGCGTGGCGACTCCACCGTGGAGAAGCTGGCCAAGCTCAAGCCGGTCTTTGGCGTCTCGCTGGGCGATGCCACCATGACCGCCGGCAACTCCACCCCGCTGTCGGACGGCGCCTCCGCGGTACTGCTGTCCAGCGACGAGTGGGCCGCCGAGAAGCGCCTGCCGGTGCAGGCCTACCTGGTGGACACCGAGACCGCCGCCGTCGACTACGTCAACGGCCCGGACGGACTGCTGATGGCCCCGACCTACGCGGTGCCCCGTCTGCTGGCCCGCAACGGCCTGACCCTGGCCGACTTCGACTTCTACGAGATCCACGAGGCCTTCGCCTCGGTGGTGCTGTCGACGCTGGCGGCCTGGGAGTCGGACGAGTACTGCGTCGAGCGTCTCGGCCTGGACAAGGCGCTGGGCTCCATCGACCGCAGCAAGCTGAACGTCAAGG
>CAZEOP010000334.1:0-2386 GCA_964513715.1 uncultured Gordonia sp.
CGAGACCACCTTGCCGGGCGCACCGCTGGAGCTGACCGGCGTCACCGGCTGATCGGGTTCGGGCTCAGACCGTCACGGCGCCGGACGGATCCACCGTGAACGCCGGGTTGTAGACGAAGTCCCAGCGGAAGCCGTCGGGGTCGGCGACGCACGCGCTGACCCCACCCCACTCGCGCTGCTGCGGCTCGCCGATCGACTCGGCGCCCGCGGCGAGGGCCCGCCGATACAACCGTTCCACGTCGGCGGCGTCGGAGACGTTGTGGCCCAACGACATCGGGGGTGCGGAGGGGCCGTGCGCCACGTCGCCGTATTCGCCCGGCATCGCGTCGATCCGCCACAGGGCGAGCAGCAGGCCGGGGCCGGCCTGGACGAAGCTGATCTCGTCGTCGATCTGGTGCACCGATCGGAAGCCGAGGCCCTCGGTGTAGAAGCGGTGGGCGGCGCCCACGTCGCGCACGCCCAGGGTGATCGCGGTGACGTACGGCACGGGCACCGCGCCGAACACGGAGTCGCCAGATCCGGTCATGAACCGAGCCTAGTCGGCGGGCGGGTCTGAATCGCGGCGCTGCGCAGGCCGGCGGGACTGCTGCCAGTGCCGCACCACCGCGGACAGCACGAGTGCAGCGAGCACCCAGAGCATTGTCGCGACCACCCAGAAGGGCGCCGATCGTCGCCGCCCCCCGAAGAGCTCGGTCCAGCCGTATCCGCCGGCCAGGGCCAAGACCGGGGCAACGGCCCAGAGTGCGGCCGTGGCGACGCCGAGGACCCGCAGCACCATGGTTCGCCGGGGGGAATCGTTGCGCCCCTGATACACCGGCACCATGGAGGTCAGCCCGGCGAGAGCGAAGCCGGCGGTGCCCAGGAAGAGCGTGCCGTCCGCCGAGACCAGCTTCATCTCGCCGAGCAGCAGCAGGATCGCCATGACCACGGTCGCCACGGCCAACAGCGCGAACGTGAGACGTACGATCCAGGGCTGCTGGGGGAGGGACCATTGTCGGGGCACTCGCCGATCGTAAGCGGCCCCGCCTCCGGCGCTGTCAGGCGCGCACGATGTCGGTGCCCTCGACCCGGACGGCGACCGGGGTCAGCCCGCTGGTGGCCGGACCGGCTTCGACGGCGCCGGTGAGGCTGAACCGGCTGTGGTGGCACGGGCAGTCGAGTTCGGCCCCGGCGACGGCCACCGCGCAGCCCTGGTGCGGGCACCTGGTGGAGAAGGCCTGGAAGTCGCCGGCGGTCGGCTGGGTCACCACCACATCGCCCACCACCGTGCCGCTGCCGACGGGTACCGCATCGACCGTGGTGAGGGCGGCCGAGGCGGTGCCGGTGGTGTCGGTACCGGTGGAGTCGGGATCGGGGGCGCCGGTACCGGGCAGCGTCGTCTCGGCGGGCGCCGGCGTGCGGCCGGTGTCCGAGCCGCAGGCGGCGGCGGTGAGGGCGACGGCGGCGGCGCCCGCACCGATCAGCACGGTGCGGCGGGCGGGGGAGGGCTGGTCCATGATCGCGTCCGTTTCTTCGGGGCTGGATTCTTCGGGGCTGGGTTTGTCGGGGCTGGGTTTGTCGGGGCTGGGTTCGTTGGGGCTGGGTCCGCGCGGGCTGCTTCCGGCGTCGCGGGCGCCTGCGTCCATTGTGGCCGCCCCGCCGCGCCGGTGCGCAGACTCGTGACGATCGGTCGATGTCGGACCCGCTGCGTACGCTGGGGGTATGGCATTCGCAGCGGAACAGCCGGTCGTCGCGCACTCCGAGTATCGCCCGATCGGCGAGGTGGAGCGCACGGCCGCGGACTTCGAGGTGATCAGCGAACTGGAGCCGGCCGGCGACCAGCCGACCGCGATCGTCGACCTGGAGCAGCGCCTGTCTCGGGGCGAGCGGGATGTGGTGCTGCTGGGTGCCACCGGCACCGGAAAGTCGGCCACCACCGCGTGGCTGATCGAGAAGATGCAGCGCCCGACCCTGGTGATGGCGCCGAACAAGACGCTGGCCGCCCAGCTGGCGAACGAGTTGCGCGAGATGCTGCCGAACAACGCCGTCGAGTACTTCGTCTCGTATTACGACTACTACCAGCCCGAGGCCTACATCGCGCAGACGGACACCTACATCGAGAAGGACAGCTCGATCAACGACGACGTCGAGCGGCTGCGGCACTCGGCCACGTCGAGCCTGCTGTCCCGGCGCGATGTGGTGGTGGTGGCCTCGGTGTCGTGCATCTACGGTCTCGGCACGCCGCAGAGCTACCTGGACCGGTCGGTGGCGCTGTCGGTGGGCGAGACGATCGATCGCGATGCGCTGCTGCGGCTGCTGGTCGACATCCAATACAACCGGAACGACGTCTCCTTCACCCGCGGCAGCTTCCGGGTGCGCGGCGACACCGTCGAGATCATCCCCTCGT
>CAZEOP010000335.1:0-2375 GCA_964513715.1 uncultured Gordonia sp.
GTGAAGGCCCTCGCGCTCGGCGCCAAGGCCGTGATGATCGGCCGCGCCTACCTGTTCGGCCTGGCCGCCAACGGGCAGACCGGCGTGGAGAACGTCCTCGACCTGCTCCGCATGGGCATCGACTCCACGATGATGGGCCTGGGCAAGGCCGACATCGCCGACCTCGATCGCGGCGACCTGATCATCCCCGACGACTTCGAGCGCGTCTTCGGCGGCTGACGCGCACAGGCGTCACACGCAACCGTCACCTCCGGGCACAACCCTCACCGATCACGCCGATCGGTGAGGGTTGTGCCGTCTGGGGGCGGTTGTGCGTGACGGTTGTGCGGCCGGCGCCGGGCTGTCCACAGGGGGAGCAGGCCGGGCCGGATCATCCACAGGTCGGTCCGGCACCGCTTGTCGGGCGACGAGGGGTGGTGCAGCCTGAGGCGATGGGGGAGTCGGGGGTCTTCACATACCGGGAACTGCGCGCCGCGGGGAACTCCCGGCGCGACATCGACGAGGCGCTGCGCTGCGGTGGTCTGCGGCGCCTGCGCAGGTCCTGGTACGCGCTCGCCTCGGCCGACGCCGAGGTGGTGGCGGCGGTCGCCGGCGGCGGGGTGCTCAGCTGCGTCAGCGCGCTGCGCCGCCACGACGTGTGGGTGCCCGAGCCGGAGCGAGGTTCGCCTCGGCCGACCCACAAGCGGGGCAACTCGCAGGCGCATCGGCGCAGGTCGGACTTCTGCCGCCAGCACGCTCGCCCCGAGCGGGAGGTCTCGGCGGTCGACGAGGTGCCCATCGCGCTGCGGCACGCGGTGCGCTGCGTGGACGCCGAGACCTTCGTGGTGCTGTGCGATTCGATCCTGAACAAGCGGCTCATGACGCGGCCCGACCTGGACGGGATGTTCCGGTCGGCACCGCCGGCGGTCGGGCGGCTGCTGGGCCTGGTGGATGCGGGTGCGCAATCCGGGCTGGAGACGATGGGCCGGCTCCGGCTGCGGGCGATGGGCCTGCGCGTGCGCACGCAGGTGCCGATCCCCGGTCTCGGTCGGGTGGACGTCCTGGTCGGGGACCGGCTGATCGTCGAGTTCGACGGACGGGCGCACCACAGTGATCAGGAGGCCTTCGCCGGCGACCGTCGACGCGACCGGGTGGCCGTGGTGAACGGCTATCTGGTGCTCCGGCTGACCTACGCCGACGTCATGTGGGGTTGGCCGGCGGTGGCCCGCGATATCCGGCGCCTCGTCGACCGGTCGGCCCACCTCTGGCCGTAGCCGACTCGGCCCCGATGCGCACAACCGTCACGCCGAACCGTCACCGATGGACACAGCCGCCACCGATCGCGGGCATCGGTGACGGCTGTGCGCGCTGGGGACGGTCGAGTGTGACCGTTGTGCGCGGGAGCGGGCGGAGGATCAGACCTTCGAGTGCCCCATGTCGATCTGGAACTCGGCACCGGTCACGGCCTTGGCGGTGGCCAGGTAGAAGACGGCGTCGGTCAGGTCGTCGAGCGAGGCGACCGGGTAGTGGCCCAGCAGCGACGGGAAGTGCATGCCCCACTCCTCGAAGGCCTTCATGGCCGAGGTGTCGTTCAGGCCCATCTTGGTGTCGACCGCGTACGGGTGCACCGTGTTGACGCGAATCCGCTGGGGGCCCAGTTCCTTCGCCGCGGTCTGCGCCAGGCCGCGCAGGCCGAACTTCGACGCCGAGTACGACGCCTGCGCGGGCATCGCCTTCAGGCCGGCCACCGACGACATGATGGTGATGGAGCCGCCTTCGTCGTTCTTCAGCAGGTGCGGGATGGTGGCCTTCAGGGTCTTCCAGGTGCCGACCAGGTTCACGTCGACCACGTCGGAGAACTGCGCCTCGGTGAGCTCCCAGGTGAGACCCCAGGTGAGGATGCCGGCGTTGGCCACCACATGGTTCAGGCCGCCGAAGCGTTCGACGCCCTCGGCGACGAGTTCGGTCTGGAAGGTCAGGTCGCGGATGTCGCCCTGGCGGGCCAGGATCTGGCCTCCCTCGGCCTCGACCAGGGAGATGGTCTCGGCCAGATCCTCGGCGCTGGCCGGCGGGTAGGTGGCGTGATCGACGACCGGCCCGGCGACGTCGATGCCGATGATCGACGCGCCCTCGCGGGCGAAGCGGATCGCGTGGTTGCGGCCCTGCCCGCGGGCGATTCCGCTGATGTAGACGACCTGACCGTCGAACTGCCCCATGGCACCTTCTCTCATTGCTTACGGGCGCATCTCGGTACGGCGCACCGAACCGAACTGTAACACGTTCTAGTTTGGCTCAATGTGGGAGGTGCGGGCGCGATCGGCGAAGGGGTCGCCGGCACCAGAGAGGGGTGCGGGGTAGCAAAGTGCACCGACCCCCCTGGAGTGGCCGGGTGGTGT
>CAZEOP010000336.1:0-2344 GCA_964513715.1 uncultured Gordonia sp.
CCGCAGCAAGCTGAACGTCAAGGGCTCGTCGCTCGCGGCCGGTCATCCGTTCGCCGCGACCGGCGGCCGGATCGTCGCCCACACCGCCAAGATGATCAAGGAGAACGGCGGCGGTCGTGCGCTGGTCTCGATCTGCGCGGCCGGCGGCCAGGGCGTCACCGCCATCATCGAGGGCTGACCCGGAGACGGATCAGCATCGATCCGTCGGCTGCTCTGCGGCGGTGGTGCGTTCACCTGCGAAAACGCGGATTTCTTCGGAAATATTTCGCGGGGTGTAACGCGCCGCCGCCGCATTGCTATATATGGGATAGCTCCGGCCGCACTGCCTGACCCCCGACCCGGCAGTTCGGCCGGAGCTTTCACTTTTCGTCCCGGCGCAGCCGTGTCGGGATCGTGGGGGGAGTAGCGGAGATGCGAGGACCCCGGGCGTCGGCCCGGCACCGGGTTCACGCCCGCACACTGGGAATTTGCCTAAGATCGACGCTGTTGTGACTACACCGCCATTTCCGTTGGGGGACGAGACGGTCCACGCGCGGCACCGCGCCGGCTCCGAGACCGCGTCCCGCCCCCAGAGCCTGAGCGTGCGTTCGCTGCTGCTGCGCGCGTTGCTCGCGCTGCTCCTGCTGGGCGCGCTCGGCATGGCGGTCGACCTGCTGCTGACGCACGGAAAGACGGCGCGCGGCGCGCAGATTGCCGAGTTTCCGGTCGGCAATCTGACGCCGGATGAGGCGCGGGCCGAGCTCAAGCGCCTGTCGGTCGCGGCCGCGTCGCCGGTGGTGCTGCACACCGAGTCCGGTCAGGCCACCGTCGACCCGTCGAACCTGGGCCTGAGCTTCGATCCGAATGCCACGCTGGACCGCCTGTTGGAGCAGCCGCGCAATCCCTGGCAGCGGCTGCTTGCGATGGTCGGCGTGCATCACGAGGTGGAACCGGTGGTGCACCTGGATCAGACCGCGTTCAACGAGGAACTCGACGCGCAGCGCCGGGAGCTGGAGCGCGCGGCCGTCGAGGGCGGTGTGCACTTCGACGGCACCGAGCCGGTGGCCGACATGCCCTCGTCGGGCCTGCGGGTGAATCGCGCCGCGGCCCAGGACACGCTGCGCCGCCAGTGGCTCACCGGAACGCCCGTCACCCTGGCGATGGAGCCCTTCGCCCCGACAGTCTCGGCCGAGGTGGTGCAGAACACGCTCGACGGCCCGGCCCGCACGGTGACCTCGTCGGGGTTGCGACTGTCCGGTCGGGGTCAGACGGTGGCCGTCACCCCGGGTGAACTGGGCGAAATGGTGGTCTTCGTGCCCGACGGCAAGGGCGGGCTGGCGCCGTCGGTGTCCCAGCGCAACCTGAAGCGAGTGCTGGGCGAGGACCTGGCGCGGACCGAGTCGTCGCCCGAGGACGCGCGCTTCGTCTTCTCCGGCGGGAAGCCGCAGGTGGTGGCGAGCCAGGAGGGGGCGACGGTGAAGGCCAAGGCGACGGCCGCGGCGCTGGCCGCGGCCTCGGTGACCGATCAGCGCAAGGCCGAGATCGCGTACACCGTCACCAAACCCAAGCTCGACACCAAGAAGGCCAAGTCGCTGGGCATTCGCGAGGTGATCTCCGAGTACACCACCGGCGATTTCAGCGGCCCCTCCGGCGAGAACATCCGGCTGGTGGCCGAGACCGTCGACGGCGCCGTCGTGCTGCCCGGCGAGACCTTCTCCCTCAACGGCTACACGGGCCCGCGCGGCACCGCGCAGGGCTACGTCACATCGACCATCATCGACCACGGCCGGGCGTCGAAGGCGGTCGGCGGCGGCATCTCGCAGTTCGCGACCACGCTCTACAACGCGGCCTACTTCGCCGGGCTCGAGGACGTGGCGCACACCGAGCACGACTACTACATCTCCCGCTACCCGGCGGCCCGCGAGGCGACGGTCTTCGAGGGCGCCATCGACCTGCAGTTCCGGAACAACACCGACCACGGGATCCTGATCGAAACGGAGTGGACGCCGTCGTCGATCACCGTCCGGATGTGGGGAACCAAGACCGTCGAGGTGGAGTCGATTCCCGGGGAACGCTACAACCAGACCAGCCCCGAACAGGTGGTGCTGCCCGCCGGCGACGACTGCCTGCCCAGCAGCGGCAGCCCCGGTTTCACCACCTCCGATACCCGGGTGGTCCGGGATGCGCGGACCGGTGAGGAGATCTCCCGCAGCACGCGGACCAAGCAGTACGCACCGGAACCGAACGTCGTCTGCCGCTGACCCGGGGCCCCTGTGGTTACGGTCACCGAGCCGCGTTAGAGTCAGCCGCATGGACATCAATGGAGCAAGTGCAATCGTCACCGGCGGTGCGTCGGGCATCGGTG
>CAZEOP010000337.1:0-2344 GCA_964513715.1 uncultured Gordonia sp.
TCGAGCATCCGCAGGGCGCCCTGCAACTGAACGTCGAACGGGGTCATCTCGAGCGCCCGGGTGCCGCCCTCGCGGGCCAGGGCCAGGAAGCGGGTCCGCCCGTCCTCGGTGTTCACGTCGAGTTCGGCGGCCGCCGCGGCGAACCCGGCGTCGTCCAGGCCCCGCGCCCAGTCGTCGTGCGCCGCGGCCGCCTCGATCATCGAGACCGACTTCGACTGATTGCGCGTCGCCTGAGCGCCGAGCATGCGCCACATCGCGTTCGAGAACTTACCCATGGATGACTTTCCGCTCCTGAAACAGTTCACCGACTCCGGTCCGCCGGAATCTCGCCGTCTACCGTACGCGGCCGACCGCGGCGCCGATCACACTCGCCGCACAACTGCCCCGTGCCGGCCACCGCGCGTCGGCGAGCCGACCAGATTCGCGTCGGCGCGCCGACATTTTCGGGCTCGGGACCACTAGTGTTGACGGCGTGAGCGAATACCGAAAATTGTTCGGTCTCGGAGCGGTCCTGGCACTGGCCGCGACCGTCGCCGCCACCGGCTGCAGTTCGTCCGGCGGCACCGAGAACACCGAGCCCGATCCGGGCCTGCTGGTCGGGAACACCTACGTCTCCGGCCAGGTGACCGGCCCGGCCATCCCCGGCGGCGGTCCCCTGGAGATCTCCTTCCCTCAGCCGGGCCGCATCGCGGCGACCGCCGGCTGCAATCGGCACATCGGCGAGGTCGCCTTCACCGGCGACACGCTGACCGCGGGCGCGCTGGCGAGCACCCTGATGGCCTGCCCCGGCGAGCGCGGGAACGCCGATGCCTGGCTGGGTGATTTCCTGTCCGCGCCGCTGCGCTGGCAGACGCCGACCCGCACGACGCTGGTGCTGAGCCGCGGCGAGGGCCGCGACCACCGCGAGGTGACGCTTACCGAACGCGAGAACAAGCCGCTGGCCGGCCCCACCTGGGTCGTCACCAACCTGGTGACCGCCCAGGCCGTGGAGTCCTCGGTCGCGCTCGAGGAGGCCCGGCCGACCCTGGTCTTCGCCGACGGCCAGGTCACCGGCTCCACCGGCTGCAATACGCTGACCGGCGCCGCCGCCGTGAACGGCGACAAGGTGGAGTTCCGCAATCTGGCCGTCACCCGCATGGCGTGCGACGACGAACGCACCCGCATCGAGAAGGTGGTCCTCGACACGCTGCGCGGCACCGTCACCGCGACGATCGACGGCGATCAGCTCTCGCTGACCAACGACGCCGATCCGAGCACCGGCCTGCGACTGCGCGCCGAGTAGCCGAACCGTCGCCACCCCCCGGTCGCCCCCGCGCGGCCGGATCACGACCGCCCAGCCCACGATCGGTCGGATCCCTGCCCGATCACCCCCCCAGCCCGATCAGCCTCGTGACCGAAGGAACACCGATGCCCGCCATGCCCGATCCCGCCGAGTCCCCCGTCGTCGTCACCGTGACCGGTGCCGCCGGCACCATCGGCTACGCCGCCCTCTTCCGCGTCGCCGCGGGGGCGATGCTCGGCCACAATCAGCCGGTGGTCCTGCGACTGCTGGAACTGCCCGGCATGGTCGCGGCCGCCGAAGGCATCGCGATGGAACTGGACGACTGCGCGCTGCCCCAGCTGGCCGCCGTCGAGGTCTTCGACGACCCGCGCGCCGCCTTCGACGGAGTCCAGCACGCCCTGCTGATCGGTGCGAAGCCGCGGACCAAGGGCATGGAGCGCGCCGACCTGCTGTCGGCCAATGCCTCGATCTTCGCGGCCCAGGGCGCGGTTCTGAACGAGGTCGCAGCGCCGGACGTCCGGGTCACCGTGGTCGGCAACCCGGCCAACACCAATGCCGCGATCGCGGCCCGCAGCGCACCGGACATCCCGCGCGGGCGGTTCTCCGCGCTGACCCGGCTGGACCACAACCGGGCGATCGCCCAGCTCTCGCACCGCGGCGGGGTGCCGGTCACCGCGATCGACGGCGTCACCATCTGGGGAAACCACTCGGCCACCCAGTACCCGGACATCTTCCACGCCCGCGTGGGTGAGCGCTCCGGCGCCGAGTTCGCGCAGGACCGCAACTGGCTGGTGAACGACTTCATTCCGACCGTCGCGCAGCGCGGCTCGGCGATCATCGCCGCCCGCGGCGCCTCGTCGGCGGCGTCGGCGGCGAACGGCACCATCGACCATGTGCACGACTGGGCACTGGGGACCCCCGGCGACACCTGGACGTCGGCGGCGATCGTCTCGCCGGGCGCCTACGGCGTGCCCGAGGGGCTGGTCTGCTCGTTCCCGGTGCGCTCGGACGGCACCGACTGGGAGATCGTCGAGGGCCTGGAGATCAACGACTTCTCGCGCG
>CAZEOP010000338.1:0-2342 GCA_964513715.1 uncultured Gordonia sp.
GTCGCGTTGCAGGCCGTCAGTGACTGCAACACGCTGCTGACCCCGTTCCTGCCGGCGTCGGCGCAGAAGGTCCACGAGACCCTCGGCCGCGATGGCGTGTGGGCCGCGATGCCGGAGATCCGCGAGGTATCCGACGACATGCCCGTCGAGCCCGTCGGCGCCGGCCTGCCCGAGGCCGGCCGCACCTACCCGGTGATCATGGGCGACTACGCCGCCCAGCAGGCGACGTGGGGCCGCGTCGACATGGTGCCGGGCACGGCGCTGTCGAAGCCGAAGCCGCTGTTCGCCAAGCTCGATCCGGAGCTGGCGGAGACCGGCCCGGAGTGGGCGCCCGTCAACCCGGAAGCGTGATCCCCCCCGGCCGGTCGGGGGCGGTGATCGCCCCGGCCGGCCGCACCGTCCGGCGAGGCTCAGTCGCGCGCGCCGGCGGCGCGGTACATGTCCGCCAGTTCCGCGGCGGAGATCCAGTCGGGGTATTTCGCCGTGCGCCCGTCGCCGGAGGAGGTGCCGCGGACGCGCCGGCCGACCCAGGGCAGCGCGAATTCCCGGAGCCATTCGCGGCTGACGCCGTCGACGGCTTCTTCCGGGCCGGTGACCGGCGAGGTGAAGTCGATGTCGGCGGTGTTCGCGGGGGCGGAAGTGCCCGTCCCGATTTCCGCCGCCACCAGACGGGCCATGCGGCGGTGTCCGCGCGAGTTCATGTGCAGGCGGTCGAAGCACCAGAGGCGGGGGTCGGAGTATTCCCTGGCCCGCCAGAAATCGACGAGGCGGACGCTGCCGGGGTCGCGGCGGTCCGCGATTTCCCGCAGCATTTCCGTGTAAACGGCCGACCGGCCGCGCGCGAGGCGGAACACGGGGGTGTTGCCGGTGTCCAGGGTGGTGAACATGACCACTCTCGCGCCGATGCCGGTGAGTTGGTCGACCATGGTCGCCATCCCTTCGGCCAAGTCGTCGATGTCGGCTTTGGGGCGGATCAGGTCATTGCCTCCCGCGCACAGCGTGACCACGTCGGGGCGCATGTCCAGCGCAGGCCCCAGTTGTTCGTCCAGGATCCCCTGCAGCAGGCGCCCGCGCACCGAGAGATTCGCGTAGCGCAGTTCCGGGGCGGTGGCGGACCAGTCGGCTGCGAGCCGGTCGGCCCATCCTCGCACCAGGTCCCCGGAGCCGTCGTCGAGGGGATGCGGATCGCCGACTCCTTCGGTGAAGGAATCGCCCATGGCCAAGTACTTCAATGTGACCTCCGTTGTTGGTCGGTGTCCCGCGCCGTGTTTTTCACCGGCTTTCAGCTGGGGGAGCGCCCTTTCGCTGCCCGGTGCACCCGATGGGGAACGCTGGAGATGCCTCAAGTATACACATAGAATAAGTACTATGTCTTAGTTCGGGTGGGCTGCTCCACTTAGTCGTCCGGCCGCGTCACCGGCGTCCGTAGGGGTTGCCCTCGGAGACCCCGCCGTCGTTTCCGTCGCCGTCGTTTCCGTTTCCGTCGCTGGCGCCCTTCGCGTGCTTCGGGCCGGTCGCGCCGGGCCCGCAGCCTTCGCCGCGGTTGAACAGCCCGGCCGTGCCCTTCAGGCCGTTCTTCCCCATCTCGCCGAAGTGGCTCATCGTTTCGGGATCGAAGGCCTTGTTCATCAGGCCGATGGCTCGGCTGGTCAGCTCCTCCGTCTGCGCCTTGCGGGCCAGGCGCAGCTCGGCGAGGCGCTCTTCCTCGAGGATCTTTTGCTTTGCCGCGCGTTCCTGCTCAGCGGCCTTGCGTTCGGCGGCGCGGAGCTTCTCCGACGACCGCAGTTCGCGCAGCCGCTGCCGCTCCACCGACTGGGGGCTGGGCACGTGCCAGGCGTCGGGTCCGGCCTTCATCACGTACAGCATCAGCCACACGGTGGGGATGAGCAGCAGCAATACCGCCGGCAGCGGTGAGGCGATCATGGCCGACCATACGATGGTGCCGGCGGCGGCGCCGACCGTCGTCAAGCCGAGCAGGCCCAGCCGGGTCTTCTTGCCGTGCTGGTACGCTGCGTCGATTTCCTCGCCGGCGTAGAGCTTCGCGGGGGCTTGCCCGGGCAGGCCGCCTTTGCGGGAGGCGGGCAGGTCGTCGAAAAGCGGGAGCAGTTCGGTGCCGGTCTGGGCGCAGGCGACTTGCTGGACGCGGTCGTCGTATTCGTCGATGGTCAGGCGGCCCTCGGAGAACGCGCGGCCGAGGCTGGCCATCGCGGCCTCGCGTTCGGCGTCGCTGATGCGGTAGTTGGCGTCGTCTCCGCTGGTGTTCCCGTGGCTGCCCGTCATGCATTCGATGATATCGCCGCGCCTACACTTGGCCACCATGGGAAAGAAGAAGCGCCCCGTTG
>CAZEOP010000339.1:0-2338 GCA_964513715.1 uncultured Gordonia sp.
ACATGGCCGAGGAGCGTCGCGCGTGCCCGGCCGAGGACATCGTCACCCAGCTGGTGCAGGCGGACGTCGACGGTCACTCGCTGACCGACGCCGAGTTCGGCTTCTTCTTCATCCTGCTCGCCGTGGCCGGCAACGAGACCACGCGTAACGCCATCACGCACGGGATGAATGCCTTCCTGGACAACCCCGATCAGTGGGAGCTGTTCAAGAAGGAGCGCCCGGCCACCGCGGTCGACGAGATCGTCCGCTGGGCCACTCCGGTGAACGTCTTCCAGCGCACCGCCAAGCGGGACATCGAGATGGGCGGTCAGCTCATCAAGAAGGGCGACCGCGTCGGCATGTTCTACGGCTCGGCGAACTACGACGAGGACGTCTTCGAGGATCCGTACTCGTTCAACATCATGCGTGACCCGAACCCGCACGTCGGTTTCGGCGGCAACGGCACGCACTTCTGCATCGGCGCCAACCTGGCCCGCATGGAGATCAACCTGATGTTCAACGCGCTGGCCGATCTCGTCCCGGACATCACCAAGCTCGAAGAGCCCCGTCGACTCCGCCACGGCTGGATCAACGGCATCAAGGAGCTCCAGGTCGACTACGGGACCAAGTAGTGGCCGAGCAGCCGCCGTACCTGAACATCGATCGGGAAAACCACCCGGCGGTCCTCGCGGGACGACGTTCCCGCGAGGCCGTCGGGGCCCGCGACAAGGCCGCCTGGCTCGCGAACTTCGCGGCCGACGGCACCGTCGAGGATCCGGTCGGCCCGTCGATGTTCGACGAGGAGGGCGTCGGTCACCGCGGTGCCGAGCAGCTCGATGCGTTCTGGGACAAGACCATCGGCACCACCGAGAAGATCGACTTCGTCTTCGACAAGGAGATCATCTGCGGTGACGAGGTGGCCTACATCGGCAAGATCGTCACCTACATCGGCGGCCACATCACCGAGGCCGACGGCGTCTTCACCTACAAGGCCGACGCGGACGGCAAGCTCCGTGCGCTGCGTGCCTTCTGGGAGGTCGAGGCGACGATGAACTCGCTGCGGCCCCAGTAATACCCCGTGCCCCGATTAGGGGGCGCCGCCGCAGAGAATTGCGGCAGTACGACACAGCGAGGCCCCGGCAACCATGATCTGGTTGCCGGGGCCTCGTCGTCGTGCGGGGTGGTGCGGGCCTCAGTGCTCCGCGTCGGCGACGGTACTCCGGCGGCGGAGATTGCCGTCGACCGACAGCACGCCCTGTGCGGCGAAGCCCACGGCGATCAGGCCGGCGATCAGGGCGAGCGGCAGCTCGTAGCCGTTGTTCATCGCGAAGAAGCCATTGTCCATGTGCACGGTGAAGATCGCGCCCAGCATGTCGATGATGAGCAGGATCGCCACGATCGGCACCGCGACACCGAGGATCAGCAGGCCGCCGCCGACGAGTTCGACGATCCCGGCGAACCACGCCGAGGCGGTCGGGGCGGGGACGCCCATCGCGGCGAAGGCGTCGGCCGTGGCGCCCATGCCGTTGGTGAAGAACTTCTGCCAGCCGTGGGCGAAGAAGATGATGCCGAGGATCACCCGGGCGATGGTGGTGGCGAGGGACTGACCCTGCTGTACGCGCGTCATGGAAGGCTCCTTTGTGAGGGGTTAGTGGAGCCTAGTCTAAAACGGACTGTGGTCCGATTGAAAGTTTTGAGTCTCAGTACGGGTCGAATCGTGATCTGTCCGGGGATGCCACGAGCCGCGTGACGCCTTCGTCGGCATCACGCGGCTCGGAGAGCTAGGACCCAGAGAGTGGGGCCCGGGGCCGTGCGTCGGAGATTCAGGGCTTGTCGGCGCCCACCAGCCACATGGAGAAGTACTGGCTGCCGCCGCCGTAGGCGTGACCGAGGGCCTTGCGGGCGCCGTCCACCTGGTGGTCGCCGGCCTTGCCCATCACCTGAATGGCGGCCTCGGCGCAGCGGATCATGCCGGAGGCGCCGATCGGATTGGACGAGAGCACCCCGCCGGATGCGTTGACCGGCAGCGTGCCGCCGATCTCGGTCTCGCCGGCCTCGGTGAGCTTCCATCCCTCGCCCTCGGGCATGAAGCCGAGATTCTCCAGCCACATCGGCTCGAACCAGGAGAACGGGACGTAGATCTCGGCCGCGTCCACCTCCTTGAGGGGATCGGTGATGCCGGCGTCGCGCCAGAGCGCGGCGGAGGCGTCCCGGCCGGCCTGCGGGTTCACCACGTTGCGGTGGCTGTAGGCCAGGGGCTCGGTGCGCATCGCGGTGGCGTGGGTCCACGCCACCGGCCGGCCGTCGGCCCCGGCGGCGTCGGCCGCGGCCGCGTCGCCGATCACCACGGCGCCGGCGC
>CAZEOP010000340.1:0-2313 GCA_964513715.1 uncultured Gordonia sp.
CGGGGTCATGGAGCACAACGAGCACGCTTCTCCCGCCAGTCCCGCGGAAGTCACCGCCCGCCATGACGCGATCCGGGCGCGCATCGACGACGCCGCCCGAGTCGCCGGCCGCGATCCGTCGGAGATCCGACTGCTGCCGGTGAGCAAGACGGTGCCCGCCGACGCCGTGCTCGCCGATTGGCCGGCGCTTCGCGAGGCCGGCTGCCTGACGCTCGCCGAGAACCGCGTGCAGGAGGCGTCGGCCAAGGCCGAGTTCTTTGCCGCCGCTGCCGCCGCCGGCGATGGCGCCGCAGCCGATTCTCCCGCCGTGGCCCCGCTGCCCCGCTGGGCCGTGATCGGCCCGCTGCAGACGAACAAGGCCGGTCAACTCGCCGCCTTCGCCGACGAGTTCCAGGCGCTGGACCGCCCGAAGGTCGCCGCTGCGCTCCAGCGCAGGCTGTCCAATGGTGGCGCGAGCGGGAACGGCGGGGGCAATGGCAGCGGCAACGGCAGCGACGGCGACGCCGCGAACGTCGGCCGCACCCTCGACGTGCTCATCCAGGTCAACACCTCCAACGAGCCGCAAAAGGCGGGCATCGCCCCGTCCGAGGTCGCCGCGTTCGTCGAACAGTTCGGCCCCGACGGCCCGTATCCGAATCTGCGCCTGCGCGGCTTCATGACCATGGCCATGATCGCCGACCCCTCCTCCCCCGACGGCGACGAAGACGTGCGCCGCTGCTTCGCCACCCTGCGCGAACTGCGGGACCGTCTCGCCCCCGACGCCCCCGACGGCGTCACGCTGGACGAGCTGTCGATGGGCATGTCCGGCGACTTCGAGCTGGCCATCGCCGAAGGTGCGACCACCGTCCGCGTCGGCCGCGCCATCTTCGGCGAACGCCCGAAGCCGTAACGCCACCGATCTCCGCCACCGACGCCCTACACCGATCCCCTATCCCCTCGGCCGGCCGCTTCCCGCCGGCATCCGCGCCGCTGCCATACCCGGTCGCACCAGGGGTTGCGGCCGCCCGGGTTGACGACGGGCCGTCGTAAAGCAATGCCCCGCCCGGTACCCTGAAAAGCATGAACGCTACGGCAGCCCCCAAGTTCACCTGCTCCCGCCGAGGCTTCCTGCTCGGCACCGCCACCACAGCCGCCGGCGCCCTCCTCGCCGCGTGCGCGCCCAGCTCCGACGTCGAGCGAGTCGCGGCGGCCGACGTCCCCGTCGGCGGCGGCACCGTCGTCGGCGACTACGTGGTCACCCAGCCCGAAGAGGGCGTGTTCAAGGCGTGGTCCGTGCGCTGCCCGCACCAGGGCGGCCGCATCAACGCCGTCCGCGACGGCGTGATGATCTGCCCCGACCACAACTCGCACTTCGACATCGAAACCGGCGACGTCGTGTCCGGCCCGTCGCGCCAGCCCGCCGGGCCCGCGAAGATGGCGGCCGAGGACGGCGAGCTGGTCATCGGCTAAGCCGCTTTACCGCTCGCCCCGCTCGACCCGCGCCGCCGGATGCCGCTCGTGCCCACCAGCGCGGCGGCGCCCGCGAGGACGAACAGGCCCACCAGCCAGCCGACGAGCAGCCCCCAGCCGCCCCAGTCCAGCACGTGGCCGGAGACCCACCCGACCACCGAGGACCCCAGGTAGTAGCTGAACAGGTACATCGAGCTGGCCTCCGCGCGGTCGGCGGTGGCGATGAGCCCCACCGACGACGACGCCAGCGAGTGCGCCACGAAGAACCCGCCCGTGAACAGCGCGACGCCCACAAGCAGCGTGATCAGCCACGGGGTCGCGGTCAGCGCCAGGCCGGCGATGCCGACGACGATGGCGGCGAGCATTGCTTCACGACGCCCCATGCTCCGCGCATAGGAGCCCGCACGCGCCGACGACCACGTGCCCGTGAGATAGAGCAGGAACACCATGCCGGCGACTGCGGCCGACAGCCCGAACGTGTCGCCCAGCCGGAAACCGACGTAGTTGTACAGCGACACGAAGGCGCCCATCGACAGGAATGCCAGCGCGTAGAGGCCCACCAGCCGCGGGTTGCCCAGGTGGCCGACGATCGCCCGGACTTCGCCGCCCAGCGTCAGCTTCTTCGGCGTAAACCGGCGCTGGCGCGGCAGCAGCCACACCGTGGCCAGGGCGAAGGCGACGGCGACGACGGCGGACACGACCGTCGCCACGCGCCAGCCACCGAACTCCAGCACCACCGACGGGATGATGCGGCCCAGCAGCCCGCCGACCGTCGTGCCCGCCACGTACAGGCCCATGATGCGCGGCACGTGGTGGGGGTCGACCTCCTCGGACACGTACGTCATCGCCACCGCCGGGACCCCC
>CAZEOP010000341.1:0-2273 GCA_964513715.1 uncultured Gordonia sp.
GTCAGCCGCTGCGAGTACTCGTGCACGCCGCCGAGCGAGACGGTGAGGCGCTGTCGGCGCTTGCCCGCCGCCCCGGCGTCGAGATCGGCCAGGTGCTCGATCGACGCGGTGAGCCAGGCCAGTGCCGGTCCGGTCACCGGCTCGGCCTCCAGCCGCGCCGGGCCCTGGGCCGCCGGATCCATGGCGACCCGGCCCAGCCGGCCGATCAACGCCGGATCGGCGAAGACCAGGGCCGCCATCCGCGGGCCGCCCCAGCGATGCGGACTCACGATCACCGCGTCGGCGCCGAGCTCGGCCAGCGACAGCCGCACATACGGGGCCGCCGAGGTCGCGTCGACCACCGTCAGAGCCCCCGCCGCGCGCGCCTGCGCGGCGATCGGCGCCACGTCGACGATCGCCCCGGTCACCGACGAGGCCAGCGTCACCGCCACCACCCCGGTCCGCGGACCCAGCAGATCGCCGTACTGCCACACCGGCAGCGTCCCGGTCGACAGGTCGATCTCGGCCCAGCGCACCGTGCCACCGTGCCGGCGCGCGCCGCGCAGCCAGGGCACGATGTTCTCCTCGTCGTCGAGCCGCGAGCACACCACGTCGCCGGACAGCCGGTCGGCGCCGAGCGCGTCGACCAGCCCGCTCACCAGGGCGCTGCGCGAGCCACCCAGCACCACCCCGTCCGGATCGGCGTCGAGCAGATCGGCCACCGCCCGGCGCGCCGCCCGCTCGGCCTCCCGCGCGGCGAGCGCCTGCGGACCGTGCCCGCGCGCGTCCACCGGCAGCGTCCGAACCCCGGCGCTCACCGCGGACGCCGCGGCGTCGGGGATCTGCAGTCCGGCCTGCGCATCGAAGTGGATCCAGCCGTCGCCAAGCGTCGGGAACAGTCCCCGCACTGAGGCGACGTCGAACGGCATGGGGTTCACGATAGACCGCCTGTATTCTGAGACGTTGTGTCAGTGGTAAACGCCTCGAGCGACATCCCCCCGGCTCCGCCCGTGTCCGATTCCCGGACCTTCGCGCGGGGCATCAAGGATCTCGTCGACGGGCTCCGGCACTCCGAACTCTGGCTGCATCTGGGCTGGACCGACATCAAGCAGCGCTACAAGCGTTCGGTGCTCGGCCCCCTGTGGATCACCATCGCCACCGGCGTCACCGCCGTCGCGATGGGCGTCCTCTACGGCGAGCTGTTTCACCAGGACATCAAATACTTCCTGCCCTATGTGCTGCTCGGCTTCATCTTCTGGGGCTTCATCGAGACCACCGTGCTCGACGGCTCGGTCGTCTTCTCCACCAACGAGGGCTTGATCAAACAGCTCCCGGCGCCGATCAGCGTGCACGCCTACCGGGTGGTGTGGCGCAGCCTGATCATCTTCGCGCACAACGTGGTGATCTATCTGATCCTGCTCGCGGTCTTCCCGCAGCCGATCGGCTGGACGGCACTGCTGGTCTTCCCGGCGATGGCGCTGTACATCCTCAACGCCGTCTGGGCGACGCTGGTCTTCGGCATCCTGTCGACCCGGTTCCGCGACATCGGCCAGTTGCTCACCACCGTCGTCCGGCTGGTCTTCTTCATGACGCCGATCATCTGGTCCGCGCACACGCTGGGCGCCACCGGGAACACCGAGATGTCCAGCCGGCTCAAGCTGGTCCAGCTGAATCCGATGTACCACTACCTGGAGATCGCTCGCGGTCCCCTGCTCGGCCAGTCCGTGGCGGCCTACCACTGGTGGATCGTCATCGCCTGCACGGCGATCGGCTGGGCCGCGGCCCTGGTCGTCATGCGCAACTTCCGCGCCCGCGTGGCGTACTGGGTCTAGCCGCGTGTCGAAACTAGGAGGACCTGTGGCCGGCAACACCGACATCCGCGTCGACACCTGGGATGCGTGCGTCGACTTCCCGATCTTCGACGCCAAGACCCGCTCGCTGAAGAAGGCGGTGATCGGCGCGGCCGGCGGCGTCATCGGGTCCAACGATTCCAAGACCGTCGTCGTGGAGGCGCTGCGCGACATCAATCTGCACTTGGAGCACGGCGCGCGCGTCGGTCTGGTCGGCCACAACGGCGCCGGCAAGTCGACGCTGCTGCGCCTGCTGTCCGGGATCTACGAGCCCACCCGCGGCGCCTGCCGCGTGCAGGGCCGCGTCGCCCCGGTCTTCGATCTGGGCGTCGGCATGGACCCGGAGATCTCCGGCTACGAGAACATCCTCATCCGCGGCATGTTCCTGGGCATGTCCCGCAAGGAGATGCTGGCCAAGACCGACGAGATCGCCGAATTCTCCGA
>CAZEOP010000342.1:0-2268 GCA_964513715.1 uncultured Gordonia sp.
GTGTTCGACGGCGCGCCGGTGGTCCACTCGGTGCCGATCGGGGCGCGCTGGTACTGCGCGCGCATCTCGGCGTTGTGCTCGAAGCCGCCGCTGCCCAGGATCACGCCGTAGCGGGCGCGGAGCTCGGAGACGGTGCCCTCGTGCTCCACGCGCACGCCGACCACGCGGTCGCCCTGGGTGATCAGCCCGGTCATCGGGGTGCTCAGCCGGAGATCGACGCCGGCCTGGCGGCAGCCGATCAGCAGTTCGGCGGCCAGTGCCGCACCCATGGCGATCATCTTCTTGTTGCGGCTCTTGGACCAGGTGAAGCGGCTGGCGACCTTGACCATCTTGGCCGCGCCGCGCCAATGGCGCAGGCCGACGTTCATCCACTTGTAGTCGCTCTGCAGCACCACCATGTTCAGCGGGGCCTTGGTGTACTGCGGGTGCAGGGTGGCCAGGTCGTCGCCGAGGCGGCGCGCGTCGAACGGGCGCGGTTCCACCGAGCGGCCGTTGACGCGACCGCCGGGTGCCTCCGGGTAGTAGTCGGAGTAGCCCTTGACCCATTCCAGGTCGAGCGGGGAGTGGGCCATCAGGTAGTCGAGGGCCTCCGGGCCGCGGTCGATGTACGCGTCGATGCGATCGGCCGGGGCGTGCTCGCCGATGATCGCGTGCGCGTAGGTGCGCGCCTCCTCGGGGGTGTCGACCACGCCGTCGCGCTGCAGCACCGAATTGTTCGGAATCCAGACGCCGCCGCCCGAGCGCGAGGTGGAGCCGCCCCAGTACGGCGACTTCTCGATCAGGACCGTCTGCAATCCCTTGCTGGCCGCGGTCAGGGCGGCGGCCATGCCGGCCCCACCTGCTCCGACCACCACGACGTCCACGGTCTCGACGGCTGCTGCCTGCGTCATCGGCTTCCCTCCTGGGGGCGGGCGGAGATCGCCCGTGAAGAACTAGAACACGTTTCAGTAGTGAGGATAAACGAGAACCTGTTCCAGTGGTAGCCGGGAGGTGCGCCGGTGGCTGCGGGGACCGGCCGGCCGATGCGAGAAACCACCGGATCCCCGACAGCGGCTGTCGGGGATCCGGTGGTGTCTTCTGGAGCGGGGTGCGTTCGGGCCGTCACCAGTAGCCGTCGGGATCGACGGCCGGCGACTCGCGCGGGACGATGCCCTCGGAGACGCCGTGGTCGATCGAGGCCGACAGTCGCGGGCAGGTCGGCAGCAGGGCCGGGTTGCC
Organism: uncultured Gordonia sp.; assembly: GCA_964513715.1. GTDB lineage: Bacteria > Actinomycetota > Actinomycetes > Mycobacteriales > Mycobacteriaceae > Gordonia. The sequence goes on from CAZEOP010000342.1 coordinate 1,219, forward strand.
GCCCTCGGCCCGGATCGCCGCGATCTCGTTGCAGCGGTCCAGGGCGTCGTCGTTCCACTGCACGCTGGTGTGGTGCGGGCTGGTCTTCTTCACCATCACGCACGCGTGGCAGGCCCGGCACTCCAGTTCGGTCATGCCGCCGCGCAGGTAGTGACGCTTGTCCCGCGCGGTGGCCCTCGCGATGGCGGCCAAGCGCTCCGGATCGTCGGCGTAATCCGGAGCCTTGGCCCAACCGCGCTCAGTGAACATCGGACCGGCCGGCCACTAGACCGAGGAGTTCTCGGGCTCGGCCACCGCGGCGGCCTCTTCGGCGGCCTTCTGCTCGGCCTGGATCCGCAGATTCTCCTGCACCTCGAGGTTCCAGTTCTCCAGCGCCTTGGCGGTGTCGATCTCGTACTCGAAGCGGTCGGTCATCTCGTCGGTCACATCGTCGATGTCGACGTAGTACTGCTCGTACCAGCGACGCAGCTGGTAGACCGGGCCGTCCTCCTCTACCAGGAGCGGATTGTCGATGCGGGTCTTGTGCCGCCAGATCTCCACGTCCTGGAGGAAGCCCACCTCGATGCCCTTGGTGATGGTCTTGGCCATCTTGTCGGTCTGCTCCTGCGACAGGCCTTCGGGAATCTTGGCCATCACGCCGAACATGAGGACGAAGTTGTTCTCGTCGATCGGGTAGTGGCAGTTGGTGAGGATGGTCTCCACCGAGTACTCGCCGTAGTACTGCACCATCGGGTTCAGCATGTACGAGGGCCCGTAGTAGGCGGCGATCGACTCCAGCCGGGTATCACCGTAGGCGGTCGAGATCCCGACGTCCGGCCGGCCGTGACTGTTCATGTACTGCGCGGCCGTCTGACCCTCGAAGACGTTCTTGAAGTAGTCCGGCAGGGCGTAGTGCACATAGAAGAAGTGCGCCATGTCGACCACGTTGTCGATGATCTCGCGGCAGTTGGAGCCCTCGATCACGATCGTGTTCCAGGTCCAGTCGGTCCACTTGCCCGAGTCGTACTCCTCGAGCTCGGGGATGATGCACTCCTCCGGGGGCGGATTGCC
>CAZEOP010000343.1:0-2262 GCA_964513715.1 uncultured Gordonia sp.
GCTGGCGCAGCAGGGCAACACCAACGTGAGCCACGGCTGCATCAACGTCAGCAACGAGAACGCCCAGTGGGTGTACGACAACATCGGCTCGGGCACCCCGATCGTGGTGCGCGGCACCATCGGCGGCCAGTACAACGGTGACTGACCACCGCTGACCCGATCAACCGACGGTGGCCCCTTCCGACTGGAAGGGGCCACCGTCGTCGGTGGCCCGCTTCCCCAGCGTCGCCTGCACCTGCAGCCAGTGCGCCAGCGCCTGACAGCCCGTCTCCTCCGGTGCGGTCAGCGGCGCCGCGCGATAGGGCTCGCTGCTGTACGAGACGTGGCGGCCGCCGAGCGGATTGACCCATCGTCGGCCGGCCACCGAGAGCGCCTTCGGCAGATAGCCGCCGACCTCCCGGCCGGCGACGGCCAGCCGCTGCAGGTCCCGGCGCCACTGCGCGGGCGAGATACGGGTCAGTGCGGCGTTCTGCAGGTTGGCCGTGCGCACCCGGGCGGCGACGTCGCCCAGCCACAGGCCGAGGCGCCGCACGCTCAATGTTCCGGACAGGTCGGCCAGGTCGCGCACCAGCGAGTCCGGGCTGGCGTTGCAGATCACGTCCTCGGGCGCACCCACCCAGAACGCGGGCAGCCCCGCGGGCAGCGGTCGTCCGGGTCCGGCCACGCCCCAGCCGGTACAGCCGGGCACCGCACCCGGCGGCTGGTGCGGATCGGCGACGAAGCCGGCCGCGGTGATCGCCGGCAACACCCGCGCGGCCTCGGGATCGGCGAGCAGCGTGCGCACCACCACGGCGCCCTGCGAGTAACCGATCATCATGATCTCGGCGCCGGGATCGTCGTGCAGCACCCGCTCGACGGCCGAACGCAGCGCCGCCACCCCGGCGGACACGCTCGTCAGATAGCACTCGCCGTCGAGCTTCGGCGACGGGCCGTAACTCGCCGGGTACGGCACCCACTGCGCGGTGAAACGCTCGTCGAGCTCCGCGGCGACGGCGGCCAGCAGGCCGGTGGGCTCACGGCGAGCATCGCCGTCGTACGACTCACCCGTGCCGCCCACGATCAGGACGGTGATCGGCGCACGATGGCTGGCGGTGTCGGTCATGACCCCAGCCTGCCGTCCGCGGCTGGGAGCCACCCGAGCGGGGCGCTGAGGCAGGCCTGAGAAAGCACGGCCCGCTCCGCCCGCAATCAGCTCTGGCAGGAGGGACACCAGAAGAGATTGCGCCCCTCCAGTTCCCGCCAGGCCACCGGCGTCCCGCAGCGCCGGCACGGCTCTCCGGTGCGGCGGTACACATAGGTGCGCGGCCGGTTCGGGGCGTACGCGGGCGCGCCGTGGTCGTCCTCGGGTTCGATGACGTGGATCAGCCCGGTCTCCACGCCGATCGGCATCAGCGCCATCAGATCGGCCCAGATCGCGTCGAACTCGCTGCGGCCGATCGACGTGCCGGGCCGCGCCGGATCGATACCCAGGCGGAACAGCACCTCGGCGCGGTAGATGTTGCCGACCCCGGCGATCACCTTCTGGTCCATCAACAGCGAACCGATGGTGCGCCGGGACCGGGAGATCGCCGCCCAGGCACGCTCCGGATCGGCGTCGGCCCGCAGCGGGTCCGGGCCGAGGCGGGCGATCAGCGCGTCGAGGTCCTCGGGCGTATACAGCTCGCAGGCATTGGGTCCGCGCAGGTCGACGCCGAGTTCGTCGCCCACCAGGCGCAGCCGGATCTGCCCGGTCGGCTCCGGCATCGGCAGGGCCTCCTCGGTGAAGGCCCCGTAGATGCCCAGGTGGATGTGCACGAGCCGCTCGGCGTCGTGCTCACCGCCGAAGCTGTAGACGAGGTGTTTGCCCCACGCCTGGGCGCCGCCGAAGACCAGGCCGTCGATCAGCGCCGCCTCCGGCCCGAAGCGGCCCTGCGGGCTGCTCACGGCCAACTGCTGCCCGGCGAACTGCCGTTGCTGGCGCCGGGCCAGTCGGTGCAGCGCATGTCCCTCGGGCACGGCGGCTCACCCCCGACCGGCGGCTCAGGCCTGCGGCAGGTGGTTCTCGCCGGTGCGCTCGTAGTCGGCCAGCAGATCGATGCGGCGCTGGTGACGCTCCTCGTTCGACCACGGCTGCGCGACGAAGGCATCGACGATGGCGAGCGCCTCCTCCTTGGAGTGCATCCGGCCGCCGAGGCCGATGAGCTGAGCGTTGTTGTGCTCGCGGGCCAGCTTGGCCGTCTCGACGCTCCAGGCCAGCGCGCAGCGGGCGCCCTTGACCTTGTT
>CAZEOP010000344.1:0-2248 GCA_964513715.1 uncultured Gordonia sp.
ACCAGCACCACCAGCAGCCGGATCGCATCGGCGCCCTGCGGGGCGACGCCGAAGTCGCTGTCGCCGGGGATCACGAAGGTCAGCAGCCCCAGCACCACCGGCAGTGCGATCAGGAAGACCAGATAGCCGGTGTCGGCGAAGATCAGCCGCAGCTGCCGGCGGGCGACGGTGCTCAACTGGCGCATCGGCTCGGGCTGCGGCACCGTGGGCGGCGGCCCCCACGCCGGTGCGGCCGGGGCCGGCCGGTGCGGATGCCGCTGCTTGTAGGCGTGCCACATGCCGTCCGGATCCCGCGCGGCGCGCTCGAAGATCTCGGCCCAGTCGTCGGTGCCCAGCTCGGCCGCCTTGATCTTGGGGTCGCCGCAGTAGGCGGTCTTGCCGCCCGGCGCCAACAGCAGCACCTGATCGCAGATGTCCAGGTAGGCCACCGAGTGCGTCACCACCAGCACCACGCGGCCGGCGTCGGCCAGCGCCCGGAGGGTCTGCATCACCTGGCGGTCGAGCGCCGGATCCAGGCCGGACGTGGGCTCGTCCAGGATCAGCAGCGAGGGACCGGTCAGCAGTTCCATCGCCACCGAAGCGCGCTTGCGCTGACCGCCCGAGAGCTTGTCGATGCGGGTCTGCGCGTGCTCGGTCAGCGAGAGCTCGGCCAGCACGCCGTCAATCACCTGATCGCGGTCGGCGGTGGAGAGATCGCCGGGCAGCCGCAGCTCGGCGGCGTAGCGCAGCGCCTGGCGCACCGTCAGCTTGGCGTGCAGCACGTCGTCCTGCGGGACCATGCCGATACGGTTGCGCAGCGCCTCGTACTCGGCGTTCACGTCGCGGCCCTCGAAGGTCACCCGGCCGACGGTCGGGCTGTTGAGCCCGGCGGCGATCTTGGAGACCGTCGACTTTCCGGCACCCGACGGCCCGATGATGGCGGTCAGGGTGCCCGGGCCGGCCTGGAAGTCGATGTCGTTGAGCAGCTTCTTGCCGCCGTCCACCGTGAGGCCGATGCCGTCGAGCTGCAGTCCGCCGCCCACCTTGGCGCGGGCCTGGCCGCGCACCAGGCTGCCGCCGGTCACCACCAGGTCGCTGTTGCCGATGGTGACGACGTCGTGCTCGCTGAGCGCTTGCCGATGAATCCGGTGACCGTTGACGAAGGTGCCGTTGACGCTGCCCAGATCCTCGATGAACAGGCCCTGGCCGCCGGCGGTGAGCCGGGCGTGCTGCCGCGAGGCGAGCACGTCGCTCACCACGATGTCGTTGTCCGGGGTCCGCCCGATCGTCTTGACACCGCTGAGGGTGAAGGCCTCACGGCCGTCGGCCAGTGCCGCGCCGCCGGCGCGCAGCGCGGCCGGGACCTGGTAGACCGCCGAGGCATTGTTCTGCAGCGCCGCCAGGTGCGGGGCACCGGCCAAACCACGCTGATCCAGCGGCGTCGGGACGCGGCCGGGCGGCGCGACGAACGGCGGTGCCGGCCGCTGCGGGCCGGACGGCGGCGCGACCGGTGACGGGGACGGGTGCGGCGGGCGCACGGGCTGCTGGAACGCGGGCGACTGGGCGACCGGCACCGTGATCGGCGTGAGTTCCAGGACCGGACCCTGCTGCGCGTCGCCCAGCCGGATCACGGTGTGCCCGTGCACGGGGGTGCTGCCGACCCGCCGGCCGCCCACGAACATCCCGTTGGTGCTGCCGCGATCGGTGACCGTCCAGCCACCCGGCCCCGGATCGATGCTCAGGTGAGTCCGCGAGATCAGCGGATGATTCACGGTGACCGTATTCTCCGGGGTGCGCCCGAGCGTCGACGGCATCGAGATCACCTGCACCGGACCGGAGTCGAGGCGCAGCTGAAGCGGGGCGGTGGCGGGGTGATTCATCACCGAACAGCCTAGGACACCGCGCCGCGAGCAGGTGCAGATGGCGACCTACAGGTACTGGCCGGTATTCGACTCGGTGTCGATGGCCCGGGCCGCGCCGGAGTTCTTGCCGGTCACCAGGGTGCGGATGTAGACGATCCGCTCGCCCTTCTTGCCCGAGATCCGCGCCCAATCGTCCGGGTTCGTGGTGTTGGGCAGATCCTCGTTCTCGGCGAACTCGTCGAGGATGGAATCTAGGAAGTGCCCGATCCGCAGACCCGCGCGCCCGGTCTCCAACTGCTCCTTGATGGCCAGCTTCTTGGCCCGGTCGACGACGTTCTGGATCATCGCACCCGAGTTGAAGTCCTTGAAGTACATGACCTCCTTGTCGCCGTTGGCGTAGGTCACCT
>CAZEOP010000345.1:0-2228 GCA_964513715.1 uncultured Gordonia sp.
TCTTCAGTTCAAGCCGGCTCGCCGCTACCAACGTCCTGGCCGGGTACACCTAGTCGGCGATGCTGACGGTCTCGATCTCCAGCGGCGACTTGGGCGTGCCGTCCTCGGCGGTGCCGACGATGCCCGGATCGATGCCGCCGGCGGCGACCTGGTCGATCACCTTCATGCCGGCCTCGTCGACGTGGCCGACGATCGACAGCGTCGCCGGGAGCGTCGAATCCTTGGTGACGATGAAGAACTGTGCGCTGCCGGTGTTCTCGGCGCCCTCGGGCTGGCCGTTGTGGTTGGCGATCGCCACCGTGCCGCGCGGGTAGATGTACTGATCCGGCATGCCGAGCGCGGCCATCTGCTCGCTGCCCGGGGCCACCTGCAGGCCGGTCGGATTCTCATCCGGGCTGGTCCAGCCGGGCCCGGAGCTGCCGGTGGCGGTCGGATCGCCGCACTGCAGCACGTTCAGGCCCTCGCGCGACACCAGCCGGTGGCAGCGGGTGTCGTTGTAGTAGCCGTCCTGCGACAGCGAGATGACGGCGTTGACGTTGCACGGCGCCTTGGCACGATCCAGCGTGATCGGGACCTGACCCTTGTTGGTGTTCAGGGTCATCGTGGCGGTGCCGGTGTTGAGCGGGCGCGGCGGCGGCATCGGGGAGGTGCGCGCCTTGGTCTTGGCCTGCTGCAGGACCTTGATGTAGGCCTCGCCCTTGGCCTTCTGGTCCTCCGGCGCGGTCTTCACCGACTCGGTCACCTGAGCGATGTACTGGTCCCAGTCGAACGGTTCCTCGGTGTAGCTGCAGTCCGCGTGCCGGGAGTCGTCCCAGTGCCGGTAGTACAGGTAGCCGGCTCCGGCGACCACCGCGAGTGTCACCACGCCGACCAGCGCGATGATCGTGTTGCGCCGCTTGCGGGCCGACAGCCGTTCGGCCTCGAGCCGCTGCTCCAGCTTGCGCTTCGCGGCTTCGCGGCGCTCCTCGTTCGTGGTCACGCGGGGGAACCCTCCTGGTGCTCTGCCGTCGAGCGACGGCCCATCGGCCGCCCCATGCTATCGCAGTGCGACAATGAGCCGAGAGAAGCCACATGCGTCGCCGCCGGCGAGCGCGACCGACCAGGGAGGATGGCCGTGTTCATCACCGCTTTCGCCGCGGGCATGTTCCAGACCAACTGCTATCTGATCGCCGACGGCGGTGACGGCGGCGACGGTGGGGGCGGGGACGCGATCATCATCGACCCCGGGCAGGACGCCGCACCGCGCGTCCGCGAGATCCTGGCCGAGCACCGGCTCACCCCCGTCGCGGTCTTCCTGACCCACGGGCACCTCGATCACACCTGGAATGCGCAGGAACTGGCCGACGAGTACGCGATCCCGGTGTACATCCACGCCGACGACCGGGGCATGCTCACCGATCCGGGGGAGGGCCTGGGCAAGGCACTGGCCACCATGATCGGCACCCTCGACTTCCGGGAGCCGCAGAAGGTGATCGAATTCGCCGACGGTGAGGAGCTGGAGGTGGCCGGGATCCGCTGGCGCGTCGATCACGCCCCGGGACACACCCGGGGCAGCGTGCTGCTGTCGACCGACGTGCCCACCGACGACGGGACCGTGCCGGTGTGTTTCAGCGGCGACGTACTCTTCAACGGCTCCATCGGCCGGACCGATCTGCCCGGCGGCAGCCATCAGCAGCTGCTGGCGTCCATCGCCCAGCGGCTGCTGCCGCGGGCGGACGAGACCGTGGTGCTGCCCGGGCACGGCCCGCAGACCACCGTCGGCGCCGAGCGCGCCGCCAACCCGTTCCTGCAGGACGTGCAGGCTGACCCCAAGAAGGGACGATTCGGACTGTGAGTGGAGAATTCGCCGCACCCAAGGGGATTCCGGACTACTACCCGCCGGCCTCGGCCGACTTCACCGCCGTCCGCACCGCGCTGACCGACGCCGCCCACCGGGCCGGCTACGGCCACATCGAGCTGCCGGTCTTCGAGGACACCGCCCTCTTCGCCCGCGGCGTGGGTGAGTCCACCGACGTGGTCAGCAAGGAGATGTACACCTTCGCCGACCGGGGCGGGCGCAGCGTGACGCTCCGCCCGGAGGGCACCGCCGGGGTGATGCGCGCGGTGATTCAGCACGGCCTCGATCGCGGTCAGCTCCCGGTCAAGGTCTGCTACGCGGGCCCGTTCTTCCGGTACGAGCGGCCGCAGGCCGGCCGGTACCGCCAGCTGCAGCAGGTCGGGGTGGAGGC
>CAZEOP010000346.1:0-2218 GCA_964513715.1 uncultured Gordonia sp.
CAGGCGACGAACTCGGCGGCGCCGTAGCTGCCGTCCAGGTCGACGCCCGGGATCTCCAGCGCACGGTCGTCAGTGGCGCCGGTGGAGAAGACCACGGCGTCGTAGTGCTTACGCAGGTCGGCGAGGTTGATGTCGGTGCCGTAGTCGATGTTGCCGAGCAGGCGGACCTGCGGCTTGTCGAGCACCTTGTGCAGCGCGGTGATGATGCCCTTGATCCGCGGATGATCCGGCGCGACGCCGTAGCGGATCAGGCCGAACGGCGCGGGCATGCGCTCGTACAGGTCGATGCTGACGCCGCGCGCGGCGGCGGTCTCCGACTTCATCAGGGCATCGGCACAGTAGATGCCGGCCGGACCGGCACCCACGATCGCCACGCGCAGCGGGCGGCTGTTCTCACTCATACGTCCAACTTAAAGCCAGCGCGGGCCGGGACGAAATCTGCGAATGAGGCTGCCCTCACTACACCCAGCCTGGACGTAACTCTTGACGGGCGACGCCCGATCTGCCTGGGCAATCCGGCCGTCGACTCCGGCCGACCCGACGGACCGCCGCCCGGCGACCTGCAAATAGACTACGGAGCATGAGCAACCAGACGCCGGACGACTATCCGCGCCGTTTCGCCGAGGAGTTCGGCGATGACGACCCGGAGGCCAGCCGCTGGCCGTTCTGGGCCGCGGCGATCCTGGTGGTCGGGCTGGTGGTGGTGGTCGCCGTCCTCGGCGTCGTCAACTCGTACGACGGCCGGCGCGGTGACGACACCACGCAGATCCAGCATGTGGTGAACGATGCCTTCACCGCCCGCAATTCGCTGAACTACCAGCAGTACCGCGACGCCCACTGCGCGGCCGACGTCGACTCCCCGGAGTTCCCGACCGCCGAGCAGTTCGCCGAACGCAATCGCACCGAGCGCGATGCGCAGGGCGCACTGGTCATCCCCACGATGACCGTGCACACCGAGGGCGACAACGGGAAAGTCACGGTGACCTGGCACCGAGACAAGACCCCGGACCAGAGCCAGGTGACCGAGCTGACCGTGGTCCGCGAGGGCGACGAGTGGAAGGTGTGCACGCTATGAGCTACGCGGGAGACGTGACCTGCCGGCAGGCCTGGGAGGCACTGGACAGCGATCCGTCCGCGGTGCTGGTGGACTGCCGCACGCGGGCCGAGTGGAGCTTCGTCGGCGTCCCCGACGTCTCCTCGCTCGGCAAGGAGACCGTCTTCGTCGAATGGGTGGACTACCCGAACGGCACCCCGAACCCGGATTTCGTGGCGCAGCTGCGGGCCGCGGGCATCGGCGACGATGCGCGCGTGCTCTTCCTGTGCCGCTCGGGCGCGCGCTCGATCGGCGCGGCCGAGGCCGCCACCGCGGCGGGCATCGGACAGGCGTACAACATTCTTGACGGCTTCGAGGGCGCGCTCGACGAGCGGGGCCATCGCGGCGCGGTCGGCTGGCGCGCCGACGGCCTGCCGTGGACGCAGGGCTGACCGGGCCGCGTCCGGCGCAGCGCGTGCGACGAGGAGGGATGACGAGATGACCAGTGACCTGCCCGACTGGGTGTCCCCGGAGACCGTGGCGGTGCGCGGCGGCCTGCTGCGGTCCGGCTTCTTCGAGACCTCCGAGGCGCTGTACCTGAACAGTGGCTACGTCTTCCCCTCCGCCGAGGCGGCCGAGCGCGCCTTCACCGGCGAGGACAAGCGCTTCGTCTACACGCGCTACGGCAACCCGACGGTGGAGATGTTCACCGAGCGGCTGCGCCGGATCGAGGGCACCGAGGCCGCATTCGCCACGGCCAGCGGCATGGCCGCGGTCTTCGTGGCGCTAGCGGCGCTGCTGAAGAAGGGCGACCGGCTGGTGGCCGCGCGCAGCCTGTTCGGTTCGTGCTTCGTCATCTGCCACGAGATCTTGCCGTCGTGGGGCGTCACGGTCGACTTCGTCGACGGCGAGGACCTGGCGCAGTGGGAGGCGGCCCTGCACACGCCGGCCACCGCGGTGTTCTTCGAGACGCCGTCGAACCCGATGCAGACGCTGGTCGACGTGACCGCCGTGGCCGAGCTGGCCCATGCCGCCGGCGCGCAGGTGGTGCTCGACAATGTCTTCGCCACCCCGCTGCTGCAGCGCGGTGTGGAGCTGGGCGCCGACGTGATCGTCTACTCGGGCACCAAGCACATCGACGGCCAGGGCCGGGTGATGGGCGGTGCGGTGATGGGCACGCAGGAG
>CAZEOP010000347.1:0-2217 GCA_964513715.1 uncultured Gordonia sp.
GCCGCCGACGTAGAGCACCGGGCGCTGGGCCGCGGCGATCATCCGGGCCGCCTCACGGATCTGCTTGCCGTGCGGCTTGGTGGTGGGCCGGTAGCCGGGCAGGTCGAACTGCGGCGGCCAGGAGAAGGTGGTCTGCGCCTGCAGGATGTCCTTCGGGATGTCGACGAGGACGGCGCCGGGGCGGCCGCTCTCGGCGATGTAGAAGGCCTCGGCGATGACGCGCGGGATGTCGGCGGCCGCGCTCACCAGGAAGTTGTGCTTGGTGATCGGCATGGTGATGCCGGAGATGTCGGCCTCCTGGAAGGCGTCGGTGCCGATCAGCGCGCGGCCGACCTGGCCGGTGATCGCGACGACCGGGACCGAGTCCATCTGGGCATCGGCCAGCGGCGTGACCAGGTTGGTGGCGCCCGGACCGGAGGTGGCCATCATGACGCCCGCCTTGCCGGCGACCTGCGCGTAGCCGGTCGCCGCATGACCGGCACCCTGCTCGTGGCGGACCAGGACATGCCGGACCTTCTGCGAGTCCAGGAGGGGGTCGTACACCGGAAGGACCGCACCGCCGGGAATGCCGAAGACGATCTCTACGCCGAGCTCTTCGAGCGTGCGGACCACCGACTGGGCGCCGGTGACGCGCTCGGGGGCCACGGTGTGGCCCGAGCGCAGAGATTCGGTGGACGGCGACTGGGGCCGAGCCGAACGGGCTGTTGGAGTGCTCACTGCAATCCTCATCCTGGTTGATCGGTGACAAGAAAAAACCCCCGACAGCAGGTGCTGTGCGAGGGGCGCGTCGATGAAGTTCGAAAGGTCTGCGAAGTGACCGATCAGGCGTTGACGCGCCGATCGATTACTACGAGAAGGTTCGTGTTCATCACGCACACAAAGTACGACCTCGGGCCGAGCCCCGTCAAATCCCGCCGCGGTGACACAATGGGCGGCGTGCCCGATTCCGCCTCCGGCCCCGACCAGGCCGTCGCCTCCGCGCCCACCCCTGCCTCCGATGCCCCCGCCGTCTTCTTCATCTCCCGGCTCGCCTATCTGACCGTGCCGATGGTGATCCTGGTGGTGATCATGCTGATGGCCGTCTCGCCGTGGTTCGCCATCGCCTTCGTGGTCCCGCTGGCGCTGATCTGGTGGATCCGCCGCGTGCGCACCGTCGCCGACGACGACGGACTGACCGCCGTTCACCTGATCGGCACCACCCGGCTGGCCTGGGACGACGTGGCCGGTCTGCGTTTTCCGAAGTGGAGTTCGGTGCGGGCCGTGCGCCCGGACGGCGGGACCGTGCGCCTGCCCGCGGTGACCTTCCGCGATCTGCCGCGCCTGGCCGATGCCTCCGGCGGCCGCGTGCCCGATCCGTTCGCCGCCGAGCGCGAGGCCCGGCTGGCCGCCGGCGACTGACTGCGGCCGGCGGGACAAGCCCCGGCGGGTAGGCCACAATCAGGCCCATGTCCTCGGCAACCACCGCTCGCGCCCTCGACCACGCGCTCCGTGAGGAACACCTCACCGAGGCCGCGTCGCTGCTGGCCCCGCTCGCACCCCAGGAAATCGCCGCCCTGCTGGAGCAGATGCCACCGCGCGGGCGGACCATCGGCTTCCGCCTGCTGCACAAAGACCAGGCGCTGGCCGTCTTCGATGATCTGGAGGCCGACACCCAGGCCGATCTCCTGCACGAGCTCGGCTCGGCCGAGGTGGCCGAGGCCTTCGACAACCTGGACCCGGAGGATCGCGCCGAGCTACTCGACGAGCTGCCGGCCAAGGTAGCCAAGGAACTGGTCCGGAATCTGTCGCCGGAGGAACGCGAACTGACCGCCGTGGTCCTCGGCTTCCCGAAGGCTTCGGTCGGCCGCCGGATGAGCCCGGAGTTCATCCACGCCTTCGCCGACGACTCCGCAGCGACGGTGCTCGACCGGGTGAAGGCGCGCGGGCACCGGGTCCCGTCGATCTACATCGTTCCGGTGGTCGATCACTCCCGGCGGTTGGTCGGCGTGGTGAGCCTGCGCGATCTGCTGCTGGCCGAGGCGGCGCAGCCTATCGGCGACTTCGCCAAGACCCCGATCTTCGCGCGGGCGCTCGACGATGCCGAGACCACGGCGGACCGCTGCGTCGACCGCGGCATCTCCGCGATGCCGGTGGTGGACGGCGAGGACCGCCTGGTCGGCATCCTGACCCTCGACGATGCGATCGAGATCGTCGACGCCGCCCGCGACGAGGACGAGG
>CAZEOP010000348.1:0-2206 GCA_964513715.1 uncultured Gordonia sp.
TCCAGCGACGGGTCTGATGTCCGAAGTGCGCGCCGCTGTCGAGCAGCTGCCGCATGGTCACGACTGCCATGGGTATTCCTTTGTGTCGGTTTCACCGGTCGCCACCGTGGCGCCGGTCCTGGCGTCCGCCGCCGAACCCGCCCGGAACTGCTTCCGGGACCGTGGGATCCGGTCGTGGTGTCCGGTCCCCGGGAAGCCCGGAGACCTGACGCGCGGACGCGCGAAGTCACCTGCGTCCGAGGGCGGACGAGGTGCAGTGGGAAAGTCTACGCCCCGACACGCCGGGGAGACAAAACGGATCCGGATACGCCGCCCGCGCGTCTAACCGGGGTGAAGATCCTGCTGGCCGCCGCGCTCCTCGTCCTGATCGCCGTCACTGCCCCACCGGCCGGCCCGCCGCCCGCGCGCGCGGCACCCGGGTACGACTGGCCGCTGGCGCCCCGGCCGCCGGTGCTCCGGCCGTTCGACCCGCCCGCCCGGCACTGGCTGGCCGGGCATCGCGGCGTCGATCTGGGTGCCCGGGCCGACGCCGCGGTGCTGGCCGCCGGCGCCGGGCGGGTGCGCTTCGCCGGCCCGGTCGCCGGCCGCCCGACGGTCTCGGTGGCCCATCCGGACGGGATCGTGACCAGCTACGAGCCGGTGCGCGCCATCGTCACCGCCGGGCAGAACGTTCGTCGCGGCCAGGTCCTGGGCTACCTGGACCCCGGGCACCCGGGTTGTCCCGCTCCGGCGGCGGGCGGGACCGCCTGCCTGCACTGGGGAGCCCGGCGCGGCACCGGTCACGATCCGCGCTATCTGAATCCGCTTGCCCTGGTGGGTGGCCTGCGCCTGCGGCTGTACCCGGTCGGCGCGCCTCGCTGAGTGGTCTCAGGCGCGGGGATGCGCCTGGTCGTGCACGGCGCGCAGCCGCTCGACGCTGACGTGGGTGTAGAGCTGGGTGGTGGCCAGCGAGGAGTGGCCGAGAAGTTCCTGCACCACCCGCAGGTCCGCGCCGCCCTCCAGCAGATGCGTGGCGGCGCTGTGCCGCAGACCGTGCGGGCCCACCTCGGCGCCCGCGGCCGCGGTGGCCCGGTGCACCACGGTGCGGGCCATCCGCTGATCCAGCCGGCCGCCGCGGGCGCCCAGCAGCAGCGCCTCCCCCGAAGCGGCCGTCGTCAGCGCCGGGCGACCCGTGGCCAGCCACTGCGCCACGGCCGCGGCGGCGGGGGCCCCGTAGGGCACGGTGCGCTGCTTGTCGCCCTTGCCGATCACGCGCAACACCCGGCGATCGGCATCCACATCGCCCAGATCCAGTCCGCACAGCTCACCGACCCGGATCCCGGACGAGTACAGCAGCTCGACGATGAGCCGGTCGCGCAGCGCGAGCGGGCTCTGCGGGGCGTCCGGGTCGGCTTCGGCGTGCTCGGCGGCTCGGGCGGCCTGCTGCGCGTCGAGCACGGCCGGCAGCACCCGATGCGCCTTCGGCGCCTGCAGCCGGGCCGCCGGATCGCCGGCCAGCAGCCCCTCGCGGACCGCCCACGCGCCGAAGGTCTTCGCCGAGGAGACCTGCCGGGCGACGGTGGTGCGGGCGGCGCCCCGGCGCGTCTGCTCGGCCAGCCAAGCCCGCAGCAGGGCCAGATCGAGTTGGGCGACATCCACCCCGCGGGCCCCCGCGAAGGAGATCAGCCCGCGGATGTCGCCGGTGTAGGCGCGCACGGTGTGCTCGCTGTGCCCGCGCTCGAAGCGCAGATGCTCGGCGAACCGCTCCAGGACCTCGGCCATGTCCGAAAGGTTACGGCGCGACCGGGGTCAGTCCCCGGCGGCGCGCTGCTCGGCCTTCCACTGCCGGAAACCCTCCTCGGTGCGCCCGCGCCGCCAATAGCCGGAGATCGACGCGGCTCGTTTGGCGCCGACCCCGCGTTCCTTGCGGACGTAGGGGCGCAGGTTCTTCATCACCGCCTGGGCCTCGCCGTGGATGAAGACCTGCGGCTCGCCGTCGAGCCAGTCGGCGGCCCGCACCGCGGCGATGATCGGCGCGTTGTCGCCCGCGATCTCGTCGCCGGCAGCGTCCGAGGACGCGCCGCGGTGCACCCAGGTGATCTCGGCGCCCGCCGGAGCGGCCAGTTCGAGTTCGTCGTCCGGGCCGCCGACCTCGATGAAGACCTTGGCGATCGCCTCGGCCGGCAGCGCCTCGAGCGCCGCGGCCAGGGCGGGCAGTCCGGCTTCG
>CAZEOP010000349.1:0-2112 GCA_964513715.1 uncultured Gordonia sp.
CCCGAGACGCAGTCTCGGGGGGTCAATCATTTTGTATTTTCAACGCAGTGATTCGAGGAGGAGCGCCAGCGACGGAGTCCCGTCGGGACATCTGAGGGTTGTTGCCCACTGGAATCGTTCTCGCCCGCAGCGCCGAACGGGCCAGAACGAAGCGAGTGGGCGAGAACGAGATGTGCGGCCCGGCCGGGAGGCCGGCTCAGTCCAGGTACTGCGCCGTGGAGCCGGCGACCGGCATCGCGGGCAGGTTCAGCTTGCGGTGATCCCACGACCGGATGCGTTGCGGCACAACGCGAACGGCGACCCGCTTGTGCATCATGGCGTCGACGGCCGGACGCAGGTCGTCGGTGTACGGCCCGTTGTACCGTTCCCACACGCTGATTCCGGTGGCCAGGCAGTGGTCCTCGTCGTCGTAGATCTCCGCGGTGCCCTCGACGGCGATGCCGCGCAGGGTGTCGTAGGTGAGGCCGTCCTCGATCATCACGGTGATACGGGCATCGCGGCGTAGGTTCACCGCCTTCTGCGACTTGGCCTTGGTCTCGAACCAGAGCTCGGGGAGCCCGGAATCGTTGCCGGGGCCGGGTGCGGTCACGCCGTACCACATGGCCACCAGGTGGGGCTGGCCGTCGGGTCCGACGGTGGCGAGGGTGGCGGTGCGGCTGCGCTCGATGAACTGGGCGATCTCGTCGTCGGACATGACGATCTGGCTGCGCTGTTTGGTTCCCATGCTCCGAACGCTAGCGCACGCACGTCCGGCCGGTGGGCGCTAGAGCTGGGCGCCGATCGCGGCGGCGGCGGCCAGCAGGTCGGTCGCCCAGCGTTCGCCGGGGCGACGGCCCATCCGGTCGATCGGTCCGGACACCGAGACGGCGGCCAACACGGTGCCGTCGGCGCCGTAGACCGGCGCGGAGACACTGGCGACGCCGTCGGCGCGTTCGCCGGCGCTCTGGGCCCAGCCGCGCTTGCGGACCTCGGCCAGCGCCCGGTCGCTGAATGTGGCCTCGGCGAGCAGCCCGGCGCGGGTGTCGGGGTCGGCGAAGGCGGCCAGCACGCGGGCGGCCGAGCCGGCCGACATGGGCAGGCGCATCCCGACCGGCACGGTGTCGCGCAGGCCGGTGGGCGGCTCTACGGCGGCGACGCAGACGCGCTGAGCGCCCTCGCGCCGGTACAGCTGCACCGATTCTCCGGTGGCCTCCTGCAGCCCCGGCAGCACGCCGAGGGCGGCCTCGATCAGCGGGTCGGCGGTGGTGCCGGCCAGCCGGCGCAGCGCGGGTCCGGGGATCCACCGGCCGCTCGCATCGCGGGTCAGCAGGGAGTGCGCCTGCAGCCCGGCGGCGAGCCGGTGCGCGGTGGCGCGGGGGAGTTCGGTGGCCTCGGTCAGCTCGGTGAGATTGCGCGGGCGGTCGGCGCAGGCGTCGAGCACCAGCACGGCTTTGTCGAGCACGCCGATTCCGCTAGTATTTCCCATACGGCGATATTAGCTGTCCACATATTGAGATTGCTAGTCCGCGTGGCGACAGCCCCCTGCCCGCGGACGAGGCAGATGAGGAAAGTCGAGTGACCGCATGACGCAGTCGAAGCAGCCCGGTGCTCCGCGGACCCTGGCGGAGAAAGTCTGGGACGCCCATGTGGTGGTTCCCGGCAAGATCGACGAGGGCGGCCAAGCCGGTCCCGACCTGATCTACATCGACCTGCACCTGGTGCACGAGGTGACCAGCCCGCAGGCCTTCGACGGCCTCCGGATGGCCGGTCGGCCGCTGCGCCGCACCGATCTCACCATCGCGACCGAGGACCACAACGTCCCGACCGTCGACATCTTCAGCCCGATCGCCGACCAGGTCTCCGCGTTGCAGGTGGAGACGCTGCGCCGCAACTGCGAGGAGTTCGGCGTCCGGCTGTACCCGATGGGCGACGCCGAGCAGGGCATCGTGCACGTCGTCGGTCCGCAGCTGGGCCTTACCCAGCCGGGCATGACCGTGGTCTGCGGCGACAGCCACACCGCCACCCACGGCGCCTTCGGCGCCATCGCGATGGGCATCGGCACCTCCGAGGTGGAGCATGTGATGGCCACCCAGACGCTGTCGCTGCGCCCGTTCAAGACGATGGCCATCAACG
>CAZEOP010000350.1:0-2112 GCA_964513715.1 uncultured Gordonia sp.
TGTCCCGGGTCTCGGGCGTCACCCCCTCGCTGGCGCAGGCCATCGTGGCGCACCGCGACGGGGTCGGTGCCTTCGCGAGCCGCAAGGGCCTGCTCGACGTCCCGCGGCTGGGACCGAAGGCCTTCGAACAGTGCGCCGGGTTCCTGCGCATCGCCGGCGGCGCGGATCCGCTCGACGCCTCGGGCGTGCACCCGGAGGCCTATCCGGTGGTGCGCAAGATCTTGGACCGCACCGGCCTGACCCTGGGCGAACTGATCGGCGATGCGGCCGCGCTGCGCGGGCTGCGCGCCGCCGACTTCGCCGACGAGCGCTTCGGCGTGCCGACGGTGACCGACATCCTCGCCGAACTGGAGAAGCCCGGCCGGGATCCGCGTCCGGCGTTTGCGACCGCGACCTTTGCCCAGGGCGTGGAGAAGGTCGGCGACCTGAAGCCCGGCATGGTGCTCGAGGGCGTGGTGACCAATGTCGCGGCCTTCGGGGCCTTCGTCGACGTCGGCGTGCACCAGGACGGCCTGGTGCACGTCTCGGCGATGAGCGAGAAGTTCGTCAGCGATCCGCACGAGGTGGTCCGCTCGGGCCAGGTGGTCAAAGTGAAGGTGATGGAGGTGGACGTCGAACGTCAGCGCATCGGCCTCTCGCTGCGGCTGAACGACGAACCCGGCGCCGGCGGTGCGCCGCGCGGCGGGGGTGACCGGCGAGGCGAGGGCAACCGGAGTGCGAACAGTCGCGGTGGTCAGAACCGCGGTGGGCAGAAGCGCGATGGCGACGGTGGCCGCGGCGGGAACAACCGCGGCGGCTCCCGGGGCGGCGGCCGGCGCGAGGAGCGCCCGGCCGGTGGTGCGATGGCCGACGCGCTGCGCAACGCCGGCTTCGGTCGCTGAGCGCCGGCCGCGCAAGCCGCTGAGCCCGCGCGCCCGGCCGGGGTGGTTTCGACTCGCCGGCTCACTGCGTTCGCCGGCGGCTCAACCGGCGGGCCCGAAGACGGCGGGCTGGTAGGCGGTGGGCTGGAAGGCGGCGGACTGGAAGGTGGGGGCGTCGTCGGACGACTACAGTCCCACCATGAGCAGCAACACTCCCCGCATCGCCATGGTCACCGTCGACACCCTCGACGCGGTTCGCCTGGGCTCCTGGTGGGCGCGGGCCCTCGGCGGCACCGTCGTCGCCGAGAACGAGGGCTGGTTCGTCGTGGTCGCCCTGGCCGACGGCCAGCCGACGCTGGCTTTTCAGAAGATCGACGATCCGACACCCGGCAAGAACCGGATCCACCTGGATCTGACCGTCGCCGATCGCGACGCCGCGGTGCGGGACCTGCTCGCCGCGGGCGCCACCCTGGTCGCCGAGCAGGAGATGCCGGACTTCTCCTGGGTGACGCTCGCCGACCCGGACGGCAACCAGTTCTGCATCGCCAGCGCCGCCGGTCACTGAGTTCGCGCGCCCGGCCGGGTGGTTTCGACTCGCCGGCTCACTACGTTCGCCGGCGGCTCAACCGGCGGGCTGAAGGCTCACGGCGGGGTGGGCGGCTCATGGCGGGGTGGGCGGCTCAACCGGCGGGCGGGCTGAACGTTCGCCGGTGCCCAACCGGCGGAACGGTGGGGTGACCGGTGGGCGGGGGAGTCGGTCAGAAGTCGTCGGAGGAGAGGTAGCGGGCGCGGGCCGAGAGCAGTTGCACCTCCGGTCGCGCCGCGGCCAGGCGGTCGACGGCGTCGATCACCTCGACGACGTGCTCGCGATCGGCACTCACCACGGCCACCCCCAGCAGGGTGCGGCGGTGCAGGTCGCGGTGCCCGGTCTCGGCGACCGAGACGTCGAATCGTCGGCGGATCTCGGCGATCAGCGGCCGCACCACCGAGCGTTTCTGCTTGAGGGAGTGCACGTCACCGAGCAGGAAATCGAATTCAGCTGTTCCAATCCACATACAGCGACGGACTCTAGCGCAGCCGGACCCCGGAAGGATAGAGCTTTTTCGCCAGCTCCAGCTTGTTCGAGACCGCCGCGTCGACCTCGGCGGGCAGGTAGCCGCCGCGAGTCGGCCACGCCGGCAGCTCGGCCGATCCCGCGCCGGCGTCTCCGGTGAGCGTCGTCCACCGACTGCCCAGTTCCGTGAGCGAGGCG
>CAZEOP010000351.1:0-2106 GCA_964513715.1 uncultured Gordonia sp.
GATCGTCGTCAGCATCGCGAGCCTGGTGAGCCTGCCGCGCAAGGTTCCGGTGAACGAGTAGGGATTCTTCGACACTGCTTACTGCAGAGGCTGTTCTCGAGTCGTTACGGATTCTCGCGGCGTTGCGGCGCCTCAGCTCGGCCAGTCGAGTCCACCCAACGGCCTGCGGACTTTACTGTCTCTATGGCCGAGGACGAAGGGGTGCGCGGATATTAGATGTCCATCCAGGACGCGAGTTGGCGAGACTGCGTTGGCGGGACGCCCGTCTCTATGTGTCAGGGGTACTTCCTACGCTTGTGGGGACGCCAAGGTGACCCTCGACAATCGGAGGAACGCGGACGATGAACTCATGCAGCCCTGTGTGGGTGCCGCCTCTGGTTGCGATCGTCAGCATTTTTGCGGCGTACTGGACCGCGGAGTTGGTGGGTCGGCGAAACCGTGGCGCTGACGCGCGAAAGCGCAGGGTTGATCGAGTGATCGAAGCAACTGCGCGCGTTGAGCGGGCGTACACAAGCTACCGGTTGGGCGGCGACACGGTTGAGACCACACATGAACTCAATGCCGCGTTGCGACTCCTTGACCAGGGTGTTGCCGTTTGCGGTGATCGCTGGATCTCGGATCGAGCCTCCGATCTCAAGGACGGACTGCGCCTCTACTACCTCATGCTCGGGCAGCCTTACGATCCGCTTAACGAGGAAGGCACTAAGGCTCCAGGCCTGGGCGAACTACGGCGGCGTAACGAAGCACTGGGAAAGGCTCTGAGGCGCTACGAAGACGGTTAGTGCGACACCGTGAGACGGTCCGCAACGCCGTGAACACGCGCTCTACGAGTGAGGTAGTCCGCAAACTCCTGATCGGTCACCCGAACGGCATGCAATCCTTGCGCGTTGCGTATGACTAGGACTTCTTGCACAAGCTCGTCGGCGAACGACACTGTTGCTGCGAGCAGGCCGTGGCAGTCCAGAATCACGTCGGAGTTCGCAAGGTCTAAGGGCAGATCGGCGAGCAGCTCTTGGGCGCGTGCCCGCGATCCGGCTAGCGAAGGGGCTTCGAGCGTAGTCATCGTCGAACCCTCCTATTCCACTTGAGCGGTGGCCGATGGTGTCCACCTAGCGTAGATCATTGTTCCTGTGTAGGGGCTTGTCAGCGGGTCGTAACGCCAGGTCTTCTTGTCAGCATAGTTACGACCTCGGACATTCCCCGACCAGACGTGGACCTGACCTAGGCCGCGATGAACACGTTCGAGCAAGTCAGACAGTCCTTCACCCCTCTTCGCGTCGGTGCCAGACACACCCTGGGTGAACGCGAGCCGAATTGCCTGCTCATCGTCGGCGACGCTGTGCCACGGCGACAGCGACTCCCGCAGGCCGATGCCGGTGTCGGCGATCGCGAAGGTGACGTCGCGGCTTCCGCCAGTACCGGGCAAGACCTGCATCGCAGCGAACGCTCGGTCGACCGCGCTGTGTTCGATGTTGACCATGACCTCTGTGATTGCTCGAAAGAAGTCGTTGGCGTCGGCGATTGAACCACCCTCGGTGAGAATCGCTTGGTGGATCGTCGCGCAAATAGTGTCGACGTCATCCTGAGTGAACGGTTGCAGCTCGAGCAACCGGGAGCCAACGTCTCGCTCATTCACGGGAGGCAGTGAATGGGAGTAACCGAATTCTTCGAGGAGCGTGCCCACCCGCATTCGGGACAAGTAATTTGCAGTGCTCGGGTCGGTCGGTGCCACGAAGACAAGTCGCCTCCAGCTGTCGTAGGCGCGCTCAGCCTCGGCCGCGATGAGTGCGAGGCCGCAGGAGTCAATGAACTCTGCGGCGCTCAGGTCGATCACAACTGTGCCGCCGCCTTCGTCGAAGAACCATCGGTTGGCGGAGCTGTACACAAGCTTCGGGTGAGCTTCGAGTGGCGGTCGGATTCCCACGCTCTTATCCTCACACGCGCATGTGTCGAAAGAACCGATGCCCTGTCTTCTCTCGGTGTGGCTCGGCGGGGATCGGCGGGGAGGAGTGCGCTCAGAGAGTCATCCGGCTTCGTACGCGGGCCGACACCTACTCCGCCGCCGCCCCGTCGAAATCGATCGACGGGGCGGCGGTGTCGTCGGAC
>CAZEOP010000352.1:0-2094 GCA_964513715.1 uncultured Gordonia sp.
ACCTCCACCGCGGCCCTGAAGGGCTCGACCGAAGAGGGCCAGTTCCACTAGGAACCGCTCTCCTCGTCACGAGGTAGCGACAATGACGATCCCGGGGCAGGCAGGGAGTGATCCTCGCCCGCCCCGGTTTCGTCGTCTCCGGACCCGGTCCGCCGCGCCCCACGGGCGTTCGATGCGCGCCGTCGGTCCGGTCCCTTCCCCGACCGTCCGACCAGTGAGGAGCCCGCGGTGACCAGCGACGAGATCACCCGCGTCGGCATCGTCGGCGCCGGACAGCTGGGTGCCGGCATCGCCGAGGTCTGCGCCCGCGCCGGAGTGGACGTCCTGGTCTGCGAGCCGAGCCGCGAGGCGGTCGCCGCCGCGCGCTCGCGGGTGCTGCGGGCCCTGGACGACGGGGTCTCGGCCGGCCGGCTCACCGCGCGCGAACGCCAGCAGGCGGCGTGGCGGCTCACCTTCACCGACGACCTCGCCGGTTTCGCCGATCGCCAGTTGGTGATCGAGGCGGTGACCGAGGACGAGGCGGTCAAGACCGCGGTCTTCGCCCGGCTCGACGCCGTGGTCGCCGATCCTGGCGCGGTGCTCGCGTCGAGCACCTCGTCGATCCCGATCTCCGCGCTGGCGGCCGCGACCGCGCAGCCGGGCCGGGTGATCGGCCTGCACTTCTTCAACCCGGTGCCGGTGCTCCCGCTGGTGGAACTGATCGCCACCGACTCGACGCGCGCGGAGGTGGCGCAGCGGGCGGAGGTCTTCGCCCACGACGTGCTCGGCAAGCAGGTGATCCGTTCGGCGGATCGCTCGGGCTTCGTCGTCAACGCGCTGCTGGTGCCGTATCTGCTGTCCGGGGTGCGGATGGTGGAGAGCGGCGTCGCCAGCGTTGAGGACGTCGACAAGGCGATGGTGCTCGGCTATGCGCATCCGATGGGGCCGCTGAAGCTGACCGATCTGGTCGGCCTGGACACCGTCGCCGCGATCGCCGAGAAGATGTACGAGGAGTTCCACGAGCCGCTGTACTCGCCGCCGGAACTGCTTCGGCGGATGGTGGCCGACGGTCGTCTGGGCCGCAAGAGCGGACGCGGCTTCTACAGCTATGCGGGCTAGCGCCGACTACCGAGCAAGCGCACGGTCGGGCGTCCATGTCATCTCACCGGGTGAAATAGTTCACAAGTGCTAGCACGCCGCTAGCATTTGTTAGCACTCTCGGTCATACTTGTGGTGTCAGAACACCCGGATCCTCGGGACTTGTGGGGCATACCGCAGGGGCGCGTGGATCGCGAACGAAGGAGATGCCATGAGCACCACCGAACGCACCCTCCCGACCCCCGTCTACGCCGTCGTCGGCGCCGGTGACGTTGTTGTCCAGGAGGCCAAGGACGTCGTCGGCCGGCTGAAGGGCCGCGCCGAGGGCGCGCAGAGCCGCCTGTCGGAGGTCCGCACCAAGCTGGCCGAGACCCGCACCAAGCTCGCCGACCTGCCGTCGGAGATCGACGTCGACGAGCTGAAGGCCAAGCTGACCGTCGAGGAGATCAAGGGCAAGCTCAACAAGGACGAGCTGCTCAAGGTCACCAAGCCGTACGTCGAGCAGGCCACCGACTACTACAACGATCTCGCCGAGCGCGGCGAGGGCGCCGTGGAGCGGCTGCGCACCCAGCCGGTGGTCCAGGAGAACCTGGATCGCGTGGGCAAGGTGTACAACGAGGCCGTCGACGTCACCGAGGAGGCCATCGGCGCCGTCTCGCGTCAGACCCGCGTCGTCGGTGAGCGCGCTGCCGCGCTGGCCGGTCGGGCCGCCGACAAGGTGGAGGACGCCGCCGCCGACCTGGAAGAGGTCGGCAACAAGGTCGTCGCCGAGGTGGCCGACGTCGCCGCCGACATCGAGAAGGCCGGCGTCAAGGTGAAGGCCGAGGCCAAGACCGCTGCCGCCAAGATCGACGGCGCCGCCGGCACCGTCGAGGCGAAGGCCCGCACCGCCAAGGCCTCGCCGGCCAAGCGGATCGCTGCGGCCCAGGCTCCGGCCAAGACCGCTGCCAAGAAGGCTCCGGCCAAGAAGGCTCCGGCCCGCAAGGCCGCGCCGAAGACCACCAAGTGATCTTCGGC
>CAZEOP010000353.1:0-2070 GCA_964513715.1 uncultured Gordonia sp.
AGATCGGCAACACCGGCTGGAACACCGAGGACGGCGAGAGCCTGCTCGGCAAGCGCAGCGAGGTCCGCTGGTCGGCGGACTTCATCGATCACCAGGATCCCGGCAAGATCTGGGCCGCCGGCTACGCCGTGCGCAACCCCACCACCCGGGTGAGCAACTGGCGCGCCACCAGCAGCCTGGAGGAGGAGCTGACGGCGCAGGGGATCGTGGGGATCGCCGGGATCGACACCCGCGCGGTGGTTCGCGTGCTCCGCGAGGCCGGCGCCATGCGTGCCGGGATCTTCTCCGGCGACGCGCTGACCACCGACGAGGACATGCTCGCCCAGGTGCGCGCCCAGCCGTCGATGGCCGGGGCCGACCTGGCCGCCGAGGTCAGTACCGTCGAGCCCTACGTCGTTGAGGCCGCGGGACAGCCGCGTTTCCGGGTGGCCGCCATCGATCTGGGCATCAAGGCGAATACGCCGCGGATGCTCGCCGCGCGCGGCGTCGAGGTGCACATCCTGCCCGCCGGCGCCACCTACGAGGACGTGCTGGCCGTGGAGCCGGACGGCTTCTTCCTGTCCAACGGCCCGGGCGACCCGGCCACCGCGGACGCGGCCGTCGCGCTGACCCGACAGGTGCTGGAGAGCAAGCTGCCGCTGTTCGGCATCTGCTTCGGCAATCAGATCCTGGGCCGGGCGTTCGGCCTGTCCACCTACAAGCTCAAGTTCGGGCACCGCGGGATCAACATCCCGGTGGTCGACCTGGCCACCGGCGACGTGGCGATCACCTCGCAGAATCACGGCTTCGCCCTCGAGGGCGCCGCGGGCGACGAGTTCGACACCGACTTCGGCCGCGCGCGGGTGAGCCATGTCTGCGCCAACGACGGCGTCGTGGAGGGCGTGGAGCTGCTCGACGGCACCGCCTTCTCGGTGCAGTACCACCCGGAGGCCGCGTCCGGACCGCACGACGCCGCCAACCTCTTCGACAAGTTCGTCGCCGCCATGGCCGCGGCGAAAGCCACCACCCCGGAAGGGAATCGTTCCTGATGCCACGCCGTTCCGACCTGAAGCACGTCCTGGTCATCGGCTCCGGCCCGATCGTCATCGGTCAGGCCTGCGAGTTCGACTACTCCGGTACCCAGGCCTGCCGCGTCCTGCGCGCCGAGGGCCTGCGGGTCTCGCTGATCAACTCGAATCCGGCGACGATCATGACCGACCCCGAGTTCGCCGACGCCACCTATGTTGAGCCGATCACCCCCGAGTTCGTCGAGAAGGTGATCGAGACCGAGCGCGACGGCGGGCACCCGATCGACGCGGTGCTGGCCACCCTGGGCGGGCAGACCGCGCTGAACACCGCTGTCGCCCTGCACGAACAGGGCATCCTGGCCAAGCACGGCATCGAGCTGATCGGCGCCGACATCGACGCCATCCAGCGCGGTGAGGACCGGCAGATGTTCAAGGACATCGTCACCAAGATCGGCGGCGAGAGCGCCCGCTCACGCGTCTGCCACACCATGGACGAGGTGCACGAGACGGTCGCCGAGCTCGGCTACCCGGTGGTCGTGCGCCCGTCGTTCACCATGGGTGGTCTCGGCTCGGGCATGGCCTACGACGCCGACGATCTGAACCGGATCGCCGGCGGCGGCCTGGCCGCGTCGCCCACCGCGAACGTCCTGATCGAGGAGTCCATCCTCGGCTGGAAGGAATACGAGCTCGAGCTCATGCGGGACAACCGCGACAACGTGATCGTGATCTGCTCCATCGAGAACGTCGATCCGGTCGGCGTGCACACCGGCGACTCGATCACCGTCGCCCCGGCGATGACGCTCACCGACGTCGAATACCAGCAGATGCGCGATCAGTCGATCGCGATCATCCGCGAGGTCGGCGTGGACACCGGCGGTTGCAACATCCAGTTCGCCCAGGACCCGCGCGACGGCCGGCTCGTCGTGATCGAGATGAACCCGCGCGTCTCGCGGTCGTCGGCGCTGGCCTCGAAGGCGACCGGCTATCCGATCGCCAAGATGGCCGCCAAGCTGGCCATCGGCTACTCGCTCGACGAGATCACCAACGACATCACCAAGGCCAC
>CAZEOP010000354.1:0-2059 GCA_964513715.1 uncultured Gordonia sp.
TTATAATTCTTTAATTTATTTTAAAGAAAACATAATTATTTTACAACACAAATATATTCAATAAGTTAATAGTATATAAATTTATATAAAATATCAGTAAAAATACGTATAGAATGCTAGTTTAAATGAGATAAGAATAGTTAAGCTATTTTGGAATATAGATATTATTAGATACTTTTATGCAAAAAATTATATTTCAGTCTTATAAATTTATTTAATAGTAGAAAAATTACTATCATAAATCTAAAAAAGAGAATTAATTAAAAATAAAACAAAACCAGGATATGAAAAATTTAACATTACTACGTAAAAGCGGAATTATTTCCTTATTAATTGTTTTTATGGTAATCCTAAGTATAGGAGATACAATTGCGCAAACCATTACCATAGGAAACACCTCATCAACAAGCACTTCTACCTATTATCCTATAACTAGAAGATATGCATATAACCGATGCGAGATAATATATACCAAAACAGAGATAAATAATGCAGGAGGTGGTGCAGGTAATATATCTCAAATAAGTTTTTATAAACATGCATCCGAAACTTCAGGAAATTTAACCGCAGTAAAAGTGTATATGAAACATACTACATCATCATCCTTATCAACAGGTAGTTGGTCTACTAGCGGATATACCCTTGTTTATAATGGCACAATAGATAATACATCATCAGCTGCGGGATGGAGAAATATAACCTTAACAACACCATTTTACTTATAATAATGTTGATAATTTAGAAATAGCTATTGACCATGGAAGTCAAGGAACATCAACATCCATTTATCCGGTATGGAAAGGTACTGCAACAAGCTTAAATACTGTTCGATATGCATATGGATCAACCGCTCCTACTACACTTAGCACCACACAAACAATGAGACCGGTTATTCAAATGGTTTTTGCCAGTTCCGCACTTACTGCCAATGCAGGTAATGATGCAAGCATTTGTTCAGGTAACAGCACTACCTTAACAGCATCTGCTTCGGGAGGAACTTCTCCTTATAATTATTTATGGAGTACCGGTGCCAATACGGCAAGCATTAGTGTAAGTCCTGCATCAACCACTACTTTTACCGTTACTGTTACAGATGGAAATTCTGCAACTGCAAGTGATGCTGTTATAGTAAATGTAAATTCAACAGTAGTACCCGGCGTAAGCATAGTTGCAAATCCTTCGGGAATGATTGAAGCAGGGACAAGTGTTACTTTCACTGCAACCCCGACTAATGGAGGTACCCCCACTTACCAATGGCAGAAAGGAGGAGAGGACATAAGTGGAGCAACTAGTTCAACATATGCCTATACCCCGTCTGACGGAGATATTATAACATGTGCAATGACTTCTAATGCTCCATGTGCAAACCCGTTAACAGTAACAAGTGACCAAATAACTATTACAATAGGTATGGACTGCAACTATTTTGCAGGTAAAGCAGGAAATACTTCGCTGACTAGTAATAACAATTTGGGTATTGGCTGTCAGGCTTTAATTTCGTTAGTAAGTGGAGAGAACAATGTGGGGCTTGGTTATAAATCTTTATATTCAACAGCAAACGGTAGTGAGAATGTGGGTATTGGATATGAGGCATTATATTCTAATTTGGGCGGTAATTGGGGTCGGCATAATATTGGTATTGGCAGTCAGGCTTTGTATAATTCAAATGGAACAGGAAATGTCGGTATTGGTGGCATGGCATTATATTCCTCAACTGGTGTTGTTAATGGTAATACAGCTCTTGGTTTTAATGCAGGTTATAAAATAACTACTGGTTCAAATAACACATTCTTAGGAAATGGTGCAGGAAACAATAATAATCAAAAAGTAGATGCAACCAATTCAATGGCACTGGGTAATGGGGCATACACTACAGCAGATAACCAGTATGTGTATGGAAATACTTCGGTTGCATATCATATATTCCCAACAGGAAATGTTGCGATAGGAGGAACAAATCCTGTTGCTAAATTGGATATTTACAATAATAATATTTATGATGCAGCAATTATTGTTCGTAATGGCGATACTGATGCCGATGTGCAGTTTTTAGTAAAAG
>CAZEOP010000355.1:0-1955 GCA_964513715.1 uncultured Gordonia sp.
TGGTGGCGTTGAGCTTCATGGTGCACGAGCCCAGCGGGATCATGCTGCGGTCCAGTGCCACGTCCTTGTCCGACAGCATGCGCAGGTAGCGCAGCATGGCCGTCTCGGTGCGGTACCGGTGGAACGACGGGTGGCCGAGGAAGCCGCTGGTGCGGTCGGCGACCTCGACGACGAAGTCCTCGTCCGCGGGCCCGTCCGCGGCGATGCCGAACACCGCCAGCACATCGGCCACGTCGGCCTCGGTGGTGGTCTCGTCGCACGCGATGCCGACGCGGTCGGCGTCGATCAGGCGCAGGTTGATCCCGTGGTCGGCCTTGGCGGCGGCGACGATGGCCGCGGCCTCGCCGGGCACCCGCACCTCGACGGTGTCGAAGAACCGGCGGTGTGCCACCGTGCGACCGCCCGCCGCCAGGCGCGTGGCCAGCGCGACCGCGCGACCGTGGACGCGCTGCGCGATCTCGGTCAGGCCGGCCGGGCCGTGGTACGAGGCGTACATCGCGGCGAGGACGGCCAGCAGGACCTGCGCGGTGCAGATGTTGCTGGTGGCCTTCTCCCGGCGGATGTGCTGCTCGCGGGTCTGCAGCGACAGGCGGTAGGCGAGGTTGCCGTCGGCATCCTTGGACACGCCGACGAGGCGGCCGGGCAGCTGACGGGTGAGCTTGGTGTGCACGGCGAGGTAGCCGGCGTGCGGTCCGCCGAAGCCCATCGGCACGCCGAAGCGCTGGGTGGTGCCGAAGCACGCATCGGCGCCCTGCTCGCCGGGCGGGGTGATCAGGGTGGCGGCCAGCAGATCCACGCCGGCCGCGACCAGCGCACCGCGCTCGTGGGCTGCGGCGATGATCGACGTCGCGTCGACCACGCGTCCGCTCGCGCCCGGCACCTGCAGGATGACGCCGAAGAACTCGCCCTCGGGCAGCCCGCCGTCGGCGGCCTCCGCATCCAGTGCGGCCTCGACCACCTCGATGCCGAGCGGCTCGGCGCGGGTCTCGATCAGCGCACGGGTCTGCGGAAACAGGTCGACGTCGACCACCAGGCGCGGGGACTTGGACTTGCCGGCACGACGCAGCAGGGTCATCGCCTCGGCGGCCGCGGTGGCCTCGTCGAGCATCGACGCATTGGCCACCTCCATGCCGGTCAGGTCGGCGACCATGGTCTGGAAGTTCAGCAGCACCTCGAGGCGGCCCTGGCTGATCTCCGGCTGGTACGGAGTGTACGCGGTGTACCAGGCGGGGCTCTCGATGATGTTGCGCTTGAGGACGGCCGGGGTGTGGGTGTCGTAGTAGCCCAGGCCGATCATGCTGCGTGCGACGGTGTTCTTGCCGGCCAGCTCGCGCAGGCGCGCGGTGGTCTCGGCTTCGGTGAGCGGCGCGTCGAGGGCGGCCAGCGCGCCGGCCGGATCGGCGATCGCGGCGGGCACCACGCGCTCGGCGAGTTCGTCGAGCGAGGCCACGCCGAGGACCTCGAGGATACGTGCGGTCTCGTCCGCGTCGGGTCCGATGTGGCGGGCCACGAAGGGTGCGGGCAGGATTTCGGTCATGGCGGGACGGCCTCGTCTGGTCGGTCCGGCGCGGCGCCGGACAAGGGCCCTCCCCCTCTGTCATGTCACGCCGGAGCGGGACGCCTGAGAGATTCAGCGCGCCGAGACCATGCAGGCCGCGGCGGCGCCTTTCACCGTGGGCGGACCGGCCGACACCCCGCAAGAGGGTACGAACCGGTCACTTTCCAGAGACGCCGACTGTTGCCACGGTCCTTCTGCCTGAGAGTTTGACGGAGAGGTGTTGCTCCTTCGGCGGCCCCGGATGGGACTCTCTCCCGCAGCTCAGCGACGTGGCCGTCAGTCTACCCACACCGGGGCCGAGGAGCTATCCGGTGCGACGCGTGCGATTCTTCCGGCGGGCGGCCAGCTCGTCCTCCGGGGCGGTCTCGGTGACGCCGCCGTCGGCGCGCTCGCCCGG
>CAZEOP010000356.1:0-1932 GCA_964513715.1 uncultured Gordonia sp.
TTTTGGAGACCGCTGCTCTGCCAGTTGAGCTACGCCCCTTTGTCCGGCCCTTCCGTGCCGCACATGATCGAGCCTCACAACACCAACGCGCCACCCTAGGGCGGCGCGCAAGTCTAGGTAAACCTCGACTCAAGTCAGTGTAGAGCACCGCGGGCCCCGGCGACAAAACAGCCCGCCGCCGGGTGCGGCCGCGGCGTCAGTTGAACTGCACCACGACGGTGGCCCGCCCGAAGATCTTGCGGTCGCCCTGCTTGGCGGTCAGCGCGATGGTGCCGCGCCGCGTCTGCGGGTCGAGCGACTTGATCTTGCCGGTGAAGTCGACGGCCGCGCTGTGATCCTCCGGGACGTACACCGGGCTGGTGAAGCGCACGTTGTACTCGCAGAAGGCGGCCGGGTCGCCGACGAAGTCGGAGACGTAGGTGGCGCCCAGGCCCATGGTCTGCATGCCGTGGGCCACCACGTCGTCCATGCCGCCGGCCGCCTTGATGACGTGATCGGAGAAGTGGATCGGGTTGGGGTCGCCGGCCACACCCGCGTAGTTGACCAGGTTGCCGCGGGTCACCAGGAAGGTCTTGGGCGGCAGCTCCTGACCGACGCTCAGCGTGTCGAAGTCGACGGCGCCGTAGGCCTGCGGCCGGCCGGCCGGATCGTCCGTGTCGTACAGGCCGCCCTCGCGGTCGACGGTCTTGCCCGGCTTCCCGGTCGCGTCGACCTGCATCATGACGTGCTCGATGGACTCCTGGAGCTCCTCGGGCACCTGCAGCCCGGGGCGCGCGGCGATCGAGGTGTAGGTGGTCATGATCGGCTCGTCGTGCTGATTGCAGATGATGTTCTTGGACACCAGCAGGTCGACCACTTCGGGGCTGGTGATGTGCCGGAACGAGTCGAGCGAGACATCGCAGATCAGCTGATCGCCCACCCGCATCGGCTGGTGGTAGATCAGCCGCTGATCGGTCTGCATGATCTGCCACAGGTCGTAGCCGGTGACGACCTCCTCGAAGAGCTTGCGCTGGGCGATCATGCCCATCACCGAGACGAACGTGGGATGGGCCACGAGCCCGCCGGAGTGGCCGAACTCGGCGGCGGCGGCCTCGCTCCAGTGCGTGGGATGCGCGGACTGCACCGCCAACGCGTGCTTGCGGATCTCCTCGCGCGCCACCTCGTAGTAGTCGTCGACGGTGTAGTGGTAGCCGACCACCGATGCCGTGTGCTCGGCGATCTCCTCGGGCGTCAGCTCCCCCGAGCCCAGCGCATCGAGTGTGCTCTTGAGCTTCTCATCGTCCAGTTGAGCCATGACCCCTCCTTCACCTGCCGACCGTGGGGCCCAGGCTGCGGGCCGGCGCGTCGCGCGCACGGATCGACGTCGATCTAACAACGAAATCTGTCAGATTCTGCCCCCGCCGCGGCGGCGGAAACAAATCGAGCGGGCCGTCTCACAGTGGAGACGACCCGCTCGATTGTCACCCGATCTCGCCCCCGGAGGGGCTGCGATCAGGAAAAGTCAGATCAGCGCGATTCCTTGTGGGCCTCGTGCTTGCCGCAGTTCGGGCAGAACTTCTTCAGCTCGAGACGATCGGGATCGTTGCGGCGGTTCTTCTTGGTGATGTAGTTGCGGTGCTTGCACACCTCGCAGGCCAGGGTGATCTTCGGCCGCACGTCGGTTGAGGAAGCCATGTCCTTGCCTTCTTTCGCGTCTTGCTCTATCTGTCGGCCGCGGCTTGCCTCGGCCCGGTCTCGGGCGGGCTCGCGGGAGCAGCCGAATTGTGTAGCGGTGCGGGGACTCGATCCCCGGACCTCACGATTATGAGTCGTGCGCTCTAACCAGCTGAGCTACACCGCCCTGTTCGATACGGTCCGTCTTGCGACGTTCCGCACCAAGCGAGCCCCCTGACGGAATCGAACCGTCGACCTTTTCCTTACCATGGAAACGCT
>CAZEOP010000357.1:0-1889 GCA_964513715.1 uncultured Gordonia sp.
GTCGACCACCCGCACGGCGGTGGTGAGGGCAAGACCTCGGGTGGCCGCCACCCGGTCAGCCCGTGGGGCAAGCCCGAGGGCCGCACCCGCAAGAACAAGGCCAGCGACAAGATGATCGTCCGTCGCCGTCGTACCGGCAAGAACAAGCGATAACTAGGAGGAGGTAAGAAATGCCACGCAGCCTGAAGAAAGGCCCGTTCGTCGACGACCATCTCCTGAAGAAGGTGGACGATCAGAACGAGAAGGGCACCAAGCAGGTCATCAAGACCTGGTCGCGCCGCTCGACCATCATCCCCGACTTCATCGGTCACACTTTCGCCGTCCACGACGGCCGCAAGCATGTGCCCGTGTTCGTCTCGGACAACATGGTCGGCCACAAGCTGGGCGAGTTCGCCCCTACCCGCACCTTCAAGGGTCACATCAAGGATGACCGGAAAGCGAAGCGCCGGTAACCATGGCTACGAAGACTGAGAACGAAGTGCAGAAGAGTGCACGCGCGACCGCGAAGTTCGTGCGCGTCACGCCGATGAAGGCGCGCCGCGTGATCGACCTGGTCCGCGGTAAGAGCGTCGACGAGGCCCTGGACATCCTGCGGTTCGCGCCGCAGGCCGCATCCGAGCCGGTCGCCAAGGTTGTGGCCAGTGCGGCCGCCAACGCCGAGAACAACCTCGGCCTGGATCGTCGCACCCTGGTCGTCACCGAGGCATTCGCCGACGAGGGCCCGACCATGAAGCGGTTCCAGCCGCGCGCCCAGGGGCGTGCCTTCCGGATCCGCAAGCGCACCAGCCACATCACCGTGGTCGTCTCGAGCGTCGGCGAAGCCGGCGGTCGCAGCCGCTCGCGTCAGCAGAAGAAGAAGGGAGCCTGAGCATGGGCCAGAAGATCAACCCGCACGGCTTCCGTCTCGGCATCACGACCGACTGGAACACCCGGTGGTACGCGGATAAGCAGTACGCCGAGTACGTGAAGGAAGACGTCGCGATCCGCAAGCTGCTCAACACGGGCCTGGAGCGCGCCGGCATCTCCGGTGTCGACATCGAGCGCACGCGGGACCGCGTCCGCGTCGACATCCACACCGCCCGCCCGGGCATCGTCATCGGCCGCCGCGGCGCCGAGGCCGATCGCATCCGCGGCGAGCTGGAGAAGCTCACCGGCAAGCAGGTGCAGCTGAACATCCTCGAGGTCAAGAACCCCGAAGCGGATGCGCAGCTCGTCGCCCAGGGCGTCGCCGAGCAGCTGAGCAACCGCGTGGCCTTCCGCCGCGCGATGCGCAAGGCCATCCAGTCCGCCATGCGGCAGCCGGGCGTCAAGGGCATCCGTGTCCAGTGCTCCGGCCGTCTGGGCGGCGCCGAGATGAGCCGCAAGGAGTTCTACCGCGAGGGTCGCGTTCCGCTGCACACGCTGCGTGCCGACATCGACTACGGCTTCTTCGAGGCGAAGACCACCTTCGGCCGCATCGGCGTGAAGGTCTGGATCTACAAGGGTGACGTCGTCGGTGGGCGCCGCGAGCAGGTTGCTGCCGCGCCGTCCGGTGACGACCGTCGCAGCCGTCGTCCGAGCCGCCCGCGTCGCAGCGGCGCCTCGGGGACGACCGGTACCAGCACCGAGGCCGGCCGCGCTGCGGCCACCGCGGAAGCCACCGCGCCTGCTCCCGAGCAGGCCGAGAACCAGGAGGGCTGAGGCTATGTTGATCCCTCGTCGGGTCAAGCACCGCAAGCAGCACCACCCGAGCCTGAAGGGTCAGGCGAAGGGCGGGACCAAGGTCACCTTCGGCGACTACGGTATCCAGGCGCTGGAAGGTGCCTACATCACCAACCGTCAGATCGAGTCCGCTCGTATCGCGATCAACCGCCACATCAAGCGTGGCGGCAAGGTCTGGATCAACATCT
>CAZEOP010000358.1:0-1880 GCA_964513715.1 uncultured Gordonia sp.
GCAGCGCCGACCGGCTCTGGACGGCGCAGGCCAACCCGGCGCTGATCCGCGAGGCGGCCGACCTGGCGCCGGGGCGGGCGTTGGACGTGGGTAGCGGCGAGGGCGCCGATGCGCGCTGGCTGGCCGATCGGGGCTGGACGGTGGTGGCCGTCGACATCTCGCAGGTCGCGATCGACCGGGCCGCGGCGATTGATTCACGCGAAACAATCGAGTGGCGGCAGGCCGATCTCGCCGTCGATTCGGTCCCCGGCGACGGCTTCGACCTGGTGGCCCTGCACTACTTCCCCGTCGATATCGACCGGCTGGACGTCGTCGGGAAGCTGGTCGATGCGCTCGCGCCGGGCGGCACGCTGCTCGTCGTCGCCCATGATGCCGAGGGCATTCGGGCGCACGGACACGATCCGGATGCCTATGTGCAGCCCAAGGACGTCGCCGAGCACTTCGCCGCGCTCCTCGACGTGCAGCTTCTGGACACCGTGGCCCGCGGTCGCCCGGCCGGCGGCACCGCCGCACCGCGGCACATGAATGACGTCGTGCTGAAGGCTCGCCGGAAGTAGCCCGCGGCCGGCTGCGGGCCGGAAGATGTCCGAGGGCGGTGCGACGATCGCACGGTGAGGATCGAACGGGTCGAGCGTGCGGAGGCGTCGATCCTGCACGCCGACCTCGACTCGTTCTACGCCTCGGTGGAGCAGCGGGATCAGCCCGCTCTGCGCGGTCGGCCGGTGCTGGTCGGCGGCGGGGTGGTGCTGGCCGCGAGTTACGAGGCCAAGGCGCTCGGCGTGCGCACGCCGATGTCCGGGCGCCAGGCGCGCGTGCTGTGTCGCGGCCGCGCTGTGACCGTGCCGCCGCGGATGTCCGCCTACGTCGCGGCGAGCCGGGCGGTCTTCGACGTCTTCTATGACACCACGCCCGTCGTCGAGGGCATCTCGGTCGACGAGGCCTTCCTCGACGTCGGCGGCCTCGCGCGGATCAGCGGCACCCCGATGCAGATCGGTGCCCGACTGCGCGAGCGCATCCGGACCGAGGTGGGCCTGCCGATCACCGTCGGCGTGGCCCGGACCAAGTTCCTGGCGAAGGTGGCCAGCGGCGCCGGGAAGCCCGACGGTCTGCTCGAGGTACCGCCCGACGGCGAACTGGCCTTCCTGCACCCCCTGCCGGTGCGGCGACTCTGGGGCGTCGGCACCAAGACCGAAGAGCGCCTCGCCGAGGCCGGCATCCATACCGTCGGCGAGATGGCCGCACTCGGCGAGGCCGGTCTGTCGGCACTGCTCGGCGGCGGCGCCGGCCGGCACCTGTACGCGCTGGCGATGGCCCGAGATCCGCGCCGGGTGGAGACCGGACGGCGGCGCAAGTCCATCGGGGCGCAACGAGCGCTGGGCCGCCGCGGGCAGGATCCGGCGACGCTGGAGGCGACGCTGCTGGGCCTGGTCGACGGCCTGGGCAAGCGGCTGCGCGGTGCCGACCGCAGCTGCCGCACGGTGATCCTGCGGTTGCGGTTCGACGACTACGAGCGGGTCACCCGGTCCCGGTCCTTCGCCGAGCCGACCGACTCGACGCCGGAGATCCTCGCGCTGGCCCGGGAGCTGCTGCACGAGGCCCGGTCGCTGATCGCCGAGCGCGGCTGCACGCTGATCGGGCTGTCGCTGACCAACCTGAGCCTCTCCGGCGCGGTGCAGTTGGCGCTGGCCTTCGACGAGCACGCGGCCGTCGCCGCCGCGGATGCGCGTGCCGCAGACCTCGACCGGGCGCTCGACGATCTGAAGACCAGGTACGGCCGGGACGCGGTCACCCGCGCGCGGCTGATCGGCCGTCACCACGGTGACGAGGCTCCGCGTCTCCCGGATTGACGGCGTGCTCCGCCGACGGGCTAAGACTCAGCG
>CAZEOP010000359.1:0-1846 GCA_964513715.1 uncultured Gordonia sp.
CGGCCCTCGCGCATCTCGTCCTTGATGCGTTCGAAGTAGACGACGAACGAGTCGGCGGTCATGCCGATGCCGATGATCAGACCGGCCATGCCGGCCAGGTCGAGGGTGAAGCCGATCCACCGGCCGAGCAGCACGATCACGCCGTAGACCATGACACCGGCCAGCAGCAGCGAGCCGGCCGCCAGGAAGCCGAGCATCCGGTAGTAGGCCAACGAGTAGATCAGCACCGCGATCAGGCCGATGAGGCCGGCCCAGAGCGCCGCCTTGAGCGCCTGCCAGCCGAGGGTGGCCGACACCGTCTCGGCCTCCGAGGCGGTGAACGAGAGCGGCAGCGAGCCGTACTTGAGCGCATTGGCCAGGGCCGTGGCCTCGGCCTGCGTGAAGCTGCCGCTGATCTCGGTGCCGCCGAGGATCTGCGTATTGATGGTGGCCGCACTGACCACCCGCGAGTCGAGGGTCACCGCGGTGGACTTGCCGACGTTCTTGCCGGTGTAGTCGGCCCAGGTCTTCTTACCCGCGCCCTTGTAATCGACATTGACCACCCACTGGCCGGTCGGGTTCTGCCCGGCCGAGGCCTTGTCGACGTCGCGGCCGTCGATGATCATCGGGGCCAGCAGGTAGACCATCGTCCCCTTCTCGTCGCACGCCACCAGGTACTGGTCCGGTGCGTCGTGGCCGATCAGCGGATCGCTGGCGTCGGCGGCACAGTTGACCTTGGCCATCTGGGCGCGCAGTTCGTCGAGCCGCTCCGGCGAGGCGTCGGCCGGTGCCTGGCGCAGCTTGCGCTGCTCCTCGATGGCCGCGGCCTGTTCGGCGGCGGTCTGCTCGGAGGGCCTCGTGGCCGGCGCCTCCGGCTGGGGCGTCGCGTACGCCTGATCTTCGACCGGCCGGATGTACAGGCGCGCGGTCTGACCGAGGGCCCGGGCCTGCTTGCCGTCGTCGCCGGGCACGGTGATGACGATGTTGCTGCCGTTGACCACGACCTCCGAGCCGCCGACACCGATGCCGTTGACGCGCTGTTCGATGATCTGGCGGGCCAGGTCCAACTGGTCGCGGGCCGGCGCCTTGCCGTCGTCGGTGCGAGCGGTCAGCACCACGCGGGTGCCACCCTGCAGGTCGATGCCCAGCTTCGGTTCCGGCTTGCCGCCACCGGTGAAGAAGACGAGGGCGTAGACCAGACCGAGCAGCACCAGGAAGGCCGTCAGCGGTTGCCACGGCGGAACACCGTGGCGCGCCGTCGACCGGCGCGGGCGTGGGGTGGGATTACTCACGGGCGGTTAGCCTACTTGTCCTTCGAGTCATTGCGGTCGGTCGAGTTCGGCGCGTCGTCACCCGATTCGGCGACAATCGCCTCCTCGAGGGTGTCGTCGACAGCCTCGTCATGAGGCTCGTCGGCGACGACCTCGCGAATGGCCAGCCGGTTCCAGGTGGTGATCACGCCGGGTGCGATCTCGATCTCGACGTCGTCACCGCCGTCGTCGGCGCGCACGGTGCCGTACAGACCGCTGGTGAGCTGAACTCGCGCGCCCGGAACGGCCTGGGCCCGGAGTTCGGCCATCGCCGCGGTGCGCTTCTTCTGATTCCGGAAACTCAGGAACAGGAAGGCCACCAGCAGGGCCAGCATGAGGGGCAGGAAGAGATTGTCCATGGCGTCCATAGTGCCAGGCCGTGTGACATCGACAGTCAGCGGTCGGCGTCGAAGAGCGTCGGGCCGCTCTCCTCGCGCGCCCGCACCCCGAAGCCCTGGCCGGCGGCGTCGGCGGGCGCGGTGAGGCCGAGATGTTCCCAGGCCGCGGCGGTGGCCACCCGGCCGCGCGGGGTGCGCGCGATCATCCCGGCGCGGACC
>CAZEOP010000360.1:0-1844 GCA_964513715.1 uncultured Gordonia sp.
TCTCCCGGAGGGTGCGCCGATCGTCGGCGGCCCGCCGCCCGGGGCGCCCCGGCCGGCACCCGGCGGACCGGCCTTCGCACGAGCGGCGGCCGCGCGCCCGGTGCCGCCCACCCGGGCGCCGCAACGTCCGCCCCGCACGGTTGCGCCGGACGGGCCGCCGGTGCGGCGGGCTCAGCCGCAGCCGATACCGGCCGGCGCTCGGCCCCGTGACCCCGGCTCGCGGCTGGCTCCGCTGCCGGCGCGGGCCGGATCGCCGGCGCCCACCCGCCGGCCGGCTCCCGCGCAGCCGGTCTCCGTCCGCCCGACGCGAGCGCAGACCGCGCGGCACGAGGCCCCCGGGAACACACCGACCGCCCGGCGACCGGCGACATCGCGGCGCCGCGGTGGCGGCCGCACGATCGGGATCGCCGCACTGCTGCTGGCGTTCACCGGGGTGCTGGTGGCCGGCAGCGCCCTGGTCTATCCCGGATGGGCCAAGTACAAGACCCTGTCGCAGACCGGGGTGCAGGACGGCGTGCGGCAGGTACTGGCAGAGAATCCGGCCTATCGCGACGTCCAGAACGTCCGGTGTCCGTCGGGGATGAAGGCGGAGACGGGCGTGGTGTTCACCTGCGAGGTCAGCGTGAACGGCAACGACCAGCGGGTCACCGTGACCGTCAAGAACGACCACGGCGTCTACGAGGTGTCGAACCCGAGCACCTGACGGTGCCGGTGATCAGGCCCAGCCGAAGGCGGCGCCGAGCCGTTCGACGCTGGCGCCGATCCCGAGCTCGGCGGTCAGCGCGGCCAGCCCCGCCGCATCGTCGGGGACTTCGGGGAGCAGCTGGTCGCCGCGACTGAACTCGACCGCGGCATCGGCGCGGACGGCCACCACGGTGCGGGCCGCGGCCAGGTACTCGGCCGCCTGCTCGAGTGCGGCGGCGATCCGCGGCGAGATCGGTGAACTGGCCTGCGCCGCAACGGCTTCCAGCTGGTCCAGCGAGCCGTACTCGGTGATCAGCTTCGCGGCCGTCTTGTCGCCGATGCCCTTCACCCCGGGCAGCCCGTCGGACGGGTCGCCGCGCAGGATGGACATCTCGGCGTACCTGGACCCCGCGCGCTCGGGCGGCAATGCGTACTTCTCGGCGACCTCGGCCGGCCCCATCAGTTCGGCCCGGGCCAGTCCGCGGCCCACATAGAGCACGCGCACGTCCACCGGGTCGTCGCTCACCAACTGCAGCAGGTCGCGATCGCCGGTCACCACCAGCACGTCGTCGAGCGCCTCGGCCACGGCGAGCGTGCCGATCACATCGTCGGCCTCGCAGTCGTCGGCGGCGCCGGTCTCGATACCGGCGCAGCGCAGAACGTCGAGGATCATGTCGACCTGCGGGGTCAGCGTGTCCGGGACCTCCTCGGCCAGGCCGTCACCGTCGGCGGCCACCCGGTGCGCCTTGTACGAGGGGATCAGCGCGGTCCGGAACTCGGGCCGCCAGTTGCGATCGAGGCAGACCACGAGCCGGGTGGGCTGATGCGTCGTGACCAGCGCCGCGATGGTGTCGACGAAGCCGCGGACCGCGTTGACCGGCCGTCCGTCGGGCGCGGTCAGCTTCTCCGGGAGCGCATAGAAGGAGCGGAACCACAGACTCGCGCCGTCGAGGAGCATGACCTTTCCCATGCCGATCACTGTTCCACACCGGCGCCGGCGCGAGCGCCGCGACATCCGTCGCGGCGGTGCCCCGGATTCCGGCAAGATTCGCTACGGATGTCGACGGCGACGAGATCCGCGACCGATTGCGCGGCCGGGCCGATACTAGGTGTACCCGGTCATGAGGTTGGTGACAGCCGGCTGATCGGTGGGAGGCCTT
>CAZEOP010000361.1:0-1839 GCA_964513715.1 uncultured Gordonia sp.
TGTGGTGAACCCATTCGACTGGACACTAATCCGAGATTAGATTTCAACTAATCTCTTTCGTCACGAGCGTTCTTGGTTCGGCGGCGATAGCCTCTGGAGCGGCCGGAGCAGCCTCAGGTACTGCGCAGGCCGCTCCAGAGGCGGCTTTCATGGTTGTTCTCTCAGTGGCACGCCACAACGCTTCGAACTCGGCCGGCGGCAGGTAGCCCAGCGCCGAGTGCACGCGCTTGTGCATGTAGACGTCATTCAGGAAGCGCCCGATGCTCGTGCGGGCGTCGGCAAAGTCCCGGTACTCGTGGAGGTAGACTTCCTCCTCCTTGAGCGTCCGCATGAAGCGTTCGGCATACGCATTTTCGGTCGGCTGGCCCTGCGCCGACATGCTGATCTGCACGCCGGCCGCCCGCAGGAGTTCCGTGTAGCCGTCGGCGGCGTACTGGACGCCTTGATCGGAATGATGGATCTCGGGCGTGACGCTGCGCAGTGCCCGCTGCAAGGCGGCTTTGGGTAGCTCCTGGCTCAACTGGCGGGCTAACCCCCAGCCGCGCACGCTGCGCGTAAAGATGTCCAGCAGGACGGCCAGATAGACGAACTCGTGCCGCAAGCGGATGTACGTGATGTCGCCGCACCACACCTGGTCCGGCCGCTCGATCACCAGGTGCTTGATCAAATTCGGATAGCGGCCGTACGGGTGCTGGCTGAACGTCGTGCGACAGAAGCGCCGGACCTGCACCAGCAGGTGCTCTTCGCGCATCAAGCGCAGCACGCGTTTGTGGTTCACCACCCAGCCGCGGCGCTGCAACTCGGCGGTCATGCGCCGGTAGCCGTAGCGCGGAAACGCCAGCGCCACCTCTTCCAGCGCACTGCGCAGGTCCAAGTCGTCGGCCGGCTGCGCTTGATAGTACAACGTACTGCGGGGCAGCTCCAGCACCGCACACAGCCGTTCCCGGCTGAACTCGGCGGCGTGCTGGTTCACGATTTGCCGCCGTTGCGCGACCGAGAGTTCAGCTGACTGGAGACTTTTTTTACCGCCGCCAGTTCCAGCGTCAGTTGACCGACCAGGCGCTCCAACTCCGCGATGCGCGCTTCGTCCGCCGACCGTTCTTGGCGCGTGCGGAACAGTTCCGGCGCACGCTCGACGAACTCACGTTTCCAGTGCGCCAGGAGATCGTCAGCGATGCCGTTCTCCCGGCAGATCTGCGCCGCGGTTTTCTGACCCTGTAAGGCCTCCAGCACGACGCGCGCCTTCAGCTCGGCGTCGTAGGTGCGGTACTTGCCCATGTGAACCTCCACCTCTGGAGCAGTATAGCCCGAAAGTTGATTTCGGGTCTGTCCAGTTTTTGGGGTTCACTACAGGTGTTTGATACGCGGGCCTTGCCCTACTCGACCCAGCTTATCCCGTTAGCGGCAGTGTGCGCTTTTTTGGGCAGGCGTTTTGAGCAGGAGCCGGTCAAACAGAAGCTGACGAAGTGGTACTGGTCAGGTGTCTTTGGGGAACTGTATGGAGGCGCTAACGAGACAAGATTCGCTCAAGATTTGCCTGATTTAATCGAATGGATCGAAGGCAAAACCGAAGTGCCGCGGACTGAGCTTGCCCCGCTTTAGTGGACAGGAGAACGACTCCGAGTCCATAATAGGCGAAGGGAGAGCAAGCGATGTCAAGTCAGTCCAAGAAGCAGTACAGTCGTGAGTACAAGCTGGAAGTCCTCGAATTGCTGCGTACGAGCGGCAAGAGCAAGGCGCAACTGGAGCGCGATCTGGGCCTGTATCCGGGGCAACTCCAAGCCTGGCAGCGCATGGTAGCCCACGAGGGTGAGCACGCGTTTCCGGGCACGGGTCACC
>CAZEOP010000362.1:0-1819 GCA_964513715.1 uncultured Gordonia sp.
GCCGATGTCGATGCGCGTGGCGGTGATGCCGTGAGGCCTGCCGTCGAGGGAGGTCACCGCGGCCAGCCCCGCCAGGCCCGCCTTCGAGGCCGCATATGGCGCGGAATGGGGTCGCGGGGTCTGGGCGGCGATGGACCCGTTGAACAGGATCCGCCCGCCGGAGGGCTCCTGCGCGGCCATGGCCCGGAACGCCGCGCGGGCGGTGAGGAAGGCCCCGGTCAGATTGGTCTCCACGGTGTCGCGGAACCCCTGGGCGTCGATTTCCCCGAGTGGCGCGGTCGGCCCGGGCACCCCGGCGTTGACCACGACGAGGTCGATGCGCCCGAAGTCCTCCGCGACGCCGGCGAACAGCGCATCGACGTCGCCTTCGTCCGTGACGTCGCAGCGCGCCCAGCTCAGGTGCTCCGGGTCGGCGGCGCAAACGGCCTCGAGCGGCGCGGCGGTGCGCCCGCAGATCCGCACGGTCCAGCCGTCGGCGGCGAGCGCTGCGGCGACTTCCGCGCCGATGCCCGCACCACCGCCGGTCACCAGGGCGT
This sequence comes from uncultured Gordonia sp., assembly GCA_964513715.1. Taxonomy (GTDB): domain Bacteria; phylum Actinomycetota; class Actinomycetes; order Mycobacteriales; family Mycobacteriaceae; genus Gordonia. The sequence continues at coordinate 537 of CAZEOP010000362.1, forward strand.
ACCGTCGCCCGCCCGCGAGCCCATGTTCTGCGACCTCGTTCATGGCTCAAATTGTGGCATGCGCCACTACGCTGAACGTCATGACCCCCGCCGATCATGAACCCCGTACCGAGCACGTGGCCAATTGCTCGATCCTCTACCCGGGCCGCACTGCCGCCGAGGCTGCCCGCGCCGCCGCGGCCGCCGGTTACCGCGATGTCGAGTTCTGGTGGCCGTTCGCGGTGGAAGAGCCGTCGGAAAGCGAGATCCGGGACTTCGCCGCGGCGCTGAACCTGGCGGGCGTGCGGCTGGTCGCGATCAATCTGTGGGCGGGCGACATGGCGGCGGGCGAGCGCGGGGTCCTGCACGAACGGATGCTTTCCGACGCCCACCTGGACGCCATCCGGCGCCTGCGCGAGCTGACGGGCGTGTCCATGGGAAACCTCCTCCCCGGCGCGGGCGGCCCGGAGGTGACGGAGCCGCAGCGGCGACACCTGAGCGCCGTCGCCGACGCGCTGCCGGGGTTCACCCCGCTCGTTGAGCCGATGTCGGGCAACCCGGACCTGCCGGTGCGCGATCCGTGGGCGGCCGTGGAGCTGTGCCGGGACACCGGCGCCGGGCTGTTGCTCGACGTATTCCACCTGGCCGAGCTCGGCGTCGACGTCGATGCGTGGCTCGACGACGTCGCGGCGGGGGAGCAACCGCTTCCGCACCACGTGCAGATCGCGGATTCGCCCGGCCGCGGGGCGCCGGGGACGGGGAACGCGCCGATCGACCGGTGGCTCGGCCGGCTCGCGGAACTCGGCTACCGGGGGCGCGTCGCCGACGAATGGTCGGGGGCGTAGCGGGCGCTTTTGCACGGGTGCTGCACATGCCCGCCGGGGTATGTGTGCGATCCCACGTCCGCAGGCGGTGACCGCCGTGCCCAGGCGCAATAGACTCGGGGCATGAAAACCAATGAGAGCACCGCGGATCGCGTCATCCGCATCGTCATCGCCGTCATCGCCGCCATCGTCGCGTGGAAGACCGCCGGCGTGATCTCCATCATCGCCTGGGTCGTCGCCGCGATCATGGCGCTGACCGCCATCGTCGGCTTCTGCCCGCTGTACCGGATCTTCGGCATCGCCACCTGCAAGGTCCGCAACTAGCGAGCACGGGCGAACCCGCTCCCGCACCTGCACCGCTCCATCGCCCGGTTGGCGCTGAGCTGGCGGGAGGGGGCGGGTATCGTCGTCAAGCATGTCTGATGTTCGCGTCCGCTTCTGCCCCTCACCGACCGGCACCCCCCACGTCGGCCTGATCCG
>CAZEOP010000363.1:0-1793 GCA_964513715.1 uncultured Gordonia sp.
GGCTTGGAGACGATCTCGACCAGCGGCACGCCGGCGCGGTTGTAGTCGAGCAGCGAGTGGCTGGCACCGTGGATGCGGCCGGTGGCGCCGCCGACGTGCAGCGACTTGCCGGTGTCCTCCTCCATGTGGGCGCGCTCGATGTCGACGCGCCAGGTGCTGCCGTCGTCGAGCACCACGTCCAGGTGGCCCTCGTAGGCGATGGGCTCGTCGTACTGGCTGATCTGGTAGTTCTTCGGCTGATCGGGATAGAAGTAGTTCTTCCGGGCGAAGACGCTGGATTCGCGGATCGAGCAGTTCAGCGCGAGGCCGATCTTGACGGCCGACTCGATGGCCTTGGCGTTGGCCACCGGGAGCGAACCGGGCAGGCCCAGGCAGGCCGGGCAGACCTGCGAGTTCGGGTCGCCGCCGAAGGTGGTCGGGCAGCCGCAGAACATCTTGGTCGCGGTGCCGAGTTCCACATGCACCTCCATGCCCATCACCGGGTCGAAGCGCTCGAGTACCTCGTCGAAGTCCATCAGGTCCGAATCTCGTACACCACCGGTAGCCACACTCATGCGCTCCATCGTATCTGGGGGCCCGCGCGGATCCGGGGGTGGATCTCGGGGATCGCCCCGATGGCCCGCCGCCGCGCGATCCGTAGCGTGGAGGCCGGGCGCCACCGAGATCCGGCGGCGCGAGCACAACCGGAGGACAGCGCCATGACCGCACCCCAACAGCCGGAGTTTCCGCAGGATCCCGCCACCGTCCCGGCCCCCGCCGCCGATGTTTTCGCACCGGCCGCACCGACGGCCCCCACCGCCCGCAAGCTGACCCGCTCGCGCACCGACAAGATGCTCGGCGGCGTCTGCGGCGGCATCGCCGAGTACTTCGGCATCGACGCCACCTGGGTGCGGATCGCCTTCGTCGTCTCGGTGGTGCTGCCCGGCCCGCAGCTGATCCTCTACCTACTGCTCTGGCTGATCATTCCGCAGGCCGACTGAGTTCGCCGACCCGGCCGGCTGCCGACGCAATGCCCAGCCAGGTATGCCGGTTGCCGGCCCAGCACCAGCCGACCTTCGGCGCGCCCTTGCGCGCCCGGCCGTCGCGTCCGGTGCCGCCGGAGATCCACACCGCCGGAGTACGCGAATCAAGCGAGCCGTCGGCTTTGCCGATGCGCGAGCCGATCGCCATGTAGCAGTGGTTCGGCGCGATCACCTGCGGCGTCTGCAGCGCCCAAGTCACGGCCTCGCTGATCAGCAGTGGGGTGCGCCGCCGCGCGGTGAGCTCGACGAGCGCCTCGTTCGGGCTGACGTTCGCGTACTCGTCGCCGCGCCGCGGATCCACGACGAGGTACAGCGGGCCGCTCGGCAGCGTGATCGACTCGATCGCGGCGAAATCGTCGAGATCGGTCAGGTCGTCGACGACGAACCCCTCCTTGGCCGCCGGATCGTCGTGCCCGGGAAGCCGCATCCGCGACGCCAGCCACGACGGCGGAACGCGGGCCGGATCCATCGCCAGCAGTGCACCATCACCGGCAGTCCCCGCAACCTTCACCAGATCATCGGCCGCACGGGCGAATTCGTCCGCCGACAGACCGGCCGCGGCGGCGACACCGAGCCGGACCAGGGTGGCCGCCTGCTCCGGCAGCGCGGGCAACGGCGGCGGCGCGGTCATGTTCTCAGCCGAACAGGGCGCGGGCGCCGTTGTAGAAGTCCAGCGGGACGTTCTTGGTGTGCCCGACGGCGTCGGCGAACGGCACGCGGACCACATCGGTACCGCGCAGCGCGACCATCTTGCCCCAGTCGCCGTCGGCG
>CAZEOP010000364.1:0-1781 GCA_964513715.1 uncultured Gordonia sp.
CGCGAGCCGCTGGCCCTGGGCGAGCGGCTTCCGCTCAAGGCGGGGCTGCTGACCAGCCTCGGCTTCGGGCACGTCTCGGGGCTGATCGCCGTCGTGCACCCGGAGGCCTTCGTGGCCACCCTGCCGGCCGACGAGCGGGAGGGCTACCGGGCGCGGGCCGCGCAGCGGCTGCGCGACGGTCGCCAGCGGCTGCTGGAGGCGATGTGCGGCGGGGAGGCGGCCTATCGCCGCCCGCCGGGCCGGCGCTTCGACGAGGCCGTCGACGAGCACGATGCCGAGGCCGCGCTGCTGACCGATCCGGCCGTTCGTCTCGACGCCGAGGGGGTCTACCGGTGAGCGTGATCGGCATCGGCCTGGACGTGGTCGACATCGACGACTTCGCCTCCCTGCTGGAGCAGGCGGGCTCCACCATGCAGATGGGCTTCAGGGTGGGGGAGCGGCGCGACGCCGCCTCCCGCACCGGGGACCCGAACCGGCACCTGGCGGTGCGCTGGGCCGCGCGCGAGGCGGTGATCAAGGCGTGGTCGTCGAGCCGCTACGCGCAGAGCCCGGTGCTCCCGGAGACGGCGGTGAACGACGTGGAGATCGTCACCGACAACTGGGGGCGCCCGACGGTGCACCTGCACGGCGACCTGGCCAAGTACCTGCGCGGGGTGCGCATCCACGTCTCGCTGACGCACGACGGCAACGTCGCCGCGGCGGTGGCGATCCTCGAGGAGGGGGAGTAGCGCCCGGCGGTCGGCCCCCGGGCGCTCACCCTCCGGCGGCGGCCTCTTCGAGCAGCAGGTATCCGGCCAGCATCCGCTTGAGTTCGCGCACCGTCTGCTCGTGGTCGTGCCCGTCCTGGACGGAGAAACTGAGCAGCGAGTAGGCGGTGTGCACCAGCACCTGCGCCATCATCTCCCGGCGCTCGCGCTGGCGCGGGGTGAGCGGTGCCAGGATCCGGGCCACCTGCTCGGCCAGCAGCCGCTCGTTCTGCGCGGCCGTCGCGCGGGTGGCCGGGGTGGACTGCACCGCCAGCCACACCGCGCGGCGCGACGGATCGGTGCGCCACAGGGCGGCGAGGTGATCGAGGAACTTCTCCAGCAGCGCCGGCCACTCCAGAGACGGGATCTCCGCGGCGAACGCGGAGAGCTCGTCGCGCACGGCGGTGGTGTCCACCCGGTCCAGCTCGCAGACGATGACGTACTTGTTGGCGAAGTACTGGTACAGCGTGCCGATCGGCACGTCGGCTCGGGTCGCGATCTGCTCGCAGGTGAGCGAGTCGAAGCCGACATCGATGAGCACCTCGCGGGCGGCCGTGAGCAGCTCGGAGAACTTGCGGCGGCTGCGCTCCTGCGTCGGTCGCTTGCGCGGCACGAGGGGTTCGGTGGCGTCGAGCATCGGTTTCTCGGCGGGCGTGATCTCTGAGGGTGTTCTCGGACGGGGCGGGCCGGACTAGAGCGAGAGATCCCGGCGCAGCTTGGCGACGTGGCCGGTGGCGCGCACGTTGTAGAAGGCGGCGGCGATGCGGCCCTGCTCGTCGATCAGGAAGGTCGACCGGATCACGCCGGTCACCACCTTGCCGTACAGCTTCTTCTCGCCGAAGGCGCCGTACGAGGTCAGCACCTCCTTGTCCGGGTCGGACAGCAGCGGGAAGTTCAGCTCGTCGCGCTCGACGAACTTGGCCAGCTTCTCCGGCTTGTCCGGCGAGATGCCCACGACCGCGACGCCGGCCTCGTTCAGCTCGGCCAGGTTGTCGCGGAAGTCGCAGGCCTGCTTGGTGCAGCCCGGCGTCATCG
>CAZEOP010000365.1:0-1769 GCA_964513715.1 uncultured Gordonia sp.
GCCAGCAGCAGGATCTGCGCGCACAGCCGGTTGGCGATGTCGTCGTCCACCTGGGTGCCCAGGAAGATGATGCGCTCGCGCAGCAGCCGCTCGAAGACCGAGTCGGTGAGATTCAGGCCGGCGACGCCCGAGGCCATGGTGGGCGCCGCGGCGGGGCCCGACGAAGTCGGCGTGTACAGGTTGCTCACAGTGGAAGGTCCCATCTCTTCTCGCAGGTGTGTCGACCGTCGCCGACCGGTGTTCGCGGCCGGCAGGTCGCCGCGGTCGAACGCTGTCACCGACATTAATCACTTCGACGGCCCCGGGTGTTCCCCACACCCCGGCGATTCGCTGACAGCAGAACGGATCGGCCGCCGACGCACCCGGGCACCGGCGCCCGGACCGCCGATGCGCGACGCCGGGACCGGAAGAATCTCCGGTCCCGGCGTCGCGGGTGTGGTTCAGGCGTGCGCGGTCAGGCGTCGTCGCCCTCGTCCTCGGCAGCGCCGAAGAAGGACTCGGTGTCGATGACCTCGCCGTTGGTGTCCTTGACGGTCACCTGGCCGATCACCTCGGCCAGCGCCTTGTTGCGGCGCACGTCGGCGTACAGCGCGCCGATCTGGTTGGCGCCCTGGAGCTGCTGGATGAACTCCTGCGGAGCCATGCCGTAACGCTGGGCCTGCAGGATGATCTGCTGGGTCAGCTCGTTCTGGTCCACCTCGGTCTCCGCCGCATCGGCGACCGCATCCAGCAGCAGCTGGGTGCGGACCGACTTCTCGGCTTCGGCGGCCGCCTCGGCGTCCCACTCCTCGCGGGTCTTGCCCTGCGCCTCGAGGAAGCGGGCCACCTGCGCATCGTCGTGGCCGAGGGCGTGGATCAGCTGGTGCTGGGTGGCCTCGACCTCGTCGGCGACGACCTGCTCGGGCAGCGGGAAGTCCGCCGACTCGAGAAGCTGCTCGAGCACGGCGTCGCGGATGGCGCCGGCCTGCTCGTACTTCTTGCCCTCGGTCGCCTGGCGGCGCAGATCCTCGCGGAGCTCGCCGACGGTGTCGAACTCGCTGGCCATCTGGGCGAACTCGTCGTCCAGCTCGGGCAGCTCGCGCTCCTTGACCGACTGCACCGTCACGGTGACCTCGGCATCGGTGCCGGCGTGCTCGCCCGCGATCAGCGAGGTGGTGAAGGTGGCGCTCTCGCCGGCCTTGAGTCCGGTGACCGCCTCGTCCAGGCCCTCGATGAGGTCGCCGTTGCCGACCTCGTGCGAGAGGCCCTCGGTGGCGGCATCCTCGACGGTCTCGCCGTCGACGGTCGCCGACAGATCGAGCGAGACGAAGTCGCCGGTCTGCGCACCGCGCTCGACGGCGGCCAGGGTGCCGAAGCGCTGACGCAGCTGCTCCACCTGCTCCTCGACGTCGGCATCGGTGACCTCGATGGGATCCACCTCGACCGTCACGGCCGAGTAGTCCGGGAGGGTGATCTCCGGGCGGATGTCGACCACCGCGGTGAAGGTGACCGGCTCGCCGTGGACCAGCTCGCCCAGCTCAATCTCCGGCTGGCTGATCGCGTTGGTCTCGGTCTCGGCGAGCGCCTGGCTGTACTTGGCCGGCAGCGCGTCGTTCACCACCTGCTCCAGCACGGCCTGGCGGCCCACCCGAGCCTCGATGATCTTGGCCGGGGCCTTACCCGGACGGAAGCCCGGGATCCGGATCTGCTGCGCGAGGGTCTGGTACGCCCGCTGGAAGTCGCCGGACAGCTCCTCGAACGGAACCTCGACATTCAGCTTGACTCGGGTC
>CAZEOP010000366.1:0-1761 GCA_964513715.1 uncultured Gordonia sp.
CGGGATTCGAACCCGCGACCCTCACCTTGGCAAGGTGATGCGCTACCAGCTGCGCTACATCCGCATGTCGGCGAACCCGTCTTGTGGACGTATGGCTCACCGGCGAAAACAAACACTATCCGGGTGGTCGAGATAATTGCAAACCACCTGGTGAAGCCGTGTTACCGCTAGTCTGAGTCGGCAGTCGGGCGGGCGGATGAGAGGTTGACGATCGCTGTGGGCTATTTCGTGATGCCGACGATGATGCTGTTCATCGCGGCGACCCATGGGATCGTCGGTCTGCTGATGGTGGTGTACGGATCCCGGCGCGAACCGACCGGCGCGATGGCGGTGTGGAGCGCCGCCAACCTGGTCGCCGGCGTCGCCTGGGCGGCGCTCGCGTTGCGCTCGGACATTCCCGCGTGGATCTCGATCGCCGTCGGCAATGCGCTGCTCATCGGTAGCTGGGCGCTGCTGGTGCTGGGCATGCGGCGTTTCGCTGGCCGTCGGACCCCGGCCGTCCTGGTGCTCCTGCCCGGCCTGATCGTCTTCGTGCTCTTCGTCGCGGTGCCGCCGGTGCGCGACAACCTGGGTGCCCGGGTCCTGGTGGTGAACGTCTTCCTGCTGCTGAGCCTGCTGGCGCTGGCGGCGGTCGCCTGGCGCGATCAGCGCCGAGAGCCGCTGCGGGCCCGCTGGGTGGTGCTGATCAGCGTGCTGATCGCGGTGGCCTCGAACGGGGTGCGGGCGGTGTCGGCATTCGGGCTCCGGCCGGACCAGGGCTTCCTGTCGTCGGGCATCGTCCAGGAGGTCGGCATCTTCGTCCAAGGACTGTGCCTGGTGGGCTGGAGCTTCGGCTTGCTCCTGATGATCCAGGAGCGACTGGAGAACCGGCTGCGCGATGCCACCTTCCGTGATCCGCTGACCGGACTGCTGAACCGCCGCGGTCTGGCCGAAGCGCTCGCGACATCCGCCGCGCCGGGCGAGGGCGAACTGCGCGCGGCCCTGCTGATCGATCTGGACGAATTCAAGGGCGTCAACGACAGGTACGGACACGCCGCCGGCGACCGGGTCCTGGTGGATGTGGCGGCCGAGATCGGCCGGTTCGCCGGTGCCGGGGACGTGGTCAGCCGGCACGGGGGTGAGGAGTTCTGCGTGCTGACCCTCGCGCGCGATCACGAGGCATTGACCCGCCGGGCCGAGGAACTGCGCGCGACCGTCGCCGGGCGCCGCTGGCGATTCGAACGGGACACGGTCGGCGTCACGGTCTCGATCGGCGCCGCACTGGCGCCGGCGGTCACCGGACCGGATGTGGATGCGCTACTGGCCGACGCGGATGCGGCGCTGTATCGCGCGAAGCGAGCCGGACGGGACCGAGTGGCCACCGGCACTGGTGCGCGATACAAGGATTGAACTTGTGACCTCTTCCGTGTCAGGGAAGCGCTCTCCCACTGAGCTAATCGCGCGGGGGATTCCGTAGAGCGGATGACGGGATTCGAACCCGCGACCCTCACCTTGGCAAGGTGATGCGCTACCAGCTGCGCTACATCCGCACGTCGGTGAACGGTGCGTCTTGTGGACTTCGCTCACCAACGGGTCAGAACATTAACCATCTCCTTGCGGCGGCACAAGTCGGCTGGTCACAGGCTTACAGGGGTGTGATTTGGTTCCTGCCGGGATCCATGTGTAATCTCGGTGCTCGTGCGACGCAGCGCGTCGACGAACTTCATACGGTCCCGTGGCTCAGTGGAAGAGCGTCCCGTTCACACCGGGAAGGTCGCTGGT
>CAZEOP010000367.1:0-1752 GCA_964513715.1 uncultured Gordonia sp.
ACCAGAGGCCGTGCTCGGCGGCGGCGGCCTTCACCTCGGCGTTGAGCATGCCCGGTTTGCAGACCGCGGTGCGGGTGGCGGTGTCGACCTCGACACCGCGCATCTTCTCGGTGGTGATCATGACGGCGCCGGCGACACCGGTCGCGCCGCCGGACAGGCTGGTTCCGGCTCCGCGGGTGATAATCGGCACGCCGCGGTCGGCGCACCAGCGCACCGCGGCCTGCACGTCCGCGGTGGACTGCGGGCGCACCAGGGCGAGCGGGCTCGCGCCGTCGGGATCCTGCGCACGGTCCTGCCGGTAGCCGGCCAGAATGTCCGGATCGGTCACCACCATTCCGGCGGGCAGGGCGGAGACCAGGGAATGCGCGTCGACCATGGACCTCAGCCTAGGTTGAGCTGCCCTCCCGGCGAGCCCACTCGCTGTCGATCGGCGCCCGCCGGTCGCTTCGTCGGTGCTTCGGGAGGGTGGGAGCGCCCGCGTGCCCCGGCGGCAGAATCAGCCGATGATGATCGGCGGGAGTCCGGGAATCGGGTTGGGGATGGTGCGGCGGGTCTCCGTCGGCTTCGGCTCGGGTCGGGGCTGCGGCCCGGTCGGCGCCTCGGTGACCTTGGTTTCGGTGGTCCTGGTCGGCGTCGGGGGCTGGTACCGATTCATGGTGGCGCGCGCGGCCTTGATGTCCGCGGGCTCGGCCGTGGTGGGTCCGGGGGCCTCCGCGGTGGTGGTCCGTGCTGGGCCGTCGTCGTCGAAGAAGGAGGCGGTGGGCAGCTGCTGATCGTTCTGGTGCGACATGGTGGCCACCGCGATCCCCGCGCCGACCACGGCCAGCACCCCGGCGGCGGCTGCGGCCATCACGGCCTTGCCTCGTCGGGCATGGGGGCGTGCCGCCGGGGAGCGGGTCGGTGCGAGAGCGCCGTCCTCGTCCTCGTCCGTAGTCGCCGCCCAGGCCAGAGCGGTTACTGCTCCGGAATCGATCTGCTCGAGGATTCCGGTGTCCGATTCGTCGCCGCCGAAGGTGGTTGGGAACGGGTCGCCCGGCGTCAGCATGGCGAAGCCGCGGGCGGAGAGCGACTCCCACAGCCCCGGCCAGGCATCGGTGCCCGGTCCGAGGAAGACCGCGTCCACCGGATCGCGGTCGGCCAATTCGGCGATCATCCCGTGCACGCGATTGACCTCGGGCATCGTGGCGATCATCATCTCGTCGAGAGACACGGTCACTAGGCGCAGGTGCTCGTCGCCCATCAGCATGGCGCTGTCCCGCCGGGCGAGGGTCTCGCGGGCCTGGGTGCAGAGGGTCAGTAGTTCGGTGAAGATCCCCGGGTCGGTGGCCTCGGGAACGGCGCCGGTATCGCGCAGCCGACTGGCGACACGCACGTCCAGGACGGCCGGAGAGATACGGCATTCGGTGATCTCGGAGGAGACGTTCGTCTTCGACGTGAGCCGGGCCATCCAGACCCCGTCGTCGTCGAAGTCGACGGCCAGCACGGCGCCGGAAGCGCGCCTGGGGATGGAGAAGTCGTCGAGCCAGGCGGGGCGGGAACTCTGCGGCGAGGTCATGGCATCACTGGGAGAAGTTGAGATAGGCCTTCGACGGCGTCGGGCCGCGCTGGCCCTGGTACTTGGAGCCCATCCCGGCCGAGCCGTACGGGTTCTCGGCGGGCGAAGACAGCCGGAACAGGCAGAGCTGGCCGATCTTCATGCCCGGCCACAGGGTGATGGGCAGGTTGGCCACGTTCGACAGCTCCAGTGTGATG
>CAZEOP010000368.1:0-1713 GCA_964513715.1 uncultured Gordonia sp.
CCACGCCGAGGCCGGCCCAGCGCAGCATCTCGATGTCGTTGGGCATGTCGCCGAAGCACACGACGTCGGCGGCGGTCGCGCCGACCAACCCCGCGAGCTCCTCCAGCCCGGCGCGCTTGGTCACGCCCGGCGCGGAGACCTCGATGAGCCCCTCGGGCATGGAGTACGTCACGTGCGCCAGGTCCGCCGGAATGTGCGGGGCGATGATGGAATGCAGCTCGGAGCTGGCCATCGCCGGGTTGCTGAGCAGCATTTTCGTCGCCGGCTCGGACATCATCTCGATTTCCTCGCAGATGCCGTGCTCGGTCGACTCCCATGCGTGGGCGTAGGCGGGCCCGACGACGAACAGCTCGTCGGACGGGTCCAGCGCCGACCGTCCCGCGCGTTCGACGGCGACGCCCACCGGCCCGACGTCGGCCATGGCCGATCGCGCGATGGCCACGACCTCCGCCTGCACGTCGGATGGCAGGGAGTGGTCGGCGAGGACGACGTCGCGCCCGGAGTCGTACAGCACGGCGCCGTTGCCGCAGACGCACACGGGCCGCACGGGCAGCTGCTCCAGCACGGGCTGCAGCCAGCGGGCGGGGCGGCCGGTGGCGAGGGTGAGGGGCACGCCGCGGCGGATCATGCGGCTCAGCGCCGACTTCAGGCGCGGCGAGACGCGGTCCCTCGAATCCAGCAGGGTGCCGTCGATGTCGGAGGCGACGAGCAGCGGGGGCAGGTCCTTCTTGCTTTGCGACGTCCCCCCGCCACCCGATGCGGCCACCGCGTCGGGGCTGCGGGGAACCTCGGTGGTCACGTCGGGTCAGCGCTCCCGGGGTTCGGTGGGGGAACCGTCGGCGGCGGAACCGTTGCCGTTCGAGGAGCCGTTGTCGTTCGAGGAGCCGTTGCCGCCTCCGTCGCCGAATCCGCCGTCGCCGTCGCCGCCGCGGGCGGCGCCGTCGTTCTTCTTCGTGTCGCCCAGGGGCTCCTTGCCCTCGGCGATGAGCTTCGCGTCACGCTTGGCGATGCGCTCCAGCCGCAGTTTCTCGTCCATCTCGTTGGCTTCCTCCAGCGTCGGCGCGGAACCGCCGAGGGAGGCGGGCATCCAGTAGGCGCCGGGGGCGTCGCCGTAACGGTCGATGTAGTCCAGGCGCAGCTGGTGGAGCTGCTCGGCCATGGCGTCGTGAAGAGTCCTGGTGTCCGCCTCCGCATCGCCCGTGGTCCAGATCGGCTCGCCGACGCGGATCCACACGGGCACGTTGACGCGGCCGAGGTGCTTCTTGTGGCCCTTCGTCCACACGCGCTGCGAACCGAACATGATCACCGGGACCATGGGCACGCCGGCATCGTGGGCCAGGCGGGCGGTGCCGGTCTTCAGCTCCTTGATCTCGAAGGACCGCGAAATCGTGGCCTCCGGGAAAATGCCCACCAGAGCACCGGCGCGCAGACGGCGCACGGCCTCCTCGTACGCGTCGCGCCCGGCGAAGCGGTCGACCTCGATGTGCTTCATCTTGCGCATCAGCGGACCGGCGACCTTGTTGTCGAAGATCTCCTTCTTCGCCATGAACCGCACCAGGCGGCGGCCGTTGAGGTACGCCGGGATGCCGGAGTGGATGAAATCGAAGTAGCTGGTGTGGTTCACCGCGACCATCGCGCCGCCGTCGACGGGAATGTTCTCCGCGCCCTCGACGGTGATGTCCAGGCCCTGGAACCGCATGTAGCGGATGGCGG
>CAZEOP010000369.1:0-1693 GCA_964513715.1 uncultured Gordonia sp.
CCCGGATTTTCCGTGAAATGTTGCTTTGGTGGGGTGTAGATACGCGAAAGTGCCTGTCCTGCAAGGAATAATTGGACTTCTCTACGGTTCAATCGTTCCCAGGGGAAGGCACCTCGCAGGTGAAGAATATCGCGGTCGTTTCACGAGTGAAAGTCTCTGCCGACGGCCATGGCGTGGTGTCGCATGCCGGGATGGGCATGCTGCGTGAACTTGCCGACCGAACGGGCCTATCGGCGCAGGTCACGGCTGCGTTGGCCGACACCTACCGGGGTCGGTGGGTGTACGCCCCCGGTGATGTGTTCGCTGATCTGGCCGCCGCGGTCGCCGACGGGGCTGACTGCATCGATGGAGTGGGTCAGCTCTGCGGTGATCGTGAGCACGTGTTCGGCGCGAAGGCCTCCACGACCACGATGTGGCGGCTGATCGATGGGCGCATCGACGCTGCGCACCTGCCCGGGGTGCGGGCTGCCCGCGCCGCGGCACGAGCGTCGGCCTGGGACTCCGGAGCCGCCCCCGGGCAAGGTTGGCTGCACATCGATATCGACGCCACCCTGGTCATCGATCACTCCGATAACAAGGCCGGGGCCACACCGACCTGGAAGAAGACCTTCGGTCATCACCCGCTGCTGGCGTTTCTGGATCGCCCCGAGATCGCTGGCGGAGAAGCGCTGGCCGGACTGCTGCGGACCGGCAATGCCGGCTCCAATACCGCCAGCGATCACATCATCGTGTTGCACCAGGCGCTGGCCGCGCTGCCGGCGCCGTGGCGGCCCGACCCCAGTCGTGGCGATGAGGGCGGCCCACCGAAGGTGTTGGTGCGCTGCGACACTGCCGGAGCCACCCACAAGTTCGCCGATGCCTGCCGCAGCGCAGGGGTGGGGTTCTCCTTCGGCTATCCCGTCGACGGGCGGGTCCAGGACGCCGTGGACATCCTCAACCTCGGTTCCTGCTGGTATCCGGCGATCGACACCGCCGACGGTATCCGAGACGGGGCCTGGGTCGCCGAGGCCACCGACCTGGTCAACCTCGACAGCTGGCCGGCCGGCACCCGGCTGATCCTGCGCAAAGAACGCCCTCACCCCGGCGCGCAACTGCGGTTCACCGACGCCGACGGCATGCGGGTCACTGCGTTCATCACCGACACACCGGTCGGTGTCGTCCCCGGCCAGATTGCCGGCCTGGAACTGCGGCACCGCCAGCACGCCCGCGTCGAGGACCGCATCCGCGACCTGAAAGCCACCGGGCTGCGCAACCTGCCCTGTCACTCGTTTTGGTCCAACGCCGCCTGGCTGGAAATCGTGCTGACCGCCGCCGACCTGGTCACCTGGACCCGACTCATCGGCTTCCGCACACATCCCGGACTGGCTCGCGCCGAGATCGCCACCTTCCGCTACCGCGTCCTGCACGTGGCCGCCCGCATCACCCGCGGCGCCCGACAACTGAGGCTACGCATCGACGCCACCTGGCGATGGGCCGCCCAGATCGCGACCGCCTGGCAAAACCTGCGCACTGCCTTCGGGTAACCGCAAGCCCCCCGGATCACCGATCACGAAAGACCCACTGGCCCTGGGAAAGCCCGCCCACCCCGGCGACACGGGACGACTCAACACGCGTAGAGCGTCAAAACGATCTATACACGCCCACCACGCGACCGCAGCACGCCATCGCCAACCCCGGCGAAAAATCGAGGCTA
>CAZEOP010000370.1:0-1691 GCA_964513715.1 uncultured Gordonia sp.
GGAGCCCATCGCGAACTCGTCCATGTTGGTCTTGCCGAGGATCGGGATGCCGGCCTCGCGCAGCTTGCGGGTCAGCGTCGCGTCGTACGGCGACACCCAGCCCTCGAGCATCTTGGAACCGCAGGTGGTCGGGGCATCGACGGTGGTGAAGACGTCCTTGAGGGCGATCGGCACACCGGTCAGCGCCGAGGGCGCCTCGCCCGCGGCGATCGCGGCGTCCGCGGCGCGCGCGGCGTCGAGCGCCGCGTCGGCACCGACGTGCAGGAAGGCGCCGAGCTCGCCGTCGATCTCGGCGATGCGGTCCAGGTGCGCGCGGGTCACTTCTTCGGAGGACAGTTCGCGGGCGGCGATCTTGCCGGCCAGATCGGCGGCAGTCAGACCGGTGATCTCGTTGCTGGTGCGGGTGCTCACGGTGCTCACTCCTCCCCGAGGATCTGCGGAACGGCGAACCGATCCTGCTCGGTGGCCGGGGCGCCGGACAGCGCCTGATCGGGGGTCAGCCCGGGCACGACGACGTCCTCGCGCACCACATGGCGCAGGTCGGCCGGGTGCGCGGTCGGCGGCACGTCGTCGGCGGCGACCTGCGAGATCTGGGCGACGTGCCCGAGAATCGAATCGAGCTGGGCGGCGTACTGGTCGAGTTCGCCGTCGGTCAGCGCCAGGCGCGACAGCCGCGCCAGATGGGCCACCTCGGCGCGGCCGATGGCCGGCTCGGACTGCGGGGACATGCGGAAAGGCTTCCTCTCGTACACGGACGACCCGTCCAGCCTATCGGCGCAGCGCGGACGGCACACGGTCGGCCCGTCGCTGCCGCCGGTACCGTGGAAGTCATGATCATCGTCACCACCAACGAGCTTCCCGGCTACCGCATCGACGCCGTCTTCGGCGAGGTCTTCGGTTTGACCGTGCGCTCGCGGCACCTCGGCTCCAACATCGGCGCCGGTCTCAAGTCGCTGGCCGGCGGCGAGCTGCGGGGCATCACCGCGCTGCTGCACGAGTGCCGGCAGGAAGCATTGGCCCGGCTATCCGCCGAGGCCCAGGCCAAGGGCGCCAACGCCGTCGTCGCCTTCCGCTTCGAGACCACCGAGTACTCGAACGGCGGCGGCGTGGAGGTGTGCGCCTACGGCACCGCGGTCGGCGTGCTGCCGCTGGCCGGGACGCCGACGCCGGCAACCGCGTCGTAACAGCCCGGCAACAGGTCTTCTCGACAATGAACTCCGTGTCCTACCTTCTGCGCGTGACCCTGACCGACCGCCCCGGCAGCCTCGGCCTGCTCGCCGTCCAGCTCGGCGCCGTGGGCGCGGACATCCGCTCCCTCGAGGTGGTGGAGCGCGGTGCCGGGTACGCCGTGGACGACGTCGTGGTGGAGCTGCCGGTCGGGGCGTTGCCGGACACCCTGATCACCGCGGCCGAGAAGGTGGCGGGGGTGCACGTCGACTCGTTGCAGCCGTTCACCGGCGATTTCGATCTGCACCAGGAACTGGAGCTGATCGACGCCGTCGCCGGGGCGCGCGACGACCGCCTGCAGGTGCTGGCCGACCGGGCGCCGCGCAGCCTCCACGTCTCGTGGGCGCAGGTGCTGACCCGGACCGGCGACGCTGCGGTGCTGCTGGCCGGCAGCGGCGCGGCCCCGGAGACCCGGCTGCAGCGGGCCGACTGGCTGCCGCTGAATGCGGCGCGCGCCTTCGACC
>CAZEOP010000371.1:0-1685 GCA_964513715.1 uncultured Gordonia sp.
CGATCTGGACGTCGCACGGAATAGGGCACATGCTCGGCAGATGGCCGCGTATCTGTACATCCTCAGGTGCTCCGACGGCAGCTACTACGTCGGGAGCACGCGAAGTCTGGAGCACCGGTTCTATCAGCACTCGATCGGTAAGGGAGCCGCATACACCGCCCGGCGATTGCCCGTCGAGATGGTCTTCAGCGCGGAGTTCGAGAACGTCGCCGAGGCTTTCGCCATGGAGAAGCGAGTCCAGAACTGGTCGCGCGCGAAACGCGAAGCACTGATCCGCCGTGACTTCTCCGCGCTGCACGAGCACGCGCGCTGCCGGAATGGCACGGCCTTCGACCGTGCGGAACGTCGTCGGCCGTGATTGCCGCAGTATCGCGGGTCTCGACTGCGCTCGACCAGCGGAGAGGCTCGACCGGCGGAGAGGCTCGACCGGCGGAGAGGCTCGACCGGCGGAGAGGCTCGACCGACTGAGTCTGGTCTCGACTGCGCTCGACCAGCGAAGACAGGGCCCGACCAGCGAAGACAGGGCCCGACCAGCGAAAACGGGGCTCGACCAGCGGAGAGACGCTCGACCAGCGGAAACGGGGCTCGACCAGCGGAGAGGGGCTCGGCGATCGACAAGAGGGCTCGGCCGGTGAGGGACGATCCAGATGTTCGGCGGGGGAGTCAGGAGGGGTGGGCTTTGCGGTGCTTCTTGATCTGCTCGCCGAACATCATGGTCATCTTGGTCCCCAGCGGCCAGCCGACGTAGTAGCAGAGGAACAGGCCGATCTCGTTGAGCTCCTCGGGGGTCAGCTCGCCGTTGCCCAGGGCGGCGCCGGCCTGGATCTCGGCGACATCGACCATGCCGTTGGCCGCCAGGGCGCCCAGCAGGAGCAGCCGGCGGTCGCGGTGGCTGAGGCCCTCGCGCGACCACACCTCGCCGAAGACCTGATCGGCGGTGTGCGCGAAGAAGTCGCCGGGGCCGTCGGACATCTCCCAGCCGTAGACCTCCGACATCACCTGCAATCCCTTGCGGCGCTGCCCCGTCATCTCGGTCTCGGCCGTCATCGCGCCCTCGGGCGTCGGCTCGCTCATGCGGACTCTCCTTCGTGGTGCGGCACGCCGAGACCGGCGGCCAGGTTGGTCAGGGCCAGGCGGCCCAGGGGCAGGTCGACGCCGAGCTCGTCGGCGAGCGTGAGCGCCAGGCCCAGGTCCTTCTCGCCGAGCGCCCGGACGTGGGTGAAGATCCCGAACCAGAAGTCGTCCGGCTCGATCGGCGCGGTGGTCTCGCGCAGCATGATCGCGCCCGCGCCGCCGGTGATGGCGTCGGTGTGCCGGACCACCCGGCCCAGCTTGCCCAGGTCGAGACCGGCCGCCTCGGCCAGCCGGGCCGCCTCGCTGGTCGCGGTGAACGAGATGAAGTGCAGCAGGTTGCGGGCCAGCTTCATCCGGGTGCCGGATCCCACCTCCTCGCCGGCGTGCACCAGCATGTCCCCGGCCAGTGCGAACGGTTCCTTGAGCTGTTCGTAGGCCGCGCGCGGGCCGCCGAACATGATCGCCAGCCGCCCCTCCTGGGCGCCGGGCGCCCCGCCGGAGATCGGCGCGTCGAGCAGCGTCACCCCGCGTTGCGCGCACTCGGCGGCCAGCTCGGTCGCGGTCTCCGGGGAGATGGTCGAGTGCACGGTGATGACGGTGCCGTCGGCGGC
>CAZEOP010000372.1:0-1684 GCA_964513715.1 uncultured Gordonia sp.
CCTCGGGCTTTCATCGCTGAATTCGCCTGGCCTGCCGTTTTCATGAAGAAAGGTGCTCTGAGCTGCAATAATTGTTGTTGCGAAACGACAATCACAAGCAGGGCAAGGAGCACCTTTCTGGTGAAGAACTCTACCGTGTTTTACCCGCAGATTCAGGCCACCGCCGACGGCGGCGGCATCATCACCCACGGCGGCACCGTCCTGGCCACCCGTACCGCCGAACTCTCCGGCCTCACCGACGCGTTACGGACCGCGCTCGCGCCGTGGCGCAAACCTCTCGCGACCCACGATCCAGCGAAGATCCTCCTCGATTTGGCCACGAGCCTGATTGTCGGCGGTGACTGTTTGGCCGACATCAGCATGGTCCGCGGTCGTCCCGACGTGTTCGGTCTGGTGGCCTCCGATCCGACGGTCTCACGCCTGATCGCCACCCTGGCCGCCGATCCCGAGCGGGCGGTGAACGCGATCCGAGCCGCTCGCGCCGCCGCCCGCCAGCGGGTGTGGTCCCTGGCCGCCGAGCAGGCGCCCGATCATGGTCGGTCGGCGAAGAAGCCGTTGATCATCGACATCGATGCGACGCTGGTGACGGCTCACTCGGAGAAGGAGCAGGCCAAGCCAACCTATAAGCGGGGCTTTGGTTTTCATCCGTTGATGGCGTTCATCGACCACGGACCCGACGGCACAGGGGAGGCTGCCGCGGCGATCCTGCGGCCCGGCAATGCCGGTTCCAACACCGCGGCCGACCACATCGCCCTGACGAAGAAGATCCTCGGTCAGGTCCCCGGCGCTGGGTCTCGGCCCGGTAAGTCGATCCTGATCCGCACCGACTCGGCCGGCGGTACCCACGACTTCGTCGACTTCCTCGCCCGACGGCGCCTGTCGTATTCGGTCGGCTTTCCATTGAATGAAGCTACGGGCCACCTCATCGACAGACTGCCGAAGAAGGCCTGGACCCCGGCCTACGACCCCGACGGTGAACCCCGCAAGAATGCTGACGTTGCCGAACTGACCGGAGTCCTGGACCTGTCGGGGTGGCCGGCCGGGATGCGGGTCATCGTCCGCCGTGAGAAGCCGCATCCGGGCGCTCAACTGCGGATCACCGACCGCAATGGGTGGCGCCTGGTCGCGTTCGCCACCAACACCACCGGCGGCCAGCTCGCCGATCTGGAGGTCCGGCATCGGCGGAGGGCCCGCTGCGAAGACCGTATTCGGATCGCGAAAGACACTGGCCTGACGAACTTTCCACTCAAAGGGTTCGCGCAGAATCAGATCTGGCTCGCCGTGGTCGAGTTGGCGTGCGATCTGCTCGCCTGGACGCAGATGCTGGCCCTGGGCGGCACCGCCGCGCGCCTGTGGGAACCCAAGAAGCTGCGCATGCGACTGTTTGCGACTGCGGCCCGCCTGGCCCGTCACGCCCGCCGACTCCGGCTTCGCTACGACCAACAACACCCGTGGAGTGGCATGCTCGCTGCCAGTCTCGATCGGCTGGCCGCCTACCCGGCACCCGGCTGACCCGGCAGCCTGGCCCTGACCTCACGACATGAAAGAAGCAGCTCTTCCGGTGATGTGGAACCCGGACGCACCGACGCTCGGCCACCTTGTCGTACCCGCCAGGCATACTCTGCCGCGCAGCCCCCATCCGAAACCGCACAGGCCAGGACGTCACCCCGATGAAATTTCGAGG
>CAZEOP010000373.1:0-1662 GCA_964513715.1 uncultured Gordonia sp.
CTTCCTTGGGGGATGTGCAGGTTTGCACCCTCCATCAAACACGGGACAGTACAATGACCTCCACCCCACCGCCGACTATCGACGGGGCGAAACCGGTGGCGGCCATGATGGTGGCCAACCACGGTTGGCCGGTCACCTCGCCAGTCGCCGTGACCAGGGCCGCGGCGGGACGGTCGAACACGCCGTCGGGAAGCGGTGAAATCAGGGTGCCCAACTGCGACCCTGGGTCGGTGACCAACCCCGCCACCGGGCCGGACTCGACGATTCGCCCGCGATCGAGCAACGCCGCATGCGTGCAAATGCGCCGCACCGCCGCCAGCTCATGGGTGATCAACACGATGGTCACCCCCAACTCCCGGTTGACGTCGACGAGCAGATCCAGGATCTGGTTCATGGTCGCCGGATCCAGGCCCCCAGCTCCAACGGCAACGCAATGTTCTCGGCCACCGTGCGCGAACGCAGCAGCTCGAAATGCTGGAACACCGTGCCAATGCGCCGCCGCGCCGCCCGCAGATCCATCGCCGACAGCGCCGTCAAGTCACTGCCATCGACCACGATCCGCCCCGAGGTTGGCACCTCCAGCAGATTCAGGCACCGCAGCAGAGTCGACTTGCCGGAACCCGACGGCCCGACGACGCCCTGGATGGCGCCATCCGGCACCGCCAGGTCCACCCCGTCCAGCGCCGTCACCGCACCGGGGCGGCCGGCGCCATAGACCTTCCCCAGGCCCTCTATCAGGATCACTTGGCGGTCCCATGGGTGGGCACGACCGCGTCGCCGAAGGTGTCCGTCAACCACTGGGCGGCCTCCGGCGACTCCAGGGCCTCGGCGACGGCGCGGATCCGCTCGTCCTGCTCCAACTCTGTGGTGGTCACCAGGAAGTTCGCGTAGGGGTTATACTCCGCCGGCTCGCGGTGCACTGCGTCCGACGCCGAATTCAACCCCGCCTCGATGGCGTAATTGGAGTTGATCACCGCAGCAGCCACCGCCGGATCATCCAGCCCCCGGGCCAGCTGGGCGTTATCGATGGGCACGAACCGCAGGTTGCGCGGGTTATCCGCAATGTCCGCGTCGGTGACCGTGGCCAACGTCGCCACATCCACGGGCTATGCTGCAGGATCTCCGCATGCGGGGTGGCGGACGCCGAGATAGACAAGGTGTCATCGTCGGCGCCGCACGCGGCGAGCCCCGCACAGGCGAAGGCGGCGGTGGCTGCCGCTGCTGCGGCGCGGGTGAGGGAAAAACGCATGGCTGGTCCTTTGCGGTTCTGGGGCCACGGGCGGCCCCGGTCATGGGGGTGTGGGGTGGGCGGGGTTCGACGGGGGGTCAAGCGTGGGGGCCGGGCGTGGTACTGGGGCCCTGCAACGCAAGACGCCTTACAGTGCGTCGAGGTCAGCCGCCAACAACTCGGCGTGATGGCGCTCGGCGACGTTGGGGTGCGACCGCAGGCGCGTCTTCAGCGAATTCAAACCAGAGACGGCATACAGCGGGGCGTCGGCCAAGTCCGATCCGGCGCCCGGGGCCTGCGCCGCCAGGTCCGGTGCCAGGGCCAAATGCGGGACCTCATCCGCGTACGGGGGGTTGTAGAAGTAGGGCAGCGAGTAACGGACGGTGCCGGGCTCGGGCGGCAGCACACGGTGCGGGGTGGCCTTGAGGTAGCCG
>CAZEOP010000374.1:0-1653 GCA_964513715.1 uncultured Gordonia sp.
GGGTGGAGCGGGTGAGCGTCGGGGTCTCGATCTCGACGAAGTCGTTCGCGGCGAGTACCTCGCGGGCGGCGGCATTGGCCTTGCTGCGCAGCCGCATCGCCGCGGCCGGGCCCTCGCGCCGCAGATCCAGGTAGCGGTAGCGCAGCCGCGCCTCCTCGCCCGGATGCTCGTCCAGCTGGAACGGCAGCGGCGCCGACTCGTTGAGCACGGTGAGCGTGGCGGCGTTGATCTCGACGGCACCGGAGTCCAGGTTCGGGTTCTCGCTGCCCTCGGGGCGCACCTCGACCGCACCGGTCACCTGGATGCAGTATTCGGCGCGCAGCTTGTGCGCCTCCTGCGCCACGGCGCTGTCCCGGAAGACGACCTGCACCAGCCCGGAGGCATCGCGCAGGTCGATGAAGATCACGCCGCCGTGGTCGCGGCGGCGGGCCACCCAACCGGCGACGGTGACGGTCTGGGTGGCGTTCTCACGACGGAGGGACCCGGCGAGGTGGGTGCGAAGCACTGAAGTCCTTTCAGCGGCGGGTGGTCATAGGCAGACGAGCTCGGCTCCGATCTTAGTGGGCGCCGCCGCGCCGGGACACGTCGGCGTCCGCTGCGCCGCCCGCGCCGCGGACCGGTACGCCTCGTTGACGACGTATCTCCGCTGCCCCGTGTCATCATGGGAACCGTGACTTTTCAAGGCAGTGGGCGGATCAATACCGAGGGTGTCTCCGCGGGGGGCTCCGGCGGCGGACCGGGCGGCATGGGTGGCGGACGCATCGCGCTCGGCGGCGGCCTCGGTCTCATCCTGACCATCGTGGCGCTGCTGTTCGGCGTCAACATCGGCGGCCTGACCGGGGGCTCCGACTCGGGACTGAGCGCGGACGGCGGCTCGGGCGTCTCGAACGCCGAACTCCAGCAGCACCTCGACAGCTGCACCATCGAGATGGCCAACGCGGGCGACGCGGCGTGCCGCATCAAGGCCACCAAGGCCAGCCTGGACACCGTGTGGCCGCAGCTGCTGAACGGCTACACCAACCCGCGGGTGCAGATCTTCTCCGGCAACATCGACACCGCCTGCGGTGCGGCCTCGTCCGCGATGGGCCCGTTCTACTGCCCGGGCGACCAGACCGCGTACTTCGATCCGTCGTTCTTCGACGAGCTGCGCCGGATGGGCGGCTCGGACGGCGACCTGGCCCAGGAGTACGTCGTGGCCCACGAGTTCGGCCACCATGTGGAAAACCTGACCGGCGTCCTGGCCAAGGGGCAGCGGATGGGCAACGACGGCTCGGTCCGCATCGAGCTGCAGGCGGACTGCCTGGCCGGTGTCTGGATGCACCACGCGCAGTCCGGCAAGGGTGCCGGCTACCTGGCCCCGGTCACCGACGAGCAGCTGGCCTCGGTGATCAAGAGCGCCAAGGCGATCGGCGACGACACCATCCAGGGCGCGCACTCGAACCCGGAGAGCTGGACGCACGGCTCGGCCGAGCAGCGCGTCCGCTGGGTCACCCTCGGCTACAAGACCGGCGATCCGCGTCAGTGCGACACCTTCGCCACCAACGATCTGTAGTCGGCGAGTCCGACGACGGCGGCCGGCCCCCCGGTTCGGGGGCGGGCGCCCAAATCTTAAGAACACCAGCCGTAACCGGCCCCCAACGCGTTAAGGGCCAC
>CAZEOP010000375.1:0-1634 GCA_964513715.1 uncultured Gordonia sp.
CAGCGGCATGCCCATGGCGTCGCCCACGATGAGGATCATCTGGGTCTGGTCGCGCTCGATGTTGCCGACGATCTTCTGCGGATCGAAGTCGCGCTCCAGGATGAGCCGGCCGCCCAGGCTGAGGAAGGTGAACAGCGAGTACGACGCGGCGCCGTGCATCAGCGGCGCGGCGATCAGGAACGACAGCGACGGGAAGTTCGCCACCTCGCGGGCCAGCTCCTCGTAGCTCTCGCGCGGCGGGCCGTACGGGTTGCCGCCGGAGATCGGCTTGCGGAAGAAGTCGTCGTGCTGCCAGATGACGCCCTTCGGGTAGCCGGTAGTGCCGCCGGTGTAGATCAGGTACAGCTCCTCGCCGGTGCGCTCGGGGAAGTCCCGCGCCTCCGACTGGCTGGTCCAGTCGCTGAAGTCCACCAAGTCGATGGTCTTGCCGCCGTGGCCGGAGCCGACCGCACCGCGCAGCGCCTCGGTGGTCTCGCCGATGACGAAGACGGTGCGCAGCTCGGGCAGCGCCGGGATCAGCTCGGCCAGCAGGTCCTGGTGCTCGGGCTCTTCGACGATGATCGCGGCCGAGTCGGAGTTGCTGAAGATGTACTCCAGCTCCGGGCCGGTGTAGCGGTAGTTGATGTTGACCGGCACCGCGCCGATCTTCAGCATGCCCAGCAGCGCCAGGACGTGCTCGACGCTGTTCTTCAGGTACAGCGCCACCTTGTCGTCCCGGCCGACGCCGTGCGCGGCCAGCAGGTGCGCCACCTGGTTGCACTTGCGATCCATGTCGGCGTAGGAGAAGCCCGCGCCCTCGTAGGTGAGCATCACGCGCTCGGGCACCGCATCGGCGACCGTCTCGAACACGCTGGCCAGGTTGAACTTCATTTCTCTCGTCTCCTTGCGGGGCCGGGGTATGCCGGTGGGGGTGTCAGTCGGTGGTCAGGATCAGGCCGGAGGTCGGGACGCCGGTGCCGGCGGTCACCAGCGCGCGGGTGGCGCCGTCGACCTGGTTCACCGAGTCGCCGCGCAGCTGGCGGACGGCCTCGGCGATGCCGTTCATGCCGTGGATGTACGCCTCGCCGAGCTGGCCGCCGTGGGTGTTCAGCGGCAGCCGGCCGCCCACCTCGAGGGCGCCGGGCTCGCGGACGAAGTCCTTGGCCTCGCCGCGGCCGCAGAAGCCGAGTTCCTCCAGCTGGAGCAGGGTGTACGGGGTGAAGTGGTCGTACAGGATGGCCAGATCGACGTCGTCGGGCGTCATGCCGGCCTGCGCCCACAGCTGCCGGCCGACCAGCCCCATCTCCTCCAGCGCCGCGAGCTCGTCGCGGTAGTAGCTGGTCATGATGAACTGGTCGCGGCCGCTGCCCGAGGCCGCCGCGGCGATGCTCACCGGCTTGCGCGGCAGATCCCGGGCGCGCTCGGGCGAGACCACCACGATCGCCACGCCGCCGTCGGACTCCTGGCAGCAGTCCAGCAGGTGCAGCGGCTCGGCGATGTACCTGCTGGCCTGGTGGTCCTCCAGGGTGATCGGCTTGCCGTAGAAGAAAGCCTTCGGGTTCACCGCGGCGTGCTTGCGGTCGACCACGGCGATGCGACCGAAGTCCTCGCTGGTGGCGCCGTACTCGTACATGTACCGCTGGGCCACCATCGCC
>CAZEOP010000376.1:0-1631 GCA_964513715.1 uncultured Gordonia sp.
GGGCGAAAATAGACCGAAGTGCTTCCTGAACAGGGGAAACTGGGACTTGTCTAAGGTTCCATGTTCTCCAGCAGAAAGCACTCGGTAGGTGAAGCGTACTTCGTGGTCGTCTGGTCTGTCCGTTACTGCTGATGGTGTCGGGGTGATCTCCCACGCCGGAGCCATCGCGCCCCGCCTTCTGGCGGATCGAGTGGGGCTGACCGTCGAACTGTCGAAGGCCATGACTCGCAGACGGTTCATCCCAATCCACGACCGCGGCCGGGTACTGATCGACGTCGCGGTGATGCTCGCCGATGGCGGCGAATCCATCTCAGACATCGCCCGTCCTGCGCCACCAATCCGAGGCCCTGGGCCCGGTCGCCTCGGCCCCGACGGTGTGGCGCACACTCGATGAGATCACTGCCGGCAAGCGCAAGAAGATCCAGGTAGCGCGTGCCCGCACCCGCCGTCACGTGTGGTCCCGCCTGCCCGGCGGCGTTCCCGCATCGGCGTGTGCGGGGCGGGATCTGGGATCGACGGTCGTGCTCGATGTGGACGCCACGATCGTGGTCACCCACAGCGAAAAAGAGAACGCCGCACCGACGTACAAGCGCACGTTCGGGTACCACCCGATCGGTGTGTGGTGCGACAACACAGAGGAGTTCCTCGCCGCGAGCCTGCGCCCGGGCAATGCCGGGTCCAACACCGCGGCTGACCACATCGACGTCCTGGGCCAGGCGATCGCGCAGATCCCCGCCGCTCACCGCCGTGACCTGCTGATTCGATCCGACGGTGCAGGCGCCTCCCATGACCTTCTGGATTGGATTACCGAACAGAACGGCATCCGTGGTCGACGGGTGGAGTACTCGGTCGGGTTCTCGCTCACCGCCCCGCTACGCCGGGCCATCGCGATCTGCCCAGAGGCTGCGTGGGGGCCGGCATTGAATCCCTCCGGCGACATCCGAGAGGGGGCCGAGGTCGCGGAGCTGACCGGGTTCCTCTCGCCCAGGATGCTCGCCAAGTGGCCAGACGGAATGCGAGTCATCGTCCGCCGCGAACGGCCCCACCCGGGTGCTCAGTTGTCGATGTTCGAGGAGATCGACGGGTGGCGCTACCAAGCATTCGTCACCAACACCGCCACCGGTCAGCTGCAGTTCCTCGAGGCCAGACACCGGGCTCACGCCCGGGTCGAGGACCGGATCCGACACGCCAAAGACACCGGCCTGGGCCGTCTGCCCTCGCGGGAGTTCGCTCTAAACCAGGCCTGGCTCGTGGCGGTGATGCTCGCCGCGGATCTAGTGGCCTGGACCCGGATGCTCGCCTGCACCGGCGACGCCGCAGTTCTGGCCTTGTGCGAGCCCAAAGCGCTGCGCTACCGCTTCCTCCACGTGGCAGCCCGGCTGGTCCGAAGCGGCCGACGGCGGCGCGTGAAGGTTCCCGAAACGTGGCCCTGGGCGACTGCCATCGTCGCAGTGTTCAACACGATCGCCGCGATCCCAAAACCGGCCTGACCTCACCCACCCGCCCACGACAGCACCACCTTCAGACCCGCTCACCGGCAGCGCCAGCCGGCACTCCTGCACGCCCACCCACGAAATGGATCCCGCCGTCACCCGACAGCAGCAGTCCTCACGCTCCGTGAATCAGCGGGG
>CAZEOP010000377.1:0-1628 GCA_964513715.1 uncultured Gordonia sp.
TGGAGTATTCGACGGTCGCCATCCAGAACGAGGCGATGCGCGACTTCCTGGCCGGCCCGCACCACATCCGGGAGATTCTGCCGACCGCGCTCGGCAAGATCGCCGCCATGCGCAAGGAGTACCCGGACGCGGTGGTGCTGGGCTCGGCGCAGGACCTGCCGCAGACCACCGGTGCGGCCACGGCGCTGGGCGTCAACGAGCCGAAGGGCGCCGTCGCCAAGGCCAAGGCGCTGCTCGGCGCGGTGGTGAACAACGCCCGCCCGGCCGATCCGCAGCATCATCGGGTGCCGCAGGCCAACTATCCGCCGATCGAGGCGCGCTGGTTCTCCCTCGGCCGAGTGGACGGCGTCACCGTCACCACCGCCGACGGCCGCGGCGTGGTCTACCGGCAGCGCGACCGGGACAAGATGCTCGCGCTGGCCAAGGAGTCGGCGCGGCTGCAGAAGGAACTGCGCGAGCGGTTCGACGAGCTGCGCGTGGTGTACCGCGCCGCGCACGAGGAACTGGTCAGCAAGGAGAGCTGGGCGCATGTCTATGGAATCGACTGATCGGGAATCGACTGAGCGCGCCGCCGGCGCGGCGAGCGAAACGCCCGCGGCTCGTCCGCCGCGCGGTGAGGAGAAGGTGCTGATCGGGGTGCAGTCGGCGCTGGCCGATCGCCCGGGTGTGCGTTCCGGCGCGCGCGGGCTCTCGCATCTCGGCGAGCACTCGGCGGGCTGGGTGGCGCTGGCCGCCGCCGGCGGCGTGCTGGCGCTGCGGGCCGGCGATGAGCGGCGCGCCCGGTTGTTCGCCGAGGCCGGGATCGGTGCCTTCGGCGCCCACGCCGCCTCCGTGGTGATCAAACGCATCGTGCGCCGCAAGCGGCCGAACCACCCGGACATCGCGATCGGCGTCGGCACGCCGAGCAAGCTCAGCTTCCCGTCCAGCCACGCCACCTCGACGACGGCCGCGGCGATCCTGCTGGGCCGCGCGGTGGCGGGCGACGATGCGCGCGGGCTGCGCCGGCTGGCGCCGGTGCTGCTGCCCGCGGCGATCGTGCCGCCGATGCTGGCGTCCCGGCTGGTCCTCGGCGTCCATTACCCTTCCGATGTAGCAGCGGGCGCCCTGATCGGCGCGGCGAGCGCGGGGGCCGTGATCGCTGCCGACAAGCTCTACACCGACGTGAGGAACAGCTGATGAGTGAAGAGCCGATCGAGACCGCCGTCGCCGGTCCGCCGAAGAACCTGGCCACCGGGCTGATCAAGGCCCTGCGCCCGCGCCAGTGGGTCAAGAACGTCCTGGTGCTGGCCGCGCCGCTGGCCGCCGGCACCGATGCGCTGACCGACGCCGGCAAGATGGGCAATGTCGGTATCGCCTTCATCGCCTTCTGCCTGGCCGCGTCATCGATCTACCTGATCAACGATGCCCTCGACGTGGAGGCCGATCGGGCCCATCCCACCAAGCGGTTCCGGCCGATCGCGGCCGGGGTGGTGCCGCGGAACCTGGCCTTCGGTCTGGCCGTGGTGCTGATCGCCGCGGCCGTCGGGGTGGCCTTCCTGGCCAACTGGCAGACCTCGGTGACCATCGCGGTCTACATCGCCATCCAGCTCGGTTACTGCTTCGGCCTCAAGCACCAGGCCGTGGTCGAC
>CAZEOP010000378.1:0-1628 GCA_964513715.1 uncultured Gordonia sp.
CGAGGGCCTCATCGAGCCTCGGGTCGCACACGCCGGCGATGTCCGCGGCACGGGCCGGGGCGGTGGCCCCCAGAGTCCGGGCCGGCGTCGTCGGGGTGGTTGCCGTCGGGGACTGTGCCGTCTTCGTCGTCGTTGTCGTCGTCGTTGTCGTCGTCGGACTCGTCGGCGTTTCCGGCGTCGTCGGCGTCGTCGGCTCGGTCGGCGGGATGAGGCTCGAGACAGTCGTGCGCGGGCGCGCGGGCTCCGCCGTCGAGCCCTCCTCCTGCGTGGCCCCGCTCTCCGCACAGGCGAAGCGCGAGACCGCGGACACCTCGGGCTGCCCCTCCGCGAGCTGCCACCCGACCACCGCGTCGACCAGTCCGTGGGGCAGCGCGTCCGCGTACAGCGCGGTCGGGTCGAGCTCCCACACGTGGGCCCCGATCCCCGCACCGTGGAGCTGGTCGGCCACCAGATAGGCGGCCGTGCGGGCCCTCTCGTCGGCGGCCTCCACGCCGAGCGTGACGGTCAGATTCTCGCCGTCGCGCTGCCACCGGCCGCGCTCGCGGGAGTACCCGGCGGCGGACAGTTCGGACTCCGCGAGCCCGGCGTCGCCGGTGGTCGTCGACCGGGTCCCCGCAGGGAAGGGGTACGCGGTGACCTTCGGCGTGGATTCGCCGGTGGCGATCCGGCCGACCACCTCCGGGTTGACCGCCGCCGCGAGCGCACGACGCACGAGCGGGTCGGACACGGCGGGGGCGACGGTGTTGAAGCCGAGTTCGAGCTGGGTGGACGCCGCGACCGTGCGGGAGGTGACGCCCGGGACGGTCTTGGCGACGTCGACGGCGACGGGGGCATCGGAGACGAGCGCCATCACCCCGCGTCCGTCGCGCAGCACCGCGCCGAGTTGGCCCGCACCCGTCTCCCGCCGCACGACGATCTGGCCGAGAGAGGGGGCCTGCGCCCAGTAGCGGTCGTTGGGGACGAATTCGATCTCACCGCGTCCGAGGTCGGCGGCCCGGATCATGAACGGGCCGGCGCTCATCATCGGCAGCCTGGCCATCGCGCCCTCGAAGCCGTCGGGGGCGCCCTTGAGAATGTGCCCGGGCAGGAGGTTGGTGAACAGGGCCTGCCACTGCGGCGGCACGCGGTCGAACACCACGTCCACGACCTTGCCGCCGGCCCCGGGCCGAACCGCCACGATGCGCTCGTACCCGGCCGGATCGACGACCCCGGGCTGGGTGGTCATCTGGCGCCACAGGTACTCGAAGTCCTCGGCCGCCACGGGCACGCCGTCGGACCACTGCGCCTGGGGATCGATCGTGTAGCGGATGACCTCCGGATCCTCCGGCAGCGGCGCCGCGGAGACGATCAGAGCCTCGTTGCGGACCAGCCCGCCGTCCGGGCCGGGGACGAACGCGCTGGGCAGCAGGAGCGATGCCACCAGGTCGGTGTCCACGCCCTGGTCGGACAGGAGGTGGGGGTTGAAGCCCTCCTCGATCCTGTCCAGAGCCAGGAGGAGGCCGCCGGCGGTGAGGCTCACGTCCGTGCCGTCACCGCCGCCGTCCTCCCCTCCCACCACCCTGGGTGGTGGCGGGTCGGCGACACACCCCGTGACGACGACGAGGGCCGCGGTCGCGGCCAGCAGGGCC
>CAZEOP010000379.1:0-1621 GCA_964513715.1 uncultured Gordonia sp.
GCAGGGTGCCGCCGTAGGTGCGGATCAGGAAGCCGCGGTACGGCTTGGAGTCGTACGAGGCGCGGACCTGCCACACCTCCACGTCGATCCCGAACTGCGCACCCGCGAACGAGAGGGCACTGCCCCACTGACCGGCGCCGGTCTCGGTGGTGAGCTTCTTGACGCCGTCGATGCTGTTGTAATACGCCTGCGCCACAGCCGAATTCGTCTTGTGGCTGCCGACCGGGCTGACGCCCTCGTACTTGACGTAGATCCGCGCCTTGGTGTTCAGCGCCTTCTCGAAGTTGCGCGCCCGGAACAGCGGCGAGGGCCGCCACATCTTGTAGATCTCGCGGACCGGCTCGGGGATCTCGACGTAGACCTCGTCGGTCACCTCCTGCGCGATCAGACCGGCCGGGAAGAGCGCGGCCAGATCGGCCGGGCCGACCGGCTCCTTGGTGCCGGGGTGCAGGTGCGGCGGAATCGGCTCGTCGAGCTCGGCGGCCAGGTTGTACCAGTGCGTCGGCACGTCGATGGTGACCAGATCCGGATTGCTCGCGTCCACAGTGCTCGTCATGGCAGACACTGTAACCGCCGGGAATGTGACCGGGCACACGGGAGCACACTGGGACCGTGCAGACGACAGCCTCCTGGACCGCCCACGGATTCACCGGCCTCGACAGCTTCGTCCTGGCACAGCGCGAGGTCCCCGCGCCGGGTCCGGGCGAGATCACCGTCGCCGTCACCGCCGCCGGAGTGAACCCCGCCGACCTGAAACACGTCCGGCGGGCGACGGATCCCACCCTGCTGCCGTTACCGATCGGCTACGAGCTCGCCGGGCGAATCAGCCGGATGGGCCCCGGTGCGGTGCTCGGCTCCGGCGCACCGGCCGCCATCGGCGACAGCGTGGTCGCCTTCCGGGTGCACGGCGGCTACGCCGGGGCGCTCACCGTGCCCGCCGGCGATGCCTTCGCGCTGCCCGACGGCACCGATGAGCTCGCCGCGGCCGGCCTGCTGCTGGCCGGCACCACCGCCGCCGAGTTGCTGCGGCGCAGCGGTGCGACGGCCGGCGACACGGTGCTGGTGCACGGCGCCTCGGGCGCGGTGGGCACGACGCTGCTGCAACTCGCCCGGCGCGCGGGGGTCCGCATCGTCGGGACCGCGGGCCGCGGCCGGCAGGACGCGGTGGCGCGGTTCGGTGGGGTCCCCGTGGCATACGGCGCCGGCCTGACCGAGCGGCTGCGGGCGGCGGCACCCGGCGGCGTGGTGGCGGCCCTGGACTGCGCGGGCACCGACGAGGCCGTCGCGGCGAGTCTCGACCTGGTGCCGGACCGGTCCCGGATCCTCACGGTCGCCGCCCCCGCGGCGGCCCGCGAGCACGGCTTCGTCGCCCTCTCCGGGGCGGCGCCCGACAGCGCCGCCTTCCGCGACGCGGTGCGCGGCGAACTGGTCGCGCTGCTCGCCGCCGGCGAGCTCGAGGTGCCCGTGGCCCAGGTCTTTCCGCTGTCCGAAGCCGTCACCGCGCTCGGCCTGGTCGCCTCCGGCCGCGCGCACGGCAAGGTGATCCTGGTCCCCGGCGACGACGCCCGCTGAGTCTTAGCCCGTCGGCGGAGCACGCCGTCAATCCGGGAGACGCGGAGCC
>CAZEOP010000380.1:0-1616 GCA_964513715.1 uncultured Gordonia sp.
CTCGGCTGGCGCCTCGCCCGGCTCAGCCGGCGGTCCTAGGCCGGCGGTTCCGTAACTGACCCGCCGGCTGAGGCGGGCGGGGGTTAGATAGCGTCGGCGGACCCAGGACCGCCGGCGGATGCGGGGCGGGGTTAGACGGCGTCGGCGGACCCAGGACCGCCGGCTGCGGTGGGGTGGGGGTTTGGTTGCGTCGACTTAGGACCGCCGGCTGAGCCGGGCGACGAAGGAGCCCGTGTCTCTAATAGGGGTGACCGGCGAGTGTGTCGGTTGAGGGATGCTGGTATCGGCTTTGCCGGGTGTGACTACCCCGTGTCTTGCCGCTCGATCCTCGTGGAATCGTTCTGGCTTGGCTTCGACTTGTCCGCTGGGCGAAGCCGGTGCCGGCCTTCCTGACGTGGCGATGACTGGATAGAAGCCCGTCCATTGACTCCTTAGAGACCTGTCTCGCCACGGCTCTTGTCGGATGACCGGCACCGCGCCGATAGCGGAAAACCACTGCTGTCGGCTGAACCGGCATGTCAGTGAGGAGATCCCGCTTTGTCCAGTATTTCAGACCAGTACGACTACGTCGTGGGTGTCGACACCCACGCTCGTCACCACGACTTCGTGGTGGTCGACGCCGGTACCGGCGGTGTCGTGGCCGGCCCGGAGAAGTTCGAGGTCACCACGGCCGGATTCGGTAAGGCCATCACCTGGATCAGCCGGCACACCGCCGGCGGCCCGGTACTGGCCGCGGTCGAGGGCACGGGCTCCTACGGGGCCACCGTGACCGAGGCATTGACCGCTGCCCAGATCACGGTCACCGAGACCCGGGCCGGATCGAAGAAGGCCCGCCGCGGCCAGGGCAAGACCGATGGCCTCGACGCGGTCCGGGCAGCCAGGACCGCGCTGGCCGCCGACCCAGACCGGCTCGCCGTGCCACGTCAGGGCCGGACCCGCGCTGAACTGCAGGTCCTGGGCATCGTGCGGCGGCAGAAGTCCAAGGAAAAGACCGCCAAGATCAACGCACTCGGCGCGATCGTACGGACCCTGGGCCTGCTGGCCGATACCCGCCGGGCACTGACCATGGCCCAGATCCGGCAGATCGCCGATGGAGCACTCACCGACCCGCGGCACTCGCCGATCATCACCGCCCAGGCCGCGCTACTGGCCACCGAAATCCTCACCTGCCATCAAACCCTCACCACCAACGCGCGTCAGATCCGCGACATCGTGAACCAATGGCGGCCCGACCTGCTCGCCGTGCCCGGGATCGGGCCGATCACCGCCGCCCAGATCCTCTGCGCCTGGTCTCACCCCGGCCGGTTCACCAGCGAAGCCCACTTCGCCTCGCTGGCCGGAGTCAGCCCAGTCCCCATCGGCAGCGGCGGCCGGCTGGTCTACCGCCTCAACTACGGCGGGGACCGGCAACTCAACAGCGCGATCCACACGATCATGCTCACGCGCAAACGCATCGATCCCCACACCACCGCCTACATCGCTAAACGCACCACCGACGGTAAGACACCACGCGCGATCAACCGGCTCCTCAAACGCTACATCGCCCGCGAGATCTTCCGACTCCTCGAACACCACCCCACCACCGAACCCGTTACCGCCACCGCAGCTTGACAACC
>CAZEOP010000381.1:0-1613 GCA_964513715.1 uncultured Gordonia sp.
TGTAACACGGGGTATGGCGCAGCTTGGTAGCGCGCTTCGTTCGGGACGAAGAGGTCGTGGGTTCGAATCCCGCTACCCCGACTGGAAGATGAGGCTTGCGCCGCATCGACCAAAGCACTGTGTTGAGACAGTAGAAGAGACCCCGGCCGGGGAAACCCGGTCGGGGTCTCCTCGTTTTTCGTGGATCTGCGCCCCATCGAATTGATGGCCACCGGCACTTCGTCGTGCGGAAACAAAAATGCCCCGGCAGAATGTGTTCTGCCGGGGCTTCTTCGACCCCTCGAAGACGAACGAAGAATGAATACTCCTCAGTATCGTTCCTCCACACGATAGCCAACACCCCGCGGGCGGTCAATCGTGGATTGTCGGCGGGAGTCGGAGCCGACCGTGGTCAGCTCACGGTCGAGACGAGCTGGGGCAGCGACTGGTCGATCACCTCGTCGTCACCGCCGCCGTTCGACGACGCCGTCAGCGTCAGCAGTGTGGCCTCGGGCCGGCAGGCGAACCGGGCCGGCGCATACGGCGAGGTCCCCAGCCCGGCGCTGACGTGCAGGAGCATCGTCGAACCCCAGTGGGAGACGCCCTTCACGCGCGAGCGATCGAGGTGGCAGTTGGTCACCAGCGCGCCGTAACCCGGCACGCACAGCTGGCCGCCGTGCGTGTGCCCGGCCAGCACGAGGTCGTAGCCGTCGGCGGCGAAGGCGTCGAGCACCCGGGGCTCGGGTGAGTGGGTCAGCCCCAGTCGCAGCTGCGCGAGCGGATTGGGCCGGCCCGCGACGGTCTCGTAGCGGTCGCGTCCGATGTGCGGATCGTCGACGCCGGCGGCGGCCACCCGCACCCCGCCCACCTCGAGTTCGCGGACCGTGTGCGTGGCGTCCAGCCAGCCCCGCTCGGTGAATGCGGCCCGCAGATCCTGCCAGGGCAGCGGCTCGCCGTGCGTGCGCTTGTGATCTTTGCGGAAGTACTTGAACGGATTCTTCGGGGTGGGCCCGAAGTAGTCGTTGGAGCCGAACACGAACAGCCCGGGCCGCGACAGCAGCCCGCCCAGGCTCTGCACCACCGCGGGCACCGCCGCCGGGCTGGCCAGGTTGTCGCCGGTGTTGACCACCAGATCCGGCTCCAACTGCTCCAGCTCGCCGATCCAGGCCTGTTTCAGGTATTGCCGCGGCATCATGTGGATGTCACTCAGATGCAGTACCCGCAGCGTCGCCGAGCCGGGCTCCAGGATCGGCAGCGTCGTCTCGCGGAGCGTGAAGGCGTTGCGCTCGATCACCGTCGAGTAGACGAGTCCGGCCGCGGCCGCGCCGGCGGCCCCGGCCACCAGGCGCGCCCCGGAGGACGAGAGCAGGTCGGCGGGCGTGCGCGGAGCGGGGGAGGCCATAGCGGCCAGGATACGCGTGCCGGGCGGGCCGGGGAGTGCTCAGTTGTCGGGGACGTCGATCACGACCGGTCCGACGCCGGGCACGTCGACGGTCTTCGAGGTGCTGGTCTGGCTGCCCGAGCGGCTCTTGCCGTTGGAGACGTAGACGGCGATCACGGTGCCCGGCATGGCGCTGTCGGACGGCGCGGTGAAGACCACGGTGCCCTTCGGCTTACCGCTGTCGACCTCGAGT
>CAZEOP010000382.1:0-1607 GCA_964513715.1 uncultured Gordonia sp.
GCCAAGGGCGACATCGACCGGCTCGACGGCGACACCGTCCACTTCGCCGACGGCAGCAGTGGCCAGTTCGACGTGATCGTCTACGCCACCGGCTACAACATCACCTTTCCCTTCTTCGACGAGGACTTCATCAGCGCGCCGGACAACCGGATCGACCTATACAAGCGGATCTTCTACCCGGGCCTGGACGACCTGGTCTTCGCCGGCTTCGCACAGGCCACGCCCACCCTGTTCCCGTTCGTGGAGGCGCAGGCGCGGGTGATCGGCGCCTACGCGGTGGGCCGCTACCGGCCGCCGTCGGTCGACACCATGCGCCGGGTGATCGAGGAGGACATGGAGTTCTACACCGGGCACATGCTGCACCGCCCGCGGCACACCCAGCAGCTCGACTACTTCCTGTACGAACACGACCTGCGCACCCGGGAACTGCCGGCCGGCGTCCGCCGCGCCGAGGCCGCCGGCCCGGTGCGCCCGTGGTCGGGAGCGCGCGCATGACCCGCACCGATGTCACCTTCTCGTCGTCCGGCGTCACCTGCGCCGCCTGGTTCTACCCGCCCGCTCCCTCCGCTCCCGCCGACCCCCGCTCCCTGAGCCGGGCGACGGAGGAGCCCGTGTCGAAGGGTGCCCCCGTCGTCGTGATGGCGCACGGCTTCTGCGGCACCAAGGACTCGGGCCTGGACTCCTTCGCGCGGGGCTTCGCCGAGGCCGGCCTGGCCGTCTTCGCCTTCGACTACCGGGGCTTCGGCGAGTCGAAAGGCCTACCGCGCCAGCGGGTGTCGATGTCCGGCCAACTCGACGATTACCGCGCCGCGATCACCGCGGCGAAGGCGCAGCCGGGCGTGGATCCGGCCCGGGTGATTCTCTGGGGCGTCTCGCTGTCGGGCGGTCACGTCCTGCAGGTGGCCTCCGGCCGCGACGACGTCGCCGCGGTGATCTCGATGGTCCCGCTGGTGAGCGGTCTGGCTGCCGGTGCGCACCACTATCCGCAGCTCGGCGCCGCCGGGGTGGCCAAGTCCACCGCGCGCGGGGTGGCCAGCGCCGTCGGCGCCCGGCTGGGCCGGCGCGCGATGCTGATGCCGGTGGTGGGACCGCCCGGTTCGGGGGCCGCGCTCACGGCCGACGGCTTCGCCGAGAGCTACGCGGCGATGGCCGGGCCCAGCTGGCGCAACGAGGTCGACGCCGCCGTCGGTCTGGAACTGGGCTCGTACCGCGCCGACAAGTACGCCGCCGCGATCACGGCGCCGGTGCTGATGCAGATCGCTGACTTCGATCGGGCCGCGCCGCCGCACGCCGCCGCCAAGACCGCCTTCGCCGCCCGCGCCGAGGTCCGCCACTACGCGTGCGACCACTTCGACGTCTTCGACGGCAATGACTGGTTCACCCCGGCGCTGGCCCACCAGCTGGCCTTCCTGGACCGCCACCTCGGCGCCTGACGGCATCCCGTCTCCGGCTGCGCAGGCTTCTTCGGCGGGCTTCGACAGGGCCTCTTCACTGCGTTCATCGGCCCGCTCAGCCGGCGATCTGGGGGCCGGCGGGAAAGTTACCGGCACAGGAGAGGGGTCCGTGGCCATATAGACCACGGACCCCGCTCCGGTGCCCACAACTCG
>CAZEOP010000383.1:0-1591 GCA_964513715.1 uncultured Gordonia sp.
GGGTGCGCCGCATCCTGCGGACGCGGCTGCCGCTGCTCAGCGCACGTCGAAAAGCCAAGCTGGAAGCCGTGTTCGCCGACGCCAGACACCTTCCCGTGGAGATCTGCTGGAACTTCTACCAACGCATGATCGCCGCCTACGCCCACCCCGACCGGCGCCGCGGCAAAGCCATGATGACCGAGATCATCACCGCACTGCGCACCGGCGTGCCCGACGCGCTCGAGGAACTCGCTCAGCTGGGCCGCACCCTGTGGCGACGCCGCGCCGACGTGCTCGCCTACTTCGACCACCACGCCTCCAACGGACCCACCGAAGCCATCAACGGCCGACTCGAAGCCCTCCGCCGCAACGCCCTCGGATTCCGCAACCCCACCCACTACCGCTGGCGCTCACTCCTGCACTGCGGCAACCTCGCACATCGCATCGACGCACTCTGATTCCGGAAGAGCCAATCTGGCTCTTCCGGAAATGGAGTGCGGGTGAGGGCGGCGGATACCCACGTGTGCAGGCCGTGTCGGTGAGTTGAAACGGGCCCCGGCGGGCAGAGGATGCAGGTGCTTACGCCGTATCCGCTTACCTGCCGGGGAGCCCTGTGTCTGACTCTACGTCGCCTTCTGCCTCTGTTGTTGCCGACACGATCGTGCGGACCGTCGAGTTGGGGGTAACGATCACCGACGCCGCCGTCGACGGCCAGACCACGGTGGTGTTCTGCACGCTGCTCGACGACGCTCGACGGCAGTGCCCCGGGTGCGGCGTCGACGGGGTCTACCGCGACACCGTGATCCGCCGGGTCACCGATGTACCTGTGGTCGGGCATCCGCTGCGGCTGCACGTGCGGGTTCCTCGCTACCGCTGCGTGAACCCCGCGTGCGAGCGAGAAGTGTTCGCCCACAACACCGATCGCCTCGCGCGGCGCGGCTGGTCGACGACGCGGCGGTGTGCCCGCTACATCTGCCGGCGGTTGATGATCGACCGGGCGACCGTGGCGGCGGTGGCCCGTGAGCTGGGCCTGTCCTGGGACACCGTGAACACCATCGCCATGGACGCCACTGAATGGATCGTGGCCACCGACACCACTCGCCTGGCCGGGGTACGGGTCATTGGTGTCGACGAGCACCGCTGGTCGCATACCCGCCGCCGCGGCGAGGACGGCTACGTCACCGTCATCATCGACCTCACCCCGGTGCTCGACGGAACCGGACGCGCTCGACTGCTCGACCTGGTACCCGGCCGCTCGACGGCGGCGTTCAAAGACTGGCTGGCCGCCCAAAGCCCGGCGTTTCGCAACCAGGTCGAAGTGGTGGCCATGGACGGCTTCACCGGCTACAAGAACGCAACCACCGACCAGCTGCCCGAGGCCACCCCGGTGATGGACCCGTTCCACGTTGTCGCGTTGGCCGGCGACAAGCTCGACCTGTGCCGCCAACGCATCCAACAACACACCTGCGGGCACCGCGGCCGCAAAGGCGATCCGCTCTACGGGGTGCGCCGCATCCTGCGGACGCGGCTGCCGCTGCTCAGCGCACGTCGAAAAGCGGCTCTTCCGGAATCAGAGTGCGTCGATGCGATGTGCGAGGTTGCCGCAGTGCAG
>CAZEOP010000384.1:0-1589 GCA_964513715.1 uncultured Gordonia sp.
CGGGCGCGGAAGGCGGAGATCGCCGGCCAGGTGTACTCCTGGGCGTCGGGTCCGGTCAGCATGCCCAGGTGACTGGAGTTCACGGTGTGGAACTCGCGGCCGGCCGAGCCGGTGAGCAGCGTCTCGCCGTGCCGGACCGCACCGATCGGGGCGATCACGTCGCGCGGTGAGCCGACCATGAAGACCGGGGCGGTCACGGTCGTCAGATCCACGGTGGCGTCGCGCAAGTGCAGCGTCCCGGTGCTCAGCTCGTCGCGGGCGATGAAGTTGACCAGCATCTGCTCGGCGACCCGGCCCGGATAGCCCGGCAGCGAGCGCTGGAAGCGGTCGATCACCTGCATCCGGCTCAGCGCCTCCTCGTCGCCCAGATTCTGCAGGATGTACATCGGCTTGCGCAGTTCGCGGTCGGCGGCCAGGCCGCGGTAGACGGCGCGCACGATCGGGGCCGGGATACCGGCCATCGCGCGCAGCGCATAGGTGGCGGGCCGTCCGCCGGTCGGACCGAGCAGCCGGTGCACCAGCGGATAGGGCGGGATCTTCAGATAGTTCAGCGGGGTGCCGACGGTGATGATCGACCGGATCGGCAGGTGCGGACCGTGGGCCGCGGTCATCAGGCTGACGGTGCCGCCCAGGCTCCAGGCCATCAGATCGACGGCCGAGGCGGCTTCGAAATCGGCCAGGGCATCGGCGATGGCCCGCGGCACAAAACTGTCGAAGTAGTCCTCGAAGCCGAGGTGACGTTCGGCACGTCCCACGTCGCCGAAGTCGACCACATAGGGCACGGTGCCCTCGCCGAGCAGGAACTCGACCACCGAGTTGGCCGGATCGGCACCCGGGGCCAGGTCGTAGCAGGAGGCCGGAACGGCCAGCGGCGGCACCAGCAGTACCGGCACGGCGCCCGCCTCGCGAGCCCGAATCAGCTGGTCAGCGCTGCCGTAGCGGAGCAGGCGGCCGTGCGGGCGGTCGATGACCACCGTCGACTCGGTGGCGGTGCGGGGGGCGAGATCGTCGAGCAGAACACGCACGAGAGTCGCCAGGTCGGACTGCTGCATGGACGGTGAGGCTACCGGCGCCGGAAACTCCCGACGCGCCCGGGGCGGTACTCGCCGGAGTCGGGGGCACAGGGTAGCGTCGCTCCTGGTCATGACGAGAATAGTTAGGATCGTTGTGGAGCACGGGAGTCTCCCGACCCCCGAGTGCGACCCCGCCGAAGGCTGATATAGCGTCGGTGGACCAAACCGAACCGGATACGAAAGACGGAGGAACCGTGGCTCTTCCCCAGCTGACAGATGAGCAGCGCGCAGCCGCGCTGCAGAAGGCGGCCGAGGCTCGCCGCGTGCGCGCCGAGCTCAAGGAGCGCCTCAAGCGCGGTGGCACCGACCTCAAGCAGGTCCTCGCCGACGCTGAGAACGACGAGATCCTGGGCAAGATGAAGGTCTCGGCTCTGCTCGAGGCCCTGCCCAAGGTGGGCAAGGTCAAGGCGCAGGAAATCATGACCGAGCTGGAGATCGCGCCGACCCGCCGGCTCCGCGGTCTGGGCGACCGTCAGCGCAAGGCTCTGCTCGAGAAGTTCAGCTCCTGAGCGTGCC
>CAZEOP010000385.1:0-1534 GCA_964513715.1 uncultured Gordonia sp.
GGCCGGCGATGATCTCGTTCCGCGGCACCGATTCGAGGGTGCCGAGGTCGATGAGGACCGCGTCGGGCTCGTGGAAGGAGCCGACCAGGTTCTTGCCCGCGTCGGTATTGATGCCGGTCTTGCCGCCGACGGCCGCGTCGACCATGGCGAGCAGGGTGGTCGGCACGTGCACCACGCCGATGCCGCGCATCCAGGTGGCCGCGGCGAAGCCGGCGAGGTCGGTGCAGGCACCCCCGCCGAGGCTGACGACCTTGTCGTTGCGCTTGAGACCGATCTGCCCGAAGACGTCCCACAGGTAGGCCGCGACCTGCAGATCTTTGCCGTCCTCGGCGTCGGGGATCTCGACGCGGTGCGCATCGAAGCCCCGGTCGGTCAGGTATTCGCGGATCTGCTCGGCGGTGGCCTTGAGCGTCGGCTGGTAGACGATCGCGATGTGATCGGCGCCCGCGACCGCGTCCGCCAGATCGGTGAGCAGGCCGCGGCCGATGATCACCTCGTAGGGGTCGGCGGCGTTGACGGCGACTTTCACGGGCTCGGTCATGGTCGGTCTCCTTCTTCGGTGGTGGCTTCGACACGCGCTCGTACCTCGCGCGGCTCAGCCGGCGGACGGGC
Organism: uncultured Gordonia sp.; assembly: GCA_964513715.1. Lineage (GTDB taxonomy): Bacteria > Actinomycetota > Actinomycetes > Mycobacteriales > Mycobacteriaceae > Gordonia. The sequence continues at coordinate 613 of CAZEOP010000385.1, forward strand.
GGCCCCAGCAGAACCAGCCGGCGGACGGGCGGCCCCAGCAGAACCAGCCGGCATGCGGGCGGCCTCGGCAGAGTCGGCCGGCGGGCCGGAGGGCTGGACCGGCACGGCCCGGACGTAGGCGGCGAGCTCGTCGACGATCTCGTCGACGGGGCGCTGCGCATCGACGGTGTGGGCGGCGACGGCCGCGTAGGCCGGTGTCCGGGCGGCCAGCAGGTCGGCGTATCGGGTCGCCGGATCGGGGTGGGCGAGCAGCGGGCGGTCCGAGTGCGCCACCCGGGCAAATCCCTCGTCCGGACCGATCCGCAGATACACCACCGGCCGGCCGGCGAGTGCCGCGGCGATCTCGGGCACGGTGACCGATCCCCCGCCGAGGGCGACGACGCCGTCGGCGGTCGCCAGCACGTCGAGCACCGTGTCGCGCTCGATCGTCCGGAAGGCCGGCTCACCGTCGGCGAAGATCTCCGGAATGCTGCGGCCACTGCGCCGCTCGATCTCGGCATCGGTGTCCAGATAGGCGACACCGAGTGAGCGGGCCAGGGCGCGCCCGACGGTGGACTTGCCGGAGCCCATGAAACCGGTGAGGACGACCCGCGGGGTCATGGGCGCGGCGGCCGCGCGCCGATGGTCTCGAGGTACGAGTGCAGATTCGCCGCGGTCTCGGCGACCGAGTCGCCGCCGAACTTCTCCAGCGCGGCCTGCGCGATCACCAGGGCCACCATCGCCTCGGCGACGACGCCGGCGGCGGGTACCGCGCACACGTCGCTGCGCTGATGAATGGCGCTGGCCGGCTCGCCGGTGCTCATGTCGACGGTCGACAGGGCGCGCGGCACGGTGGAGATCGGCTTCATCGCGATGCGCACGCGCACGTCCTCGCCGTTGGTCATGCCGCCCTCGAGGCCGCCGGCCCGGTTGGTGGACCGCA
>CAZEOP010000386.1:0-1529 GCA_964513715.1 uncultured Gordonia sp.
CGCTGCGGAGATATCCCAGGGCTGTAGCTTGTCAAGCGGCTGTGTTCAGGGGTTGGTCATTGGGGTGGTCCCAGGCGATGTGTTCGTTGTAGAGGACGCGGTGGGTCAGGCATCCGTGGAGCATTCCGACGAGTTTGTTGGATAGGGCTCGCAGGGCTTGCTCGTGATCGTGTTTGCTGGCGCGTTGGGTGTCGTAGTAGCGGCGGGCGCCGGGGCTGGCGGTGAGCGCTGAGTAGGCCCATCGGGTGGTGGCGTCGGCGAGGCGTTTGTTCCGGATCCAGCGGGCCAGGACTGCTCGCTGTTTGCCTGAGGCGATGGTGATCGGTGATGTGCCGGCGTAGTTTCTGCGAGACTTGGCAGTGGCGTAGCGGTCGGAGACGTCTCCGAACTCGCCGAGCATCCGGGCGCCGATGATGTGACCGATTCCGGGCATGGACAGGTAGATCGCGGCGTCCGGGTGCTGTTCAAAATGCGGCTCGAGAGTGGCTTCCAATGTGCTGATCTGTTCGTTGAGTGAGATCAGCAGTGTGACGATGGCAGTGACTGAAGCGCCGTAGGCGTGAGTGAGTTCTGCTGGGACGTGTAGCTGTGGTGCCCGTAGGTCTTGGTGGATCTGGGCTACTCGTGTGTCCAGGCCGCGTTGTCGGCCGGCTGCTTTGAGTGCTGCCCTGATCGAGGGTTTGCTCAGGCGGTTTCCTTGATCGGGCGTGGGTGCGCGTTGCAGCACGGCTAGGCAGTCGCGGCCGGCGAGTTCTTTGAACGTGGCCAGAGCTGCCGGGTAGTATTGCAGCAGTGAAGCGCGCAGGACGTTGGTCTGGGCGGTTCTTAGCCATACCAGGTTCTGCAGTTGCCGGGCCATCACCTTAATGGCTTGGCATTCGACCGAGTCACTGGTCACGGGAGTGAAGTTGTGACGGTCGGTCCGGACGAGGTCGGCTAGTGATTTGGCGTCGGCCTTGTCGGATTTGCTGCCGGAGAGGTGATGGAGTTCGCGGTAGCGTTTCACTGCCCGCGGGTTGGGTGCGTAGATGCGGTAGCCACTGGCCAGCAGTGCGTCAACCCATGGTCCGTGATCAGTTTCGATTCCGACGATTATCTCGTTGGGACTTCGTGCATGACTGGCGATGAGGTCGTGCAGGCGGGCGATTCCGGCGATGCCTTCCGGTATTCGGCGGCTCGCCATTACTTCTCCGGACTCGCCCATCAGGCAGATGTCGTGATGGTCTTCGGCCCAGTCATCGCCGATGAAGATCGTCATCGGAGTCACCTCCCGTTCGTTGTTGAGATGCAGACCGCGGGGTGGACCCGACAGCGACCTAACGGCAGTGCTCGACGATCAGAGCGTGGCACGATATCCCAGCAGCGTTCCGGGTGAACCCCTGCCCGGCGGGTCCGCGATCTCCGCATAGAGATCGAGGCCTCCAGTCAGCTGATTGGGACCTGCCTCAAGGCTCAGATAGTGGTGTCCCGCCGGGAGGTTCTGCAGAACCAGCATCTCGCTTCCTCGAGCGCCGGTCCAGCCCCATTAG
>CAZEOP010000387.1:0-1508 GCA_964513715.1 uncultured Gordonia sp.
TCTTCTTCCCGGAGACCGATGTCGACTCGATCATCGCGATCTTGCGTCGCATCACCCGCACCGCCGTCCCGCAGGGCGCCGCGTAGTACGCGGTTCGACGGTCAGCACGGTTTTGCTCATCGTCCATCGCTACCACGCACGGCCGCACCGCGCCGCGGGATCAGCCGTGGAAGGCCTCGTCCACCACACTGTCGACGGCGACGCCCGTCACCGCCGAACCGTAGGCGGCCTGGATAGCCGACATCATCTGCCCGAACGGCACATCGGTGTACGAGCCGTGATCGCGCAGGTACTCCATGTGCCGATTGCCGGCGACGTCGTACGCGTGCATCAGCGCGTCCGACTCCCCGTCGAAATCGAGCATCCGGGTCCCGAAGCGCTCGCACAGTTCCCGGTTGAATGCGGGGCTGGCCTTGCGCCACGCCCCGTCCAGCCAGATCACCGAATAGCCGTGGTACACGAACAGATCGGTACCCATCAGGGCGCGCAGCTTCTCGCTCTGCAGGTGGTTGCGCACGTCGGCGAAGCCGATCCCGGCGGGGATCCCGGCCGCCCGGCACGCCGCGGTGAGCAGTACCGCCTTGGGCACGCACCAGTTGGGGCCGCCGGTCAGGACCGCGGAGGCGCGAAACAGCTCTGGCCGGTCGGTCACCGCGTACGGATCGTAGCGCCAGCCGTCGCGGACAGCCTCGAACAGCGCGACCGCCTTCTCCTTGTCGGTCGTCGCCCCCGCGTCCGCGAGCGTCTCGGAAACGAACTCGCCGATGCGCGGATCGTCCGCATCGATGAACCAGGTCGGCGCGGAAGCCGCCGGCGGCGGCGCGGCGCCGACGCCCTTGTCGTCCAGGCGTTCGGCGCTCTCGGTGTATGCCATGCCCCCACCTTGCCATCGACGGCTGTCGATGTCGCCCCCGGCCGTGCCGCCCGGATCAGACCGCGCAATCCACCCCGGATAGATACCCCAGGGGGTATGATGGGGTCATGCAGAAACTACCCCACCACTACGCCGTCTCCGCCATCAGTGAACCCGGCGAGCCGATCACCGTCTCCTCCCCCGGTCTGGCGGCCATCACCACCGAGACCCCGCCCGAATTCGGCGGCCCGGACGGGATGTGGTCGCCGGAGACCCTGATGATGGGCGCGGTCGCCAACTGCTTCGTGCTCACCTGGCGGGCCATCGCCGCGCATAACGGCGTCGACTGGATCGACATGCGCGTGGACGTGACCGGCGACCTGGATCGCGTCGATCGGGTCACCCGCTTCACCCGGATCGTCCAGAAGGCGCAGCTGGTGGTGCCGGCCGGCGCCGATCGCGAGAAGATCGAGCAACTGCTGGCCAAGACCGAGACCTCGTGCCTGGTCGCCAACTCGATGAACGCCGAGTTCGTGCTGGAGACCGAGATCGTCGGGTCCTGACACCCACCGGAACAGTCCGCCTGGCACGCCGCCACGGGAGTTGTCGGCACAGAGCGAGGGTCCGTGGTCTATGCGTCCACGGACCCTCGCTC
>CAZEOP010000388.1:0-1503 GCA_964513715.1 uncultured Gordonia sp.
CCCCCGGATCCCCGCACAGCGAATACGAGCGCATCCGGCCCGACGCCAGGTGCAGGTCCAGGTGCGCACCCGGATGCCACTCGGGCAGCACCGCCCGGTCCGGTGCGGCGAAGGTCAACGCGATCACGTTCTCGTCCTGGGCGACGACCTCCCGGTCGACGATCTCCAGGTACGTCAGACCGTCGTCCTCGGGCAGCGGCCGCAGATGCTCGAAGGCCCCCCAGAACGGGAACCAGACGCGGCGCAGGCCGGTGGTGAACCGCATCAGCGGATCCCGGCGCCACCGGCCGTACAGGTGCGGCGGCTCGGTGGTCAGGTCGGTGGTGTGCTCGTGGAAGACGTGGTTCATCGTCGGCCTCAGGCCGCCCGGCGTGCGCCCGGCGACGAAGCGAGATAGGCCACGGCCTGGGCGGTATCACCGATGTCGTGCGGGACGAAGCTCGGCTTGAAGTAGGTGAAGGTGGCCGCGATCAGGTGCCGGATCTTCGGCAGCACACCTGCCCGGGCGCCGCGGAAGTAGCCGGTGAACTTGCCGATCATGCCGATGTGGACCGAGTCGTCGGCTTTCATGATGAACCGGAAACCGCGCACCAGCAGCAGCCCCAGGAAGGGCAGCGCCAGCGCCATCGCCCGACCTCGATGCACCATGCTGTCGGCGAAGTAGGCGGCCGCATCGTGTGCGACGGCCCGATGCTCCACCTCCTCGGCGCCGTGCCAGGTGAACAGATCGGTCATGTTCGGGTCGGCACCCTCCTGCGTCCAGCGGCAGTTGAGCGCGAAGTCGCCGAGGATCGCGGTGTAGTGCTCGATCGCCGCGATCAGCCACAGGCGCTCGATGAGGTGCTTCTGCCGCTGCTCGGGGGTGCCGCCCTCGCGCGGTCCGAGGACTCGGCGGAAGATCCACTCCATCTGCTGCTGGTAGCCCGAGGTGTCGATGCCGTGCCGCTCCAGCCATTCCTCGACGGCCTTGTCGTGCGCCTCGGCGTGCATCGCCTCCTGGCCGATGAAGCCGCGCATGTCGGCGGCCAGCGCCTCGTCCTTGATCATCGGCAGCGCCTCGTTGAAGGTCTGCACGAACCAGCGTTCCCCTTCGGGCAGCAGCAGATTCAGCACGGTGATGAAGTTGGAGGCCACCGGATGGCCGGGGATCCAGTGCAGCGGCGTCTGCGACAGGTCGAAACGGACGTTGCGCGCGTGCAGTTCCACCTTGCCCGGATCGGTGTCCGGGGTGGAGTGAGTCGGCTGAGCCATCGGAGTTCTCCTTGCCTGTGGCGAACGGGTCGTACTCGTAAGGAAGTGCCGGGATTACTTGGCGAGTTTGGCGCGGGCGGCCAGGCGCGAGCCCCAGGGGAAGAAGCGGTATGCGCGGTAGCCGAACTTGGCCTCCGGGGTCACCGGCACGACGGCCTTGTTGCGCAGGATCGCCTTGACGATGTCGCGGGCCACCTTGTCGGGGGTGAAGCCGCGCTTGGCGTAGAAGTCGTCGATCCGCTTGCGGTTGCC
>CAZEOP010000389.1:0-1468 GCA_964513715.1 uncultured Gordonia sp.
ATGTGGGCTGGGTGTGCACAAGAGGCGCTGCAGCAGCGACTGCCTCTCTGCTGGGGCAAGGTTGGTGACCCATTGCTGCGCCTGTGCAAAGCTGATGCCCTGTTCGCGGTAAAGGGCTGCTGCAAGAAGGCGCTGTAAGCCAGCTTCATCATAATCAATTAACTGGCACCAATCTGATATTTCAGCCTGAGAGGCCACCTTTAGGGCAGAAAACTCGTCCTTCACATCCACCAAATAAGATGATCGGTTGGCGTACTTTAATAATGTTGGAACTGAAGCCATGGCGGCTTGTTTCATATCTTCGCCAATTTGCTTGGCTTCCATCAGCGGGCTCGAAAGTAGTTTCCCGATGGCGTGCTCCAACGCCCGGGCATTAACCGTCATACCCACATTAGCAAGCGCTGCAGCCGGCAGCAAATAACGGCAAGCGTCAATCGCCTGCGTGCGCAGGCGCCGGTTCAGCTGACTATCTGTTTCGTTTTCCTGTTTTTGTCCGCTGCTTTTCAGGTGGCTGCTTACTTCATCCAGGCAGACCTTATAGGCGGAGAAGAGCGCTGAACACGCATCAGTGTACACTGCACGCAGAGGGTGCTGGTTTAATTCTTCGGGGATATAAAACGCGTCATCTGACCAGGTCTGGTAACGCGTGGATTTTTCTGTGTAAGATGCCAGGCGGTTGGACTCGATGTTTTCGATTGCCAGGCGCGACACATTTTCGAATGCGAGGTGAAGCACCGCATGCTCAGCCACTGAAGAATGACCGTACCCGACAACCCACTTTTCATTGAACTCAGCGCTTGATGTGGCAGTTAATTCAGCCGCGATCTCGTTGAAGGATTCAGGAGAACGCGAGGTTTTTGCGAAGGTTACTGCGATGGTTTCTGGCGGCAGCAGTTGAGGATCTAACAGATAAACATTGCGCTTACGATTCATCTTTCAAAATCTCCCTGGCTGTGGCAATATCTTTATGGATTTGAGCGACCAAAAGTGAGGCGTCGGGAAAGCGCATTTCAGGGCGCAGGTAGGCGACGAATTCAAGTTCGATCAATCGATCATAAAACATTTTGTCGGTATCGAGCAGGTGAGGTTCAACCCGCGGTACGGGTAGGGGGTTTTCAAAAGTCGGTCGTACGCCGATGTTGGTCACGGCGAGGTAAGTTTCTCCGTCAACATGGGCTCTTGTCGCATAAACCCCGTTGGCTGGCAGCATTTTTTCATCGGGAATGGAAAGGTTGGCTGTGGGGATACCGAGTTTATGACCGCGGTTTTCTCCATGAACAACCTTGCCGCTTACAGTATATGGACGGCCAAGAAATTCATTGGCTCGGATGATATTCCCGCTTTTGAGTAGTTTTCGAATGTTACTGGATGAAACCACTTCTTGCTGGTTTCTCACTGGCGGAATGACATCAACAGAAAACCCCAATTGGCGTCCGATTTCTTTTAAAGCTGTGGTTGAAATTGCCTG
>CAZEOP010000390.1:0-1464 GCA_964513715.1 uncultured Gordonia sp.
GATGGAGGAGTTCGGCCACGCCGTGGCCTACTACGAGAACATCGAGGGCGGCCACGGCGGCGCGGCGGACAATGCGCAGCTGGCGTTCAAGACCGCCCTCGCCTACGAGTTCCTCTGGCGCACCCTCGGCGCCTGACCTCCCGCCCGGCGAACCGAAGACCGCGATGACGTCCCCGGAGCCTGCTTCACCCGAGCCCCGGCCGGTGCAGCTCCCTCCGGCCGGTGCGCTGTCGGCCGCGCTGGACGAATTGCGGGCGGTGACGCCGTATTTCGAGCTGCGGCACGGGCCCGGTGCGGGCTCGGCGGGGCGGCCGCTGGCCGATCTCCGCGAGCCCGCCGTCGCCCACACCCTGTTCGACGAGGCGGCCGCGGCCCTGGGGTCCGACGAGCGGCGGGTGGCGGTGAGTTGGGTCTTCCTCGACCTGGCCGCACACCTGTGGTCGGTGGCCCTGGGCACCGCGCTGCTGACCGGTCGCAGCGTCGAGCTGGATCCCGGCGAGATCCGCTTCACCCGCGAGGGCAACACCACCGTCCTGCACACCGCGGCACCGCGGCCGGGCGGACGGCCCCTGACCGAGGTGATCGACAGACAACTCGAGCCCCTGGTGCGGGCCTGGGGTCCGCTGGCCGCCCCCGGCCTGCTGTGGGGCAACGCGGCGTCGTGCCTGGTGACGGCGGGCGGGCTGCTCGCCGGCGCATCGATCACTAGAACGTCGATGACCGGAGCGTCGATCACCGGCGCCCCAGCGGGGTCCGCCGAGGCACTGGTCGACGAGGCGCTCGCCGATCCGCGGTTGGCCGACACACTGGAGCCGGGCAGCCGCCGGCGCCGGAGCTGCTGCCTGTTCTACCGCGGCGCCGTCGGCGGCTACTGCGGCGACTGCGCCCTCACCCGGCGGTGAGCGAACCCCGTCGAAGCCACCCGTCTCAGCGCCGGAAGAACGAACCGGCCAGCGCGCCCAGAACGGCCACCCCGGCGCCGATCCCGCCGACGATGATCGACGTCGTCATCAGTCCGTGCAGCACATCCGAGGCCACCGCCTGAATCGTCGCCTGTGCACCGGCATCCGCGGCATCGGCGCTCGCCAGGGCCTGCTGCTCCAGGAATCGGGCCACCAGCGCGCCCACGACACCCGCCGCCACGGCGCCCAGACCCAGCCAGCCGATCACGCCGAACCTGTTGCGGCCCAGCAGGATTGCGAGCAGCCCGGAGACCACCGCACCGATCACCGACAACCAGGCGATGGCCGTCAGCTGCCGGCCGGTGGCCTGCATCGAGCCGGCCGTGAGGTCGGTCTGGTCCACCGGCACGACGATCTTCTGGTTCACCGACACCGGCACCGGACTCGTCGCGAGCACCGCATTGACCATCGTGGTGATGTCCAGATCCATCTGGTGCGGGCTGGTGCCCGGTGCCGGCTCGGTGAACAGCCAGTCGTGCTGCTGGCGCGCGATGTCGGTGAA
>CAZEOP010000391.1:0-1449 GCA_964513715.1 uncultured Gordonia sp.
TTACGGAACCGCCGGCCTAGGACCGCCGGCTGAGCCGGGCGAGGCGCCAGCCGAGCCCGTGTCGAAGCCACCCGCCGAAGAACGACTAGGTGTCGAGGATCCTGCGCGCACGGTGCGCGAATTCAGGCGCACCCGCTCGCTCCAGTTGATCCAACAGCTCACGCACCGTCGTCGGCGGCTTCCGGCGGCGCTCCGACATCTCGATCAATGCGCGAATTCCTCGCCCTTGGTGCAAGTCCAGAAGATCGAGCAGGAACTCGTCGGACGTCTTCGCATGTATGCCCCAGGGCCCGAGCGCCTCGACGGGAAAGTCACGCACGTTGTCGGTGACGATCACTGCCGCGTTCCCCCTGATGGCCGCCGCGACGACGTGCCTGTCATCCGGGTCGCTAAGGCCTTCGATGCAGTATTCCAACGGTTCCCAGTCCAGCACCAGCGCCTCCTCGAAGGCTTGTCGCATGGTGTCTATGCGCAACCTCGCGCGGTCTGGCGTAACTGTTCCGCTCGACACTTTCACGATCGCAGTCTCGACCTCGGCCAGAATCCGCTGGCTCCACAGCGGCACATACGCCCGATCCCGCGCGAAGGTCAGGAGGAGGTCGGTCTTGATGATCGGAACGAGAACACATGCGTCCAGAACCGCACGGAATCCCGCCACTTCCTACTGCTTCCCCCGCTCGCGACGGGCTTCTCGTACGGCGGTTTGAAAATCCTCGTACGAGACGTCGTACAGTCCGGCCTCCTCCGCATCCTCCACCAGCCGGTCGAGTGCACCGGCGCGCTCCGCAGCGAGCCGCGTTTGGTAGCCGAGCACATCGGTCAGCAGGAGGCGCCGATGCCTGCTACCGGTGGGCTTCTCACAGGCGAGCTTGCCGCTCTCGATCAGCTTGATGACGGTCGGCCGGCTGACCCCGAGAAGATCCGCGGCCTCCTGCGTCGTCAGTTGCTGATTAACCGGCGCGATCGTCACGGCACGTTCGGCGCCCATCGCCTCGACAACCTGTACCAGCACGCTGTAGACCTCGATCGGCAGCGGGATCTGTTCTCCATCCGGCCCCACGAGGACGGCGGGCTCCGTGTGCTGTGCCAGAAACCTCGACAGATCGAGCAGCCCGCGCAGATCCTCCGGGGGTAGGACCGTCCCCCTCACCCCGATGTCCGCCAGCGCCTTCGTACTCATGCTTCCATGATCTCCCGGAAATCGAAATATTCGCAACCATTCGTTTCTCGAGGCGGCCACGCCCGGGGCTCCCTGCTCACCGGCGGCCTGGTGGAACTGACCGACGACGGCCTCTTCTCCCTCCCCGGCGAGGGGTGACCGTGCGTTCAACGGTCCGTTTCCCCACGGGCCTCATCGGGTGGCTTCGACACGGCCTCCTTCGTCGCCCGGCTCAGCCGGCGGGGCGGGGTTCGGCGGCGTCAGTCAGCTTCAAACCGCCGGCTGAGCCG
>CAZEOP010000392.1:0-1430 GCA_964513715.1 uncultured Gordonia sp.
CGGAGTTTGTCGGGGTGGAACATGGGGTTGGTTTGCCAGGGTCCGTGGCGTCCGGCGGGGCGCCAGCCGACTCGGCCGGTGTCGGGTCCGGTGGTGAGGATGGTGGATTCCCATTGGCCGGGGTGTTTTCCGTTCCATCGGTTGTGGTCGCCGCAGGCGCCGCCGAGGTGGTCGATGTCGGTGGGTGCGCCGTCGGCGTAGTCGGGCATGTGGTGGGCCTGAGTGTCGGCGAAGGGTGTGGTGCAGCCGGGGGCTGTGCAGCCGCGGTCGCGGGCGAACAGTGCGAGTCGTTGGGCGTAGGAGGCGAAGCGGGGTGCGCGGCCGAGGTAGAGGATCTGGGAGGTGGCGCCGGCGAACACGGCCAGGTACGGCACGGTCCCGGCGGCTAGGCGGACCAGGTCGGTGACCGGGAGGCGGGTGCCGGTGGCGGTCCAGGCGATGCCGGCTTGGCGGGCGAGGTCGTCGTCGGTGACGGTGACGACCAGTTGTGAGGTGATGGTGGTGTTGGCGTCGGCGGCGGTCTGGGTGTTGGCCCAGGCTAGGAGTGCTTCGAGGGCGTCGTGTTGGCGTTGCATGCGGGTGCGTTGATCGCGCTGCGCGGCCGCGGCCAGGGCTGCGGGGTCGAGGCCGGGTTGGTTGGCCGGGCCGCGGGGTGAGTCGGGGTCGTCGGGGTTGTTCATGCCGAGGGCGGCCCACTGGCACCACATGGTTTCCAGTTGGGTGCGCAGCAGCGGGGTGATCATGGCGCGCAGGCGGCTCATCAGTTGCCGGTTCTGGGCTTGCAGGGCCAGGCCGCGTTGACGGCGGCGGTCGTGGTCGTCGGTGAGGGTGCCGTCGGGGTCGAGGTGGGCCAGGATGCGGTTGCCGACGACTCCGACGGCGGCCGGGTCGAGGCGGCGGGCGGCGTCGGCGAGCATGTGTTCGGCGTGTTCGCGCTGCTCGTGGGTGGCGGCGGCGGGGATCTTGTCCATGACTTCGGCGATCGCGGTGACGTGTTCGGCGCCGAGGGTGCCTTCGGTGAGGGCGGCGGCGGTGTCGGTGAGTTTCGGCGGGAGTGTTTGGCCGGTGACGGCGGTGAATCGGCCGATGTTTTCGGCGACCAGGCGGCGGCGTTGCGCGAGGCTGCGGCCCAGCCGCAGGCCGTAGGCGTAGAGGGTGTGCTGGGTCGACTGCCCGGCGAGGCGGTAGGCGCTGCGGTCGGAGATTTCGATGTAGAGGGCGGCGTCGAATATTTCGCGGCGCCGGGTGGTGGTCTCCCGGGTCTCGAGCAGGTCCAGCAGGGTGTTCTCGTCGGCCCGGGCCAGCGCGGCGCCGGCCTGCTGCAGGCCAGTTTCGGCCGCATCCTGGACGGCGAGGAGTTGGGGAACGGTCAGGCCCGCGACCAGGGCGAGTGCGTCGAACGGATCCTCGTTCACGGTGCTCACCTCCCC
>CAZEOP010000393.1:0-1429 GCA_964513715.1 uncultured Gordonia sp.
CCTCGGCCACCTTCAGGGTGCCCTCGGCGCCCGGCAGGCCCTTGAACTTCTGCCAGTCACCGGTGATCTTGAGCAGGTTCAGCACCGGCTCGGTCGGCTGCGCGCCGACGCTCAGCCAGTACTGCGCGCGCTCGGAGTCGACCTCGATCAGCGAGGGCTCTTCCTTCGGGTGGTACTTGCCGATGGTCTCGATGGCGCGGCCGTTCCGGCGGGTACGCGCATCGGCGACGATGATGCGGTACTGCGGGTTGCGGATCTTGCCCAGACGGGTCAGCTTGATCTTGACAGCCATGTGTCGTGTCCTTCGTGTCACTGCGCAATTCAGCGACCCGCCGATCGGCGGCGAGCCCGGTTTTGCGATCTCTGATGGGGTGACCGCCGGTCGGTGCGTAACCGGGTCCGGCGAACCAGCGCACCATTCTGCCAGATCCGGCCCGGCGCACCCAAAACGCACCCCCGCGACCCGACGGGTGACGGCGCCCACAGATTCCGGTTCGCCGCGCCCACACCGGTAGAGTCCGACGGCGATGCTCAATGCTCTCGCCTACGCCTTCGTCGATGCCGTCAACGTCCTGTTGATCGGCGTGCTCGTCGCACTGGCGATGATGCTGCCCCCCGGGCGGTACCGGCCGATCGCCGCATTGCTGCTGATCGGCGACTGGCTAGGTGTGCTGCTGCTCTCGCTGATCGTGCTGCTGGCGTTCGATTGGCTCAACCATCTGGTGCAGGCCGTCGTCGAATCCCCGGTCTTCGCGATCCTGCTGATCCTGACCGGCCTGGTGACCGCCTATCTGACGATCAAGGGCGGCGACTCGTCCGGCCTGATCGACAAGATCCTCACCCCACTCAAGACGCCGTCCCCGCTGACCGTGGCGGTGGGCTTCGGGCTCGGCCTCATCCAGTCCGCCACCTCGGTGCCGTTCTTCGCCGGGCTCGCGGTGCTGTCCACTAACGGGGTGCCGGTGGCCGAACGCTACTTCGGTCTATTCGCCTACGCCACCGTCGCGCTGAGCTTGCCGCTGCTGGCCGGTCTGGGGCTCGGCTTCGTGCGGCATCGCCCGCACTCGTGGATCGGCCGCCTGTTCGCCGCCGGCCGCGAGAACCAGGAGCAGGTGACGCGTGCCGCCGGCTGGCTGGTGACCGTCCTGCTGATCGGCATCGGCGTCATCCGTCTGGTGTAGGGCCGAAGCACGACGAAGAGTTCTCATCTCTCCGTCCTGGCCAGACACCCGGTCGGGCGTTGCGGGGCGCGGGGCATCGGTGTGTCCGCGCTCGTCTGTATGAACCTGTCAAAGAACGCATCGCGCCGGATTCGGTTGTCCGGCACTGGGTGTGAAAGGTGCTTCGCTCGATCTGTGGTGGATCGGTGGTGTGCGGGGGGGTGTCCCTATGGGGTTCGTCAAGCCGCTGCGGGTGTGGGTGCTCGGTA
>CAZEOP010000394.1:0-1421 GCA_964513715.1 uncultured Gordonia sp.
AGCAGCTCGGAGACGGGGCCGGGCGCATCTTCTCCTTCGACGTCGCCGGTGCGCGGCACGAGGAGCACGCCGGCTACGACGCGATCGGCTCGGGCGCGGTCTTCGCGCGCTCGTCGCTCAAGAAGCTCTACCGGGCCGACCTGTCGGCCGCCGAGGCACTGGCCCTGGCCGTCGAGGCGCTCTACGACGCGGCCGACGACGATGCCGCCACCGGCGGTCCGGATCTGGTCCGCAAGATCTTCCCGACCGCGGTGCGGGTGGACGCCGCCGGCGCCGCCGAGGTGGCCGAGACCGAGATCGCCGCGGCCGCCGAGGCCGTGATCACCCGGCGCGACGCCGAGGCCGCGCAGGGGGCACCGCAGCGATGACCTTCCCGTACTACGCCAGCGCCGAACAGGTGATGCGCGATCGCGCCGAACTCGCGCGCAAGGGCATCGCGCGCGGGCGCAGCGTCGCCGCGCTGACCTACCGCGACGGCGTGCTGCTGGTGGCGCACAATCCGTCGAACGCCCTGCGCAAGGTGAGCGAGATCTACGACCGCATCGGCTTCGCCGCGGTCGGCAAGTACAACGAGTTCGAGTCGCTGCGGCGGGCCGGCATCCAGCTGGCCGATCTGCGCGGCTACAGCTACGACCGCGCCGACGTGACCGGGCTGTCGCTGGCCACGGCCTATGCGACCACCCTCGGCACCGTCTTCACCGAACAGCCCAAGCCGTACGAGGTGGAGTTGTGCGTGGCCGAGGTGGCCCGGCCCGGCCGCGACGAGCCCTCGCAGCTGTACCGCATCGGATTCGACGGCGCCATCGTCGACGAGCGCTCGTTCCTGGTGATGGGCGGCACCACCGAGCCGATCGTCAGTGCGCTGACGGCCTCGTACCAGTCGGATCAGGAACTGGCGCCGGCGCTGCGCGGCGCCGTCGCGGCGCTGACCGCACCGGTCGAGGGGGCCGCCGACACCCCGGCGCCGCTGACCGCCGACGACCTGGAGGTGGCGATCCTGGACCGGAACCGGCCGCGTCGCGCCTTCGTCCGGCTGACCGATACGCGGGTCGCCGAACTACTCGAACAGGAGTGAGCGTCATGGAACGCCGCATCATGGGCATCGAAACCGAGTTCGGTGTCACCTGCACCTTCGAGGGCCAGCGCCGGCTGAGCCCGGACGAGGTGGCCCGCTACCTGTTCCGCCGAGTGGTGGCCTGGGGTCGGTCGTCGAATGTCTTCCTGCCCAACGGATCCCGGCTCTACCTCGACGTCGGCTCGCACCCCGAGTACGCGACCGCCGAGTGCGATTCGGTGCACCAGCTGGTGGTGCACGACAGGGCGGGGGAGCGGATCCTGGAGGAGCTGCTCGTCGACGCCGAGCAGCGGCTGGCCGACGAGGGCATCGGCGGCGACATCTACCTGTTCAAGAACAACACCGA
>CAZEOP010000395.1:0-1419 GCA_964513715.1 uncultured Gordonia sp.
CGGCCCCTCGGCGCCGAGCCAGATCGGAATGTCGGCGCGCAGCGGGTGGGTGATCGGCTTGAGTCGCTTACCCAGTCCGGTCGCGCCCGGCGTCTGCGCGGGCAGCGGCAACGGGTAGTGCGGGCCGTCGCTGGTGACCGCACCCTCCCGGGCCAGCACCTCGCGCACGATGCGGACGTATTCGCGGGTGCGCGCCAGCGGCTTGGCGAAGGGCTGGCCGTACCAGCCCTCCACCACCTGCGGTCCGGATACGCCGAGGCCGATGATGTGCCGCCCGCCGGACAGGTGGTCCAGGGTCAGCGCGGCCATCGCCAGCGAGGTCGGCGGGCGAGCCGACAGCTGGGCGACGGCGGTGCCGAGCCGGACCCGCGAGGTGGCCGCACCCCACCAGGCCAGCGGCGTGTAGGCGTCCGATCCCCACGACTCGGCGGTGAACACCGAATCGAAGCCGGCGTCCTCGGCCGCGGCGATCAGCTCGGGCGCGTTCTCGATGGGATCGCGGCCCCAATAGCCCAGCTGCAGACCCAGTTTCATAGCCATTCCGTTCGTCGAGTGCTTGCGTCCAATACTAGAACCTGTTCTAGTAATGATTGTGACCCACAGCGCTACGACGCATTCCGTGCCCCCGAGCCCACAGGTCGAAGTCCCCACTCCGGAGAACCGGATTCTGGAAGCCGACCTGACGATCTCATTCGACTACACCCGGTCGCTCGGACCCGTGCTCTCCCCGTTCGCGCTCGCTCTGCGCGACGGGAAGATCCTCGGTGGCCGCACCGGTGACGGCCGAACCCTGGTGCCCCCGGTCGAGTTCGACCCGGTCACCGGGAAGCAGACCGCCGAGCTGGTCGAGGTTTCGGCCACCGGCACCGTCACGGCCTGGTCGTGGCAGCCCGAACCCCTTGCCGGACAACCGCTTTCGAAGCCCTTCGCCTGGGCGCTGATCACACTCGACGGCGCCGACAGCGCGCTGCTGCATGTGGTGGACGTGGCCAGTCCCGCCGACATGTCGACCGGCATGCGGGTGCACGCCACCTGGCGCTCTGCCCGCACCGGACGCATCGACGACATCGTCTGCTTCGTGCCCGGCGAGAGCCCCGAGCCGGCACCGGCGCTCGCCGACGGCGCCGATTCGGGCACTACGGTGACCGACGACGGCTTCGTCACGATCACCACCCCGATCGGCATGACGATCCAGCACGCCGCCACCGAAGAGGAGTCCTGGTACCTCGAGGGCCTCAAGGCGGGCAAGCTCTACGGCGGCAAGGTCGCCACCGGCGAGGTCTACTTCCCGCCGCGTCAGGCCAGCCCGGCCGACGGCTCCAAGACCCTGGGTCGCGTGGAGCTCCCGGACACCGGCACCATCACGACCTTCTGCATCGTCAACGTCCCGTTCCTGGGCCAGCAGATCAAGCCGCCGTA
>CAZEOP010000396.1:0-1416 GCA_964513715.1 uncultured Gordonia sp.
GACGGCACCGACTGGGAGATCGTCGAGGGCCTGGAGATCAACGACTTCTCGCGCGAGCGCATCGACGCCTCGGTGGCCGAACTGCAGGCCGAGATCGCCGCGGTCGACGCCCTGCAGGGTTAGCCGCATCCGGACGCGGCCGGCGCGCGAGTGTCGCTAGGATCAACCGCATGGCCAAGGCACAGAAGAAGTCCCGGTCCGACAAGAAGCTCGCGAAGACGGCCTACGAGGCCGAACTCTTCCGGCTGCAGACCGAGCTGGTGGCCCTCCAGGAATGGGTCAAGGCCACCGGCAACCGCGTGGTGGTGGTCTTCGAGGGCCGTGACGCCGCCGGCAAGGGCGGTGCCATCAAGCGCATCACGCAGTATCTGAGCCCCCGCATCTGCCGGGTCGCCGCGCTCCCGGCGCCGACCGACCGGGAGAAGGGCCAGTGGTACTACCAGCGCTATGTCGCCCAGCTGCCGGCGCCCGGCGAGATCGTGCTGTTCGACCGCTCCTGGTACAACCGCGCCGGCGTGGAGAAGGTGATGGGCTTCTGCACGCCCGAGGAGCACACCCGCTTCCTCCGGCAGACCCCGATCTTCGAGCAGATGCTGATCGACGACGGCATCCTGCTGCGCAAGTACTGGTTCTCGGTGTCCGACGCCGAGCAGCTGCGCCGCTTCCGCGCCCGGCGCGACGATCCGGTCCGCCAGTGGAAGCTGTCGCCGATGGATCTGGAGTCTGTGTTCCGGTGGGAGGAGTATTCGCGCGCCAAGGACGAGATGATGGTGCACACCGACACCTCGGCCAGTCCGTGGTTCGTCGTCGAATCCGATGACAAGAAGGCCGCGCGGCTCAACATGATCGCGCATCTGCTCTCGACCATCCCGTACACGTCGGTGCCCCATCCCGAGGTCAAGCTGCCGAAGAAGCCGCTGTCGGCGAGCAATTACCACCGGCCGCCGCGATCGCTGAGCAAGTTCGTGCCCGATCACGTCGCGAGCCTGCTCGGCGACTCCGAGGATCAGTGAGGGAACTCCGGCGGAAGGCCCGCCGCGCCTTCGAGTTCCACGATCTGATCTATCTGGTCGGCCCGGCCGGCTATCCGAACTACGGCGACGAGCTCATCACCGAGGCCTGGTTGCGGTACTTCGCCCGGCATCGACCGCTAGCCACCGTCGTCGTCGACTGCGGTCGGCCCGGCTCGGCGAATCTGCTGCTGCGCCAGGCCAATCCCCGGGCGATCTTCGTCAACACCCTCTGGGAGTTGACCCTCTACGCAGACTCCCGCCCCGACAATCCGGACATCGACCCCGAACGTCCATGGGAGTGGGTCGCCGCGGCCGCCAGCCGCTTCGGCGTGGCCCCGGCGGAGGGCTCCGGCGTCGAGATGCTGTTGCGCGCCAAGACCATTCACCTCGTCGGCGGCGGCTA
>CAZEOP010000397.1:0-1378 GCA_964513715.1 uncultured Gordonia sp.
ATGTGGAACCCGACCAATCAGTCGGACGCCGGCACTATCCCATCCTCATCGGGCGCAAAGCCAGCGCACGTATTTATAGCGGATTTCTGATCGCCACATATGTTTTCATCATTTTGGGTGTACTTCTGAATATTACCCCCGTATGGACACTTTTGGGTCTGCTCTCCATCGTTATTGCCATCCCGAATATCAAGTCGGTGCTTAAGAACGCTGAGGATGTAGCCCAACTACTTCCTTCACTCGGTCAAAATGTCCTTCTAAATCTCTTAACCCCGGTTTTGGTGGGTATCGGCTTTTTAATCGCCTGACAGACCATTTCCAAACCCTCAAAACTTCCCCACTGATTCAAAGCACTCTTTATTCACTATGAGAGTGCTTTTTGAGCATACGATTAATTTAATACATTGGACCTATATGACATTATTCAGTTATAAAACTAATTGTTAGAGAATAAATAAAACCTCCTATAATAAGAGTATGCAGGTCTTATAAGGTAACTACAGGAGGTGTAACATGCTTTCAAGAAAACCGCTTGCTTTATCCATTATGTTGTTTTTATTCTTGCTTGCCACCACGGCTTGCATCATTTCAGCCCCTGGGGGTTCGCCTTCTGCTGATGAGATTGCCACTAGTGTGGCGGCCACGGTGAACGCAAAACCCGGCGTTGCCACCGATCCAGCTGTAATTGAAACTCCTGGTATAACGCTGCCACCCGCCACCACTGAATTACCCACACTGCCCCCGCCGCCCACTATTTATCCGCTCAGCGTGGCATTTGTCTCTCCAGACCGTAATGCCTACTATTGGAACGAGACAATGGCTGCACCCATCGCTCTTACCATTAGTGGAGATATCGAATCTGCCATCGTCTCGCCGGATGGTATGCGCATTGCCATCACCCGTACCACCGACTGGGTTGCCTACTCGCTTGAAGTGATTAATTCCGATGGATCCGGTTTGCGAACCATTCTCAACCCGGCTGGTTTTGCCGCCTTGCCCCGCCCTGCCGAGTCTATGGCATCCGCTCCTAACCAGCTCAATTGGGTTCCGGGTACCAACAAACTTGCTATGACGACACGCCTCCTTTTTGAAGGCCCGGGTTACCAAACTGGAGACCGTCTTTACCTGCTTGATAGTGACACTTCCACCATCGCCGAGTTATTGACCTTCTCTACAACCTGGAGCTGGCATTATTCTTACTCGCCCGATGGTTCGAAAATCGCTATATCGTACCCTGATGGAATGGACATTTACAGTAACACCGGCACTCTGATCAAGAAACCCGTTCTGGTTTACCCTTTCATCCAAACAGCATCTGAATATGCATGGGTGGCAACTCCAACCTGGTCGGCTGATAGTTCGCAGCTTGTCGCTGTCG
>CAZEOP010000398.1:0-1352 GCA_964513715.1 uncultured Gordonia sp.
TGGGACTGCCCCGGCTTTGGTTGACACCTGATCTGTGAGGATTCGTCCTCGCTGGAAGGATGTCGATCATGCCGAAGCCGTATCCGAAGGAGTTCCGCGACGATGTGGTCGCAGTCGCCCGCAAGGGCGAGGCCCCGCTGAGTCAGATCGCGAAGGATTTCGGGATCTCCGAAGGCTGTTTGCACAACTGGCTCAAAAGCGCCGACGTCGAAGACGGCCTGCGCGCCGGTGCCACCGGTGCCGAGAAGGCCGAGCTGCGCGAACTCAAGAAACGCAACCGGCTGCTTGAGCAGGAGAACGAAGTGCTGCGTCGCGCGGCCGCCTACCTGTCGCAGGCGAATCTGCCGGGAAAATAGTCTTCCCGCTCGTCCGTGAGATGGCCGCGGCCGGCGCCCGGATTCGGGTGCCGGCCGCGGTGGCGTGCCGGGTCCTGGGCCTATCGACCCAGGGGTACTACAAGTGGCTCAAAGACCCCGTGTGTCAGCGGGACTGGGACGACGCGCACGCGATCAACGCCCTGTATGGCCTACACGTCGACGAGCCCACCCTCGGATACCGATTCCTCACCGATGAACTCGCCGATGCCGGGATCGCCGCTGGGGAGAACCGGGTCGCACGGTTGTGCCAGGTCGCCGGAATCAGCGCGTCGCACCACAAGAAGAAGGGCAAGGCCGGCAAGCCCGGCCCACCGGTACACGACGACCTGCTGGCCGTCGTTGACGACAAGGGCCGGGTGCGCCACGAGTTCACCGCCACCGCCCCGAATCAGCTGTGGCTCACCGACATCACCGAGCATCGCACCGGTGAGGGCAAGCTGTACCTGTGTGCGGTCAAGGACTGCTTCTCCAACCGGATCGTTGGCTACTCGATCGCCGGCCACATGCGCTCCACCCTGGTGGCCTCGGCCCTGCGTAACGCGATCGCGCTGCGATCTCCGATCCGCACGGTCTGTCATTCGGATCGGGGCAGTCAATTTCGATCCAAACGGGTTATGCGCCTTGTGAAGAACAACGGCCTGGTCGGATCGATGGGGCGTGTCGGGGCTGCCGGTGACAACGCCGCCATGGAGTCGTTCTTCGCCCTGCTGCAAAAGAACGTTCTCGACACCCGCCGCTGGGATACCCGCGAGGAACTGCGCCTGGCGATCGTCACCTGGATCGAGACCAAGTACAACCGGCGCCGCCGTCAGCGCGCCCTCGGCAAACTCACCCCGGTCCAGTTTGAGATGATCTACACGGCCGCAGACGCAGCCTGAACCCTGCACACCCCGAGTGTCAACCAGACCGGGGGCAGACCCGGTCACCGTCAACGGCCGCTGCTCTGACGTGCCAGCCACCCAGGCGCTGATCTGA
>CAZEOP010000399.1:0-1314 GCA_964513715.1 uncultured Gordonia sp.
CGGGGCCGGGGTCGAGAAGACCGTGACGGAACGGTACCGGCGCGAGCCTATCGCCGGGCCGCGCGCGGGAGGCTCCGTCCGGACGGATTCGCCCCAAAGGTCCCTATTGCCTGTCGGCTCACCAGTCGAGGCCGAGGTCGAGGACGGTGACCGAGTGGGTCAGCGCCCCGACTGCCAGGTAGTCGACGCCGGTGCGGGCGTAGTCCATCGCGGCGTCCAGGGTGAGGCCGCCCGAGGACTCGAGCTTGGTCGACGGCGAGCGCTTGTCGCGTCGCTGCACCGCCATCTGGGTCTCCCACGGCTCGAAGTTGTCGAGCAGGATCAGCGCCGGCTCCAGCGCAAGCACCTCGTCGAACTGGGCCAGCGAGTCGACCTCCACCTCCACCGGCACGTCCGGGGCGTAGGCGCGCACGGCCTCCAGCGCCGCGGCCACCCCGCCGGCGGCCACGACGTGGTTGTCCTTGATCAGGGCGGCATCGCCCAGCCCCATCCGGTGGTTGACGCCGCCGCCGGCGCGCACCGCGTACTTCTGCAGGAAGCGCAGCCCGGGCAGGGTCTTGCGGGAGTCGCGGATCTTCGCATTCGTCCCCTCGACGGCCGCCACCCAGGCGGCGGTCGCGGTGGCGATGCCCGACAGGTGGCACAGCAGATTCAGGGCCGTGCGCTCGGCGGTGAGCAGCGAGGCGGCCGGGGCGCGCAGCGCCAGGACCGTCTGGCCCGGCGCCACGACGGTGCCGTCTGCCACCTCTTCACTCACGATGTAGTTGGCCGAGCCGATCACCAGGTCGAAGACCGCGCGGACCACCGGCAGCCCGGCGATCACCCCGTGCTGCCGACTGACGATCCGGGCGTCGGCGACGGTGTCGGCCGGCACCGTCGCCAGGGTCGTCACGTCCGGTCCGTAGCGCAGGTCCTCGTCGAGCGCGGTCGCGATCAGCGCGAGCAACTCCTCGGTGACCTCGAAGGTCAGCGCCGCGCCCGCCTCCTCCTGCCCGATGAAGGACTCGGTCACCGGATCACTCACCGCCGCCCGGGTTGCCGATCGAGATCATCCGTTCGACGGACCGGCGCGCCAGCGCGGCGACCTCCGGGTCGACGTGGACCTCGTCCTTACCCTCGCGCAGGCAACGCAGCAGCGCGGCCGGCGTGTTCAGCTTCATGTAGGGGCACGCGGCCCGCGAGTTGACCGGCTGGAAGTCGACCTCCGGCGCAGCCTTGCGCAGCTGGTGCAGCATGCCGATTTCGGTGGCCACCAGCACCTGCTTGGCCTTCGTGGTGCGGGCGACGTCGATCATGCCGCCGGTGGACAGGATG
>CAZEOP010000400.1:0-1304 GCA_964513715.1 uncultured Gordonia sp.
ACGGAGCGGCATGGATGAAGATGCCGTCCCACGACATGCGCGTCGCGTACTCGACGTACGTGCGGTAGCCGTCGGGGGAGTCGATCGGGACGCCGTACGTGGACGAGTCCATGTACATGTCGCGGTACTTCTCCTTGGTGTGGTACACGCCATTGGGAGTCGGGTGCTTGTCGGAGCCCATCGAGATCGGCATCGACTGGACGAACTTGCCGTTCTTCCACCAGTAGATGGTGTGGTCGCCGTCCTGGGCCAGCGCGACCCAGCCGGTGGGCGTCGCGACATTCGGCATACGCGGCACGGCCGGGGCCTCGGGCTCGGAGGTCTGGGGCTCCGGCTTCGGGGTCGGCTTGGGCTTGTGCGACGGCGGGGTCGGCAGGCCGGGGATCTCCGGCACGTCGATGGTCGGACCGCCCGGGAAGACAGTGACCTTGCTGGCCGGGTTCGCGTCGGCATGGCCGGCCGGAACTGCGAGTGACAGGGCGGCGGCACCGACGGCCACAGCGATGAAACGGGCAGCATGGCTGGTACGTCGGCCCGAAGACTTGGCGGAATACACTGGTCAAAACCTTCGTTCGTGGTCGGGGAGCATGTCCCCCGAGACATGCCTATGCATCGTTACACAACTGTTGCCGTCGAGCCAACCATCCGCTCTCGGGCATTTCGGACCGATTCGCCGAATTCCCAGGTGACGGGCGTGCCGGGGCGGCGGTGAGATCACTCACCCGGGGTGTCGCGGGCGTGGCGCCGGACGCCGTGTAGAGTCTGTGCTCGCAGGTGACCGGCTCCGCTGGGATCCAGCACGCGGGTGTAGCTCAATGGTAGAGCCCTAGTCTTCCAAACTAGCTACGCGGGTTCGATTCCCGTCACCCGCTCGTTTTTCTCACCTGTCGCGGCATCCGTACCGGATGTCGCGACGCGTGTAGGTGTATCGCGCGGCGCCGTGGCGCAGCGCGCACCCGGGATGTGGCGCAGCTTGGTAGCGCATCCGCTTTGGGAGCGGAGGGTCGCAGGTTCAAATCCTGTCATCCCGACCAGCAGGGGCCGCCCTGCGGCGGCCCCTGCTGGTCGGGAATGACAGGATGCTGGGAGGAGTCGTCTCCGGCGAGGAACGAGCCGGCGACGACGACGGTTCCTGTCGTCCGCGCCCGCGCAGGACAGTAGCGGCAGCGGCGGCCATCAACCGTCACGAACAGAAGCAATACCTAAGGAGTACCAACGTCGTGAAGAGCACCGTCGAGCAGCTGAGCCCGACCCGAGTCAAGCTGAATGTCGAGGTTCCGTTCGAGGAGCTGTCCGGCGACTTC
>CAZEOP010000401.1:0-1303 GCA_964513715.1 uncultured Gordonia sp.
GGCCGGTGGTGCCGCCGGAGAAGCGGCCGTCGGTCAGCAGCAGGACGTCCTTGCCGAGGCCGGCACCCTTGATGGCGCTGGTGATCGCCAGCATCTCGCGCATGCCGGGACCGCCCTTGGGGCCCTCGTAGCGGATCACCACGACGTCGCCCGGCGAGATGGTGCCGTCTTCGAGGGCATCCATCGCGGCGCGTTCCCGATCGCCCGGAAGGTCGCGCGCAACGTCATCCCGATGTTCCCGGCCGGGTACCGGGCGCAGATCGTCGAGATTGGCCAGCTACCGCTGTACGACTTCGACTACGACGACCCGGGAGTCAGCGACAAGCCGACTCCCGACGAGTACGCGCTTTTCCGAGACCAGATCAAGGCCTCAGACGGTGTGTTGTTCGTAACACCAGAGAACAACCGGACGATCCCCGCCTGCCTGAAGAACGCTGTCGATGTTGGATCCAAACCGAACTCCGATGTCGCATGGAAGGGGCTGCCCGTCGGGATCATCAGCCACTCGGTCGGACGCATGGGGGGCTACTCGTCCCAGAAGAATCTCCGCCTGGCACTGTCGTACTTCGACATGCCTACCGTCGGCCAACCCGAAGTCTTCCTCTCCCAGTCGCCCCAGTTCCTCGATGACGACGACACGATCACTCAGGAGTCGACTGTCGAGTTCTTGCGAGACTACGTCAACAGACTTACGCGACTGATCGACGTCACTACCGTCGATCGCTGATCTATCCCCCAGTGCATTCAGGCCTGAAACCGCACTTTTCCACCCACTGCATTCCTCCAGAGAGGCAGACGCTATGACGGTTCCGAGCGACTACGTGACGGCGGTCAATGATGTAGAAAACGAGGCGATTCGGACGTTCACGCTCGAGTGGGCAGATGTCACGACTCCAGAACGGATCGAAGTGGGGGACTGCTGCACGAACAGGTGACAGGTCAGGTCACGCGGCGTGAATGGCTGTTGCGGACGTCGGCGGCGGTGATAGGTCCGTTCGATCCTGGTGACGATCCCGCGGGAGAAAGCCCGCAAGACCACCGTGCCGGAGGGCGCTGAGACCGAGCGACCGGCCGATCTGGTTGACCGGAAGCTCGTCGCTTTCGCGTCGAACTGGCCACGGTCTACCGCGCCCGGCTCGCTGCTTGAGACCCATAGGAGCATCAGGGGGTGGGCAGGTTGCTGGACTAGGGTCAGGTTCTTGGTCATCATGTGAATACCGCGTGATCAGTCACTATCCATGTTCTAGTAAGTCCGAATTTCTCCGGACCCTGGTGCTCGCCCTGCTGGCCACCCATTCGCCCG
>CAZEOP010000402.1:0-1298 GCA_964513715.1 uncultured Gordonia sp.
TCGAGGCCGAGGTAGCGGCGGCCTTCGGCCCATTCATCTGTCTGCTCGGCGAGCACTGCTCCGATGAGCCGGACGATGGCGTCTCTGTTCGGGAAGATGCCGACGACGTCGGTGCGGCGCCGGATCTCGCGGTTGAGTCGCTCGGTGGGGTTGTTGGACCAGATCTGGCGCCACACGTCATCAGGAAACGCGGTGAACGCCAGGAGGTCCTCGCGGGCGTCACCGAGGTGTTCGGCCACGTCGGGGAGGCGGTCTTCGGTGTATTCGATGAGTCGGTCGAACTGGGCGTTCACCGCGCCTGCCGTGGGCTGGTCATAGACGCTATGGAGCATCGCTTTGACGGCCGGCCACATCGACTTCGGACACACCGCCATCAGATTCGCCGCGTAATGGGTGCGGCAGCGCTGCCACGCAGCTCCGGGCAGGTTCGCCGCGATCGCCTCGACCAACCCGGCATGCGCATCAGAGGTCACCAGGCGGACCCCGCCCAGGCCGCGGGCGACCAGGTCGGCGAAGAAGGTGTTCCACGACGATGTGGTTTCGCTGGTGGCGACCTGCATGCCGAGCACCTCGCGGTGCCCGTCACCGTTGACGCCGGTGGCCAGCAGGACGACGGCTTTGACGACCTGCTTGTTCTCGCGGACCTTGATCGTGAGCGCATCGGCGGTGACGAACGTGAACGGGCCGGCCTCATCCAAGCGGCGATGCCGGAACGCCGCGACCTGCTCGTCGAGGTCTTCGGCCATGCGGGAGACCTGCGACTTCGACAACGAATCGATGCCAAGAGTTTTCACTAGCTTGTCCATCCGCCGGGTCGAAACCCCGGCCAGGTAGCAGTCCGCCACCACCGTGATCAGCGCGGATTCGGCGCGTTTGCGCCGCTCGAGCAGCCACTCCGGAAAATAGGTGCTCGAGCGCAGCTTGGGCACGGCGACGTCGATCGTGCCCACGCGGGTGTCGAGGGGCCGATGCCGGTAGCCGTTGCGGTGATTGGTGCGCTCTTCCGAGCGCTGGCCCCATTCGGCGCCGCACACGGCGTCGGCATCGGCGGACAGCAGGGCGTTGATCATGGTCTGCAGCAGCTCGCGCATCAGATCCGGTGACGCGTCGGCGAGGGCTTGGCTCAGCAGGCCAGCAGGGTCGACAATATGGGGTGCGGTCATCGTGATGACTCCGTTCGAGGATTCTGTGGAAGGTTGACTCGAAGGATCACACGGTGACCGCTTCCATACCGACAGCTACACGTTGTCGCTCACGGTCCTGGTCACCGAGTTACACCACTCTATGGGGCACTACTC
>CAZEOP010000403.1:0-1288 GCA_964513715.1 uncultured Gordonia sp.
GGCGTGGCCCAAACCCCCGCAGGGCGCACTGCCGGTGCAGGTCGGCGCCGCCGGCAACGAGAAGAACTTCAAGTGGATCACCCGCAGCGCCGACGGCTGGATCACCACCCCGCGGGAGGAGAACATCGAGGACTCGGTGCGGCTGCTGCAGCAGATCTGGCGCGACGGCGGGCGCCAGGGCGAGCCGCAGATCGTCGTGCTCGACTTCAAGCCGATCCCGGAGCGGCTCGATGCGTGGCGTGAGCTCGGGGTGACCCAGGTGCTCTACGGGCTGCCCGACGATTCCGTCGAACGCGCCTCGGGATACCTGGCCAAGCTGGCCGGCAAGCTCGGTCTGGACTCCTGATGCCCCCGGCCGCCGCCCGGAATCCGTCTGTCGCCTTGCCGACGACGGCGATCATCGGCGCCGGGATCAGCGGGCTGACCGCCGGCAAGATGCTCGCCGACTACGGGGTGCCGTACGTCTGCTTCGAGAGCTCGGATCGGGTGGGCGGCAACTGGGCCTTCGGCAATCCCAACGGGCACTCGTCGGCGTACCGCTCGCTGCACATCGATACCTCCCGGCACCAGCTCAGCTTCCGGGACTTCCCGATGCCCGAGCACTATCCGGACTTCCCGCACCACACCCAGATCAAGCAGTACCTCGACGATTACGCCGACGCCTTCGGCCTGCGCGAGCACATCGAGTTCACCAACGGGATCAAGCACGCGCGGCGGCTCGACGACGGGGGCTGGGAACTGACGACCACGCGCGGGGAGGTCCGGCGCTTCGACCTGCTGGTGGTGGCCAACGGGCACCACTGGGATCCGCGCTGGCCGGACTTCCCGGGCGAGTTCAGCGGCACCGAGATCCACTCGCACCAGTACATCGATCCGCGCGATCCGATCGACTTCGCCGGCAAGCGCATCCTGATCGTGGGCCTGGGCAACAGCGCCGCGGACATCGCGGTGGAGCTCTCGTCCAAGGCGCTGGAGACCGAGGTGACGCTGTCCACCCGGTCGAGCGCGTGGATCGTCCCGAAGTACTTCGCCGGGCAGCCGGCGGACAAGTTCTACAAGACCAACCCGCACATCCCGTTCGCCTGGCAGCGCAAGTTCGCGCAGGTGATGCAGCCGTTCACGGCGGGCCGGCCCGAGCAGTACGGGCTGCCGACGCCCAATCACAAGTTCTTCGAGGCGCACCCGACGCAGTCGGTGGAACTGCCGCTGCGCCTCGGCTCGGGCGACGTCGTCGCCAAGGGCGACATCGACCGGCTCGACGGCGACACCGTCCACTTCGCCGACGGCA
>CAZEOP010000404.1:0-1281 GCA_964513715.1 uncultured Gordonia sp.
CGGTAGGTATCCCGACCGACGACAACGCCGCCAGGCGTCGATCTGGCCGCCGAGGTCGGTAAAGGGACTTTCGCAACAGGGCCCAGCTCGTCCTCCGCCCCGCCGCTCCTACCGGAGCCGCGGGGCGGAGTCGTCTCGCGCGGTCGTCTCGCGCGACTCTGCGCGGGGCCGGGATCGGGTGTGACAAGCATCCGTTCACCCGAACGGTTGGGAACGGTCATCTCGGCGTGACCGCGGTGTCGACGTCGTCGCCCAGGATTCGGGGCATGACGGTGATTCCGATTCACAGTTCCCTGTCCGCCTCGCCCGCGCGCCGGGTGCTTCTGGACGCCGGCGACTACGACGTGGTCGTCAGCGAGCACCCCGCCGACATCCGCGCCGCGCAGCGCCTGCGCTTCGCGGTCTTCCGCGCCGAGCCCGGCTACTCCGATGCGATCGGCGATGCGGCCGCCGAGCTCGACGCCGACCGGTTCGACGACTACTGCGATCACCTGCTGATCCGGCACCGCCCCAGCGGCCGGCTGGTGGGCTGCGCGCGCGTGCTGCCCCCGACCCGGGCCATCGCCGCGGGCGGCTGGTACTCGTCCGGGGAGTTCGATCTCACCGATCTGGCCGCGATCGCCCCGGAGACGGTGGAGATGGGTCGCGCCGTGGTGCACCCCGAGCACCGCAGCGGTGCGGTGACCGGACTGCTGTGGACCGCGGTGCTGGCGTACCTGGAGGCCGGTGGCTACCGCTATCTGATGGGTTGCGTCAGCGTGCCGGTCGACTCGCCGCTGGGACGCGGCCGCGCGTTGCGCGGGATCGCGGATCTGGTGCGCGAACGGCACCGCGCGCCGTGGACGGCGTACCCGCGCCGCGCGGTCACGGTCGACGGCGCGGGTCTGGACCGGCTGGAACCGGTGGAACGGGCGGTGCTGCCGCCGCTGCTGCGCGGCTACATCCGGCTCGGCGCCGGAGTGTGCGGGGAACCGGCCTTCGACGAGGTCTTCGACGTCGGCGACTTCCTCACCGTGATCGACCGCGAACGCGGGGACGAGCGCTATCTGAAGCGGATGCGCGACGCACTGGCCCGGCTGGGCACCTCCGGCGAAGCGGGTGCCCGCTGACCCGGCCCGCGGCGCTCCCGCCGGGGGAGCGCAGCCGGACTCCGGGGACGCCGGGCGGCCCGGGGGGACTCGCCAATCCCTGGGAGCCGCGCAGTGCGTGTGGGCCGTCGTGCGTGCCCCCGCGCACGCCGACGGTGGGTCGGTGGCGGGTGGGTCTCCGGGTGGCGGCGCT
>CAZEOP010000405.1:0-1195 GCA_964513715.1 uncultured Gordonia sp.
CACACCTTTGCCGTCAGGCGGTTGATCCGCTGGTATGCCGACGGTGCCGAGATCGACCAGAAGATGCTGGCGCTGTCGACCTACATGGGCCATGCCGAGATCTTCTACACGTACTGGTACCTCACCGGCGTTCCCGAGTTGATGGCGATCACAGCCGGGCGGTTCGAGCAATTCGCCGATCTCGCGGGAGACGATGATGCGTAGGCAAGCCAAACCACCGCCATCGTTTCCCGCGCTCGTACAAGCCTTCTTCGTCGAGCACCTGACACAACAACGCGCCCTCAGCCCGCGCACTGTTGCCGCTTACCGGGATGCCTTCATGCTCTTCCTGGGCTTTGCCGAGGCGCGCCTTGGCCGGTCGCCGGCGCAGCTCACGCTGCCCGACATCACGCCGGATTTGATCATGGCCTTCCTCGACCATCTGGAACGCGATCGGCACAACAGCGTGCGCAGCCGCAATGCCCGTCTCGCGGCGCTGCGTTCGTTCCTGAAGTTCGCGGCGCACCGCGACGTGTCATCGCTGCAGGTGATTGAACATGCGCTCGGCGTTCCGGCAAAACGGTTCGAGCGCCCGATGCTCGGCTATCTGTCCCGGGAAGAGATGCTGGCGGTGATCGGAACGCCGGATGGGACGTGGTTCGGCCAACGGGATCATGTGTTGGTACTGATGCTCTACAACACCGGTGCGCGGGTTTCAGAGATCGTCGGCGTGAAGGTCGGCGATGTCTTACTCGACGATGCCGCCGCCTGTGTTCACCTGCATGGCAAGGGGCGCAAGCAGCGCAGTGTGCCGCTGTGGCGCTCCACCATCAGGGCGATCAGGGCTTGGCTTCGGCGCAATCCGCAGTTCGATTCGAACTCGCCGTTGCTACCCAATCGCGATGGCCAAGAGATGTCGCGATGGAACGTGATGCAGCGACTGGAGCGCGCCGTCCAGGCGGCCGCGAAATCGTGCCCCGACTTGGCGACACGTCACATCTCGCCTCACATGATTCGCCACACGACGGCAATGCACTTGCTGCAGGCCGGCGTCGACATCAGCGTCATTGCGCTTTGGCTCGGCCATGAGAGTCCGGCAACGACGCACCAGTACGTGGAGGCTGATCTGGCGATGAAGGAGCGGGCGCTGGCCCGGCATCACGAGCCAGAGGCCAAGCTCAGGCGCTATCGGGCACCCGACTCGCTGATCGACTTC
>CAZEOP010000406.1:0-1194 GCA_964513715.1 uncultured Gordonia sp.
GCAGGCGGGCTGCTGGAAAAGGTCTTCGGCCCGAGACGGGCCTGAATATTCTTTTCCCCTAAATTTAATATTAAGATGCCACTTTTAATCCATTCATTTCCAGGGCATCTCATGGCCTTAATCCCGCCCATCAAGAAATCCGGTAAGAATATGCCTGGTTGAGCTGTGTTGAATAAAGTTTAAATTCCATTGCTACTATTATTAAGTGGGGATAGTTGCAATGAAGGGAAGTAGCGCGCCTAATGGACGTAATTGGCAAGAGTATAACGAGTCTCTCGTCAAACGCGGCGAGATGTATTTAACCTTCAGCTTTCTGGATAGTTGGGAAAAAGATCTGGAGAAGCTCAATCACGGCAAGCTAGGGAGACGGTTTGCGTATCCCTGGGCCTTTATCGAGCTATTGATGATGATTCATGTTATCTTTCATCTACCATATCGACAGCTAGAGGGTTTCTTGAGAAAGCTTTCCGAGCTGATTCCTGAAATCAAACCCACTGACTATAGCAATATTTGGAGACGCGGTACCCAACTTAAGCTTAACATTCCCGAAACAATATCGGCTAGTGATGATCCTGTCGTGTTAGCTGTAGACTCTACTGGGATCAAGGTAACTAATCGTGGCGAGTGGATGCGAGAAAAATGGAAGATCCATCGAGGTTGGATAAAGGTCCATCTAGCGGTTGATGTTAAAACCAAAGAAATAGTTGCAATCGAAGTCACGGATGAGCGTGTGTCAGATGGGAGCAAGTTTAACTCTCTCGTTAACCAGGCAGAAGAGAACCTTTCTGGCCGCAAGATTAAGGAGGCGCTTGGCGATGGAGCATACGATAGGAGGGAGATCTTCGATCACCTCCAGCAAAAGGGAATTCAACCTGTCATAAAGATCCGGTCAAACGCAAATACGAAAGCAAGAGGATCTCCTGCGAGAGCGAAAGCGGTGCAAGAATTGAAGGATTTAGGCTATCAGAGTTGGAAGGAGAAATACAATTACGGACGGCGATGGGCAGTCGAATCTGTCTTTTCAGCAATAAAAAGAATATCCGGAGAGCATGTGATGGCAACGAAAACTGAAAATATGATGCAAGAGGTCGTTCTGAAGTTTGCCTTTTATAACCTGATCATACATTAAAATATAAGGAAAGGTGACCACGAGCGCAATCGCTTCTGAGTCTTAAGGTATTATTCAACACAGCT
>CAZEOP010000407.1:0-1185 GCA_964513715.1 uncultured Gordonia sp.
TATAGTTATTCCTCGATGATCGGAGATTGTAGAGTCCCGAAATGATTGACTTTATATACCCCTGCTCGCGAGAAATATTCACGTTGATTCATTTAATTCATCCTCTAAAAGTTTCAGGAATAGATTTAAAATGCAAGCTTGAGGCAATCTTGACAGGAATGCATCATGTGGGGTCTGAAGATAGTGTTTTGTATCCAGGCTTTCGTGAAAGCGAACTGTATTGTACCAATTCACGAAAATGTCAAAGGATTCGAATTTATCCCTATGCTTTTCGTATAAATCATACCATTTCTCAACTTTGCCATTTGTCTGAGGATGCTTAATCCTGCCCATGATATGCTTGATTTCAGATTCTTTGAGAAAGGCTTCAAAGCTGCTCTCGCTATGTCCATTGCCATCCTTTTTATTAGCATAGAATTGGCTCCCGTGATCTGTAATGACTTGCTCGACTTTTCTAATGTCCCCGAACATCCTCAATACTTCCTTGATCAAGTCAATGCTTGTTTGAGCAGTCGCTGCATCGAATTCCCCTCCAGCCAGAATGCGTCGTGAGCTATCATCAAGGACGATACATACTTCTTTTCCATTGACCTTGCTAGTGTGCCAGTCGAGATGCACAGCCGTTAAACTATGCTTTCTTTCGTATCTAATCCAAGGCTTTCTGCGCTTCTTCTTTTTCTTATCTTCTTTAGCCAATCCCTCTTCGAGCAGGACTTTGTGAATCGCATTATGGGGGACGTGCTTATGATATTTATACTCGAGAATCTTTTCAAGACGCCTTGCACCTAATTTTTGCTCTTTGTGGATTTCCAGTATTTGGTCTCTGACCTCCGCATCTATCTCTTTTTTCTTACGGCCAGATTTCTTTATAGGCACTGCCTCTCGATTCTTTAAATAATACATCCAGACTCTCTTTACTGTAGAGATGCTCACTTTCATATCTGCAGCAATCTCTTTGGTGCTATTGCCATTGATCTTGTTTCGAATGATGTAGTTTATTTTCCTCCGGGTTAGCTTTACTGCCTTATTGCGTTTGCCCATGACCAAACCATGGGTATATAAAGTCAAGGATTTCCTTAGTGTCCAGGATCTGTTATCTAATTCAATCATATCCTGTCACTAGATGCTCATTTCCATCTGAATCTGCGAACATGTCTTTATGGCCGCAGATTACCTGTTTTATGC
>CAZEOP010000408.1:0-1177 GCA_964513715.1 uncultured Gordonia sp.
CGGTCGACGACACCGTCGGCATCCTGCGTGGCCTCAAGGAGCGCTACGAGGTGCACCACGGTGTGCGCATCACCGACTCCGCGCTGGTCGCCGCGGCGACCCTGTCGGACCGCTACATCACCTCCCGGTTCCTCCCGGACAAGGCGATCGACCTGGTGGACGAGGCCGCCTCGCGGCTGCGCATGGAGATCGACTCGCGACCGGTGGAGATCGACGAGATCGAGCGCATCGTCCGCCGCCTCGAGGTGGAGGAGCTGGCCCTGGAGAAGGAGAGCGACGCCGCGTCGAAGGACCGCCTGGACAAGCTGCGCGGCGAACTGGCCGATCAGCGCGAGAAGCTCAGCGAGCTGACCGCGCGCTGGCAGTCGGAGAAGAACGCCATCGACGCCGTCCGCGACGTCAAGGAGGAGCTGGAGCGCCTGCGCGGCGAGGCCGATCGGGCCGAGCGCGACGGTGATCTGGGTCGGGCCGCCGAACTGCGCTACGGCAAGATCCCCGCGCTGGAGAAGGAGTTCGAGGCCGCCGCCGAAAAGTCCGGCGCCGACGCGAGTGGCGACGTGATGCTGCAGGAGGAGGTCGGCCCCGACGACGTGGCCGAGGTGGTCTCGGCCTGGACCGGTGTCCCCGCGGGCAAGATGCTCGAGGGCGAGACCGAGAAGCTGCTGCGCATGGAAGAGCACATCGGCCAGCGGGTCATCGGACAGCGGGAGGCCATCACGGCGGTCTCCGATGCGGTGCGCCGCGCCCGGGCCGGTGTCGCCGATCCGAACCGGCCGCTGGGCTCGTTCATGTTCCTCGGTCCCACCGGCACGGGTAAGACCGAGCTGGCCAAGTCGCTGGCCGAGTTCCTGTTCGACGACGAGCACGCCATGATCCGCATCGACATGAGCGAGTACGGCGAGAAGCACAGCGTCGCCCGCCTCGTCGGTGCGCCTCCCGGCTACGTCGGCTACGACCAGGGCGGTCAGTTGACCGAGGCCGTGCGCCGCCGCCCGTACTCGGTGGTGCTGTTCGACGAGGTGGAGAAGGCCCACCCGGACGTCTTCGACGTGCTCCTGCAGGTGCTCGACGAGGGCCGGCTGACCGACGGTCAGGGCCGCACGGTGGACTTCCGCAACACCATCCTCATCCTGACGTCCAACCTGGGCGCCGGCGGGGACCGCGATCAGGTGATGGC
>CAZEOP010000409.1:0-1174 GCA_964513715.1 uncultured Gordonia sp.
GGCCACCTCGCGGAAGACGTGGATCGACTCGGACTCGAGGGCGTCGAGCGTGGTGAAGGACCCGTCGGCGGAACTCAGGGGGCGCCCCGCGACGGAGCTCAGGGAACGGCCGTCGGACGTGGTTTCGGTGGTGATGCTCATGACGCGTGCAACCCGCATTCTGTCTTGGCGCTGCCGGCCCAACGGCCGCTGCGCGGATCTGCTCCGGGGGCCGGCTTCTGGGTGCACGGCGCGCACCCGATCGACGGATAGCCGTCGTCCACCAGCGGATTGACCAGGACACCGTGGGTGTCGATGTAGTCCTGGAACTGCTCATCGCTCCAGGCGGCGAGGGGATTGATCTTGACCAGTCCGAAGCCCTCGTCGAAGGAGATGAGCGGCGCATTGGCGCGGGTGGGCGCCTCCACGCGGCGGATACCGGTGACCCAGGCGCGGTAGGGCGCCAGGGCCGCGGTCAGCGGAACCACCTTGCGCAGGCGGCAGCACTCCGCGGCGTTCCGCGCGAACAGGTCCTTGCCCAGCAGCGCATCCTGTTGCGCTACCGTCTGTTCCGGCTCCACGTTCACCAGGTCGAGGTCGTAGATGCTGACCACGGCGTCGCGCGTGCCGAGCGTCTCGACGAAGTGGTAGCCGGTGTCGAGGAACAGGACCTTCAGCTTCTCGCCGCCGCGGGCCTGCGGCGTGATGGCCTTGGACGCGACGTCGATCAGGACGGCGTCCTGCATGTTGGCGGCGACGATGAAGTCGTTGCCGAAGATGTCGGCGGTCCACGCCAGCAGTTCCTCGGCGGAGGCATCCGGGCCGAGCAGGCGCGAGCCGGCCTCGGCGATCTCGCGCAGGTGCGCGGTCTGCAGGGTTGTCGTCATATCACTCATCTCTCACTGCAATTCCGCGTCGTCGGCGCGGGCGACCCACTCGGCGAACCGCTCGCCTTCGTGGCGCGCGGCGATGAAGTTGCGGACCAGGCGCTCGATGTAGTCGATGGAATCGTCGGCGTAGATCTTGTGCTGACGGAGCTTGCGGCCGAAACCGATGTCGAAGCCGAGCGAGCCGCCCAGGTGCACCTGGAAGCCCTCGACCGGGGTGCCGTCGCCGTCGTCGATCAGCTGGCCCTTGAGTCCGATGTCGGCCACCTGCACGCGGGCGCACGAGTTGGGGCAGCCGTTGAAGTTGA
>CAZEOP010000410.1:0-1172 GCA_964513715.1 uncultured Gordonia sp.
CCAGAACCAGCATCTCCACGGCCGCCAGCCGGACGAACAACGAGTTTCGCGGCTGCGGATCGTCCTCGAGGGCGGCGATGGTCCGGAAACGGTGCACGGCACCGAGGGCGCCGGCCGCCAGCAGCGCGATCAGCTTGGCCAGGACGACGAGCCCGTAGGTGGTGGTGAACAGGTCGCCCAGCGAGATCCGCAGCAGCGCATTGATCACACCGCTGACCCCGACGACGATCAGGCACCACAGCGCGGTGCGCGAGTAACGGCGCAGCGCCAGCATCCGCCAGCGCCCGCCCGCGAAGACATAGGCGAGCACCACCAGCAGGCCACCGGTCCAGGCGGCGGCGGCCACGATGTGCAGGATCAGGCTGTTGGTGGCGATATCGTGGTCGCCGCCGAACGACGAGTGCCCGGCCAGTGCGGGCGGCATCAGCGACAGGAAACCCAGACCGATCACCAGGACGGTCCAGCCCCAGCGCAGCGCGGCCCGCGCCACGATGGCGGCGAGGATCGCGAAGATCGCCGTCCACAGCCAGTAGCGCGATTCGGCGACCTGCCCGCACAGGCCCATCACCGCGTTCGGACGGATCGTCTGCAGACAGCCGGTGATCGTCGAGCCCAGCGGCTGGGCACTGTTGTAGGCGACCGTGATCGGGATCAGCGCCAGCGCCGCGAGGCTCCACCCGGCGAAGGCCGCCGACGCCCAGCGCAGCGCCCGGTAGCCACCGACGTCCAGTTCCCCGTCGGCCTGCGGCGGGACGAAGAAGGCCGCGAAGATGGCCGAACCGAAGCCGATCGCCGCGAGCAACTGCCCCACGACGGTCATGGTCGGCAGCGAATAGGTGGACAGCCAGCCCGGATCGCGAATACCGGCCAGCTGCAGCGCGCTCGCGGCCCCGGCGGCCGTGACCACCACCGCGGCGACCACGCCGAGGACCAGCATCAGGGCGATCAGCAGACGACGCGCACCCGACGGATCGCGCATGCGGTCGCGGTCCGCGACGGCCGGCCCGCGCGCAGTCGTAGTCATGGCCTCCACTGTAGGTCGGGAGGCGCCGAGCCCTGCCGTCGGCCACCCCGCACATAGATGCACGTCACGCACAGTGCCCCCGGCAGGATTCGAACCTGCGACCAGATCATTAGAAGTGACCTGCTCTATCCACTGAGCTACGGAGGCG
>CAZEOP010000411.1:0-1169 GCA_964513715.1 uncultured Gordonia sp.
GAAGAGT
Source organism: uncultured Gordonia sp. (assembly GCA_964513715.1). GTDB lineage: Bacteria > Actinomycetota > Actinomycetes > Mycobacteriales > Mycobacteriaceae > Gordonia. The sequence continues at coordinate 8 of CAZEOP010000411.1, forward strand.
ATTTTAAAAATTGATTTTCCATAAAATTTAATTATTTTTGTGTTTAATTTAAAGGATTTTTGTGATGAAAAGTAATGATTATTGTGTAATAATGGCGGGTGGAATTGGAACACGTTTTTGGCCTATTAGCAGGGCATCTCATCCGAAACAGTTTATTGATATTTTGGGAACAGGTCAAACGCTTATACAGCAGACCTATGAGCGAATAAAAAAAATATGCCCCAAAGAAAATATTTACATTGTTACCAATGAAATATATGAAAGATTAATACAAGAGCAAATTCCTGAATTAACCAAAGAACAAATAATTTGTGAACCTTCGCGCAGAAATACAGCCCCATGTATTGCGTATGCCAGCTATAAAATTGCAGCTAAAAATCCGGATGCCAATATAATAGTAGCTCCTTCCGATCATATTATTTTGAATGAAGCCGCATTTGTTGAAACTGTAAAATCAGGATTAAAATGCACTCAATCAAATAATTGGCTATTAACATTAGGAATAAAACCAAGTCGCCCGGATACCGGATATGGTTATATTCAGTTTAATTCAGGGAATCCTTATCCGGAAGATAAACGATTAAAGAAAGTTAAAACCTTTACAGAAAAGCCAGTTTTAGAAATGGCTAAATCTTTTTTAAAAAGTGGTGATTTTCTTTGGAATGCAGGTATTTTTATTTGGAAAGTAAAAGATATTCTCTCCGCATTCGATAAATATTTACCCGAAATAAACGATCTTTTTAAAGAAGGAATTAAAAAATACAATACCCCTAAAGAAAATGAATTTATAAAAAGCACGTATACTGTTTGTAAAAGTATTTCTATCGATTACGGCATAATGGAAAAAGCCGATAATGTTTACGTACTTAAATCGGATTTTGGTTGGTCGGATTTAGGAACTTGGGGATCGTTATATGAAACACGCAGTAAAGATGTGAACGGCAATACGATTGTTGGGAAAAATGTAATGAATTACGATTCCAAAAATTGTATTGTAAATATGCCAAACGACAAGCTCGTTGTTATGCACGGACTCACCGATTGTATTGTAGTTGAATCCGATAATATTCTTCTTATTTGCAAAAAAACCGATGAACAACAAATTCGCAAATTTGTAAACGATGTAAAAATTGAAAAAGGGGAAGAGTTCGTATAACTCTTT
>CAZEOP010000412.1:0-1146 GCA_964513715.1 uncultured Gordonia sp.
GCCGTGGTCCACACATCGGTCAGCAGGTGCTTGCCGTCGGCCTCCAGGGTGATGGATCGGTGCGCGCGGCCGGCCCGCAGGAGGGCGATGCCGACCAGCCCGTTGAGCGCGGCGGCGATCACCGCGATGAGCAGACCGATGCCGACGGACTCCAACTCGCGCGGGTGCAGCAACCTGTCGACCGCGGTGTAACCGATCACCGCGGCGGCGATCACGATCAGCACGCCCTCGATGACGGCGGAGAAGTACTCGCTCTTGGCGTGCCCGAAGTTGTGGCTGTCGTCGGCCGGGCGCGCGGCGATCCGCAGCGCGAAGAAGGCGATGATCGCGGCCGCCAGATTGACCAGCGATTCGGCGGCATCGGAGAGCAGACCAACCGAACCGGTGATCAGCCACGCCGAGGTCTTCAACGCGATGGTCACCAGTGCGACGGCGATGCTCAGCAGCGCCCAGCGACTCAGGTCCCGGGCCGGTGCGTTATCCACCCCGTCATCATGGCGCATCCGGGCCGGGACGCACACGGCACTTCGTCTCAGATTCGTTCGACCCCGCCCGCTTCACACCGGTCCGGGGCATCCTGGGGTCATGCTCGACGAGCTGGAGGCCCAGGCACACCAGATGTACGACGCCGGCGAGTACACGCACGCACTCGCCGACTTCTCCGTGCTGCGCGAGGTCCGGGCCCGGCGCGAGGGCCCCTATTCGGTGAAGTATCTGAGCGCACTGCACGAGAGCGTCCGCTGCATGCGGCATCTGCAGCTCTGGCAGGACTCCGACGCCGCCTGCCGCGAGCTCTACGGCAAGTACGTCCGCACCCACGGCCGCGGCGGTGCGGCCACGGTCGACGTGGCCAAGCACTGGGCCTGGGCCCTGCTGCAACTGGACGCGATCAACCCCGCGGTATCGCTGTACGTCCGGACCGCCGATGCCCTGTGGGAGCGCGATGCCGTCTCGGCCCGCCGACTGCTGGGCGCGGCGACCGTGTACGCGCGGCGCCTCGCCGATCGGCTACCGGACGGACCGCTGGCCGGCCTGTCGCTGACCCACACCACCGAGCTGACCGATGCCTTCGACGATCTGCGCGCACGGCTGTCCGACGACACCGCCGCCCCGTCGATCGATTTCGACGGGGCGGCGGCGGAGTAG
>CAZEOP010000413.1:0-1141 GCA_964513715.1 uncultured Gordonia sp.
TCGCGATGGACTACACGGTCTTCCTGCTGGCGACGGCCAAGGAGCACTACGAGCACAGCGAGGATCCGCACCAGGCGCAGGTCGACGCGATGGCCTACTCGGGCCGGGTCATCTTCGCCGCGGCCGCGGTGATGGTGGCGGTGTTCTTCACCTTCGCCCTGGCCGACCCGCTGCCGCCGAAGGAGATGGGCATCATCCTGGGTGTCGCGGTGCTGCTCGACGCGCTGCTCATCCGCCTGATCCTGCTGCCGACGATCCTGCGGATCTCCGGCAACGGCGCGTGGTGGAGCCCGCGCTGGCTGGACCAGGTGCTGCCGAAGATCAGCTTCAAACACTGATACCCCGCCGGGCATACACTGGACATGAACGAACGGAAGGAAGTCACCATGATCGGCGACGACGAAGCAACCGCGACCATCCTCAACCGGCTGCGCCGGGCGCACGGCCAGCTGGCCGGCGTGATCAACATGATCGAAGACGGCCGCGACTGCAAGGACGTGGTGACCCAGCTGGCCGCCGTGTCCCGTGCCCTGGACCGGGCCGGGTTCAAGATCGTCGCCACCGGTCTGCGCGAATGCCTCATCGAGGACGCGCAGACCGGAGGCGAGAAGCTCGACGTGGAGCAGCTCGAGAAGCTGTTCCTCACCCTGGCCTGACCGCCCCACCGGAGTAGAAGGAGTCCGACATGCAGATCGCATTGGCCACCACCGTCAGCGGCGACGTCCCCGCCGTCGCCGACCGCGTCCGCGCCGCACTGGCCGAGCAGGGTTTCGGTGTCCTCACCGAGATCGACATGGCGACGACGCTGAAGAACAAGATCGGCGCCGACCTCGAGGATTACCTGATCCTCGGCGCCTGCAATCCGCCGGCGGCCAACCGCGCCGTCGCCGCGGAGAAGCAGATCGGCCTCCTGCTGCCCTGCAACGTCGTGGTCCGCCGGGATCCCGAGGATGCCTCGCTGGTGCATGTGGAGGCGATGAACCCGCAGGTGATGGTGGCCGTGGTTCCGGACAATCCGGCGCTGGCCGAGGTCGCCGACGAGGTGACCGGCAAGCTGCAGGCGATGATCGACTCCCTGGGGTAGTCGCTTCGCCGAGTTACCGGCATATACGAGGGGTCCGTGGACGTATAGACCACCGAC
>CAZEOP010000414.1:0-1118 GCA_964513715.1 uncultured Gordonia sp.
ACGGCTCGTCAGATTGGGGCTGTGTATTCGTTGTTTGGTGGTGCGGATCTGCGGTCGTTGCTTGATGGGTTCGTGACGCAGGTTGAGGCGATGTCGGTGTTGTTCGGTGTTGCTGGTGGGCTTGTCGCGGCCCAGGATGAGGCTGTTGCCGCGGCGTTGGGTCGGGCCACGGCCGAGCCTGCGGGGTTGCAGAGTTTGGCGTTGGTGCGGGCGGTCACGGCGGGGCAGGCGGTGGGGATGTCGGTCGGGGGGATGGGGGTGGATCCGCGGCGTCGTGACGCGGGTGTGGGCGGCTATGACCGGGTGGGGCCGGAGGATGTGTCGGGTACCTCGTTGGAGGAGATCGTCTCTGCTGCTCGGTCGTTGGATGCGGGCCAGTTCACGCAGGTGCAGCGGCAGTCGTCCCGGGCTGCGGAGGTGTTGACGTCCGCGGCGTCGGTGCTCGGTGGCGAGTTGGCCGAGTTGTTGGGCGGGCCGTGGCAGGGCGAGTTCGCGGCGCAGGGTGTGGAGATGTCGGGTCGGCTGACCGAGAGCGCGTTCCTGTTGGCCGCGGATTTGCAGGAGGTGGCCTCGCGGGCGGGGATCGCTCAGTCCGGGTTCGAGACCACTCGTGGTCTCATCGAGGCCGAGTCGGCGCAGTTGACCCAGGCCCGGGGCAGGTTCCACGGGCCGGTGGCTGGGCCCGGTCAGGGGGCCGGCGCGGCGGCGGTGGTGGCGCACGCTGCGGCGCAGGAGCAGGCGCGGGCGGTGGTCAACACCGAGTACAGCCCGGCGGTGATGCGCGCCAATCTGGATGACCTGCAGTTCACGACCGCGTTCCAGGTGGTCTCCGGTACCGCGCTCGAGGGGGCGCGTGGTGTTGATCCGGTGTCGGCGTGGAATCTCGGCGGGATCGTGCAGACCGCGCAGGCGGCCGCGCCGAACCCGGCCGCGCTCGCCGCAGCAGGCGCAGGAACCGGTGCGGGTGCTGGTGCTGGTGGGGTGTCGGGCGCGGGTATCGATGCGGCCACCGGGCAGGCGTTGCTGGCCGCGCGAGCCGGCGCCGCCGATGCCGCCACGCCCGGCGGCCAGACCGGCACGGCCGGCGCAGGCGGCGGGCCTGGTGCGGCCGGTGTGGG
>CAZEOP010000415.1:0-1096 GCA_964513715.1 uncultured Gordonia sp.
TCGCAAGACACGCCATGGCGATCGCAGCGTGGACATCGATGTTCCCGACCTGTCGGTCTGGCGTGACAGAACGCCGGTGCTGGTGGACGACATCGCATCCTCGGGCCGCACGCTCGCTGTCGCGGCGCACAAACTCGCCGAACAAGGAATGCGCAAGCCGGAGTGCGTAGTGGTGCATGCCCTATTCGCCGAAGACGCCTGGAGCCAATTGACGCCGCTGTTCGCTCGGATCACGTCCACCGACGCGGTGCCGCATCCGAGCAACCGGATCGGTCTGGCTTCGCTGATTGCCGGCGCGCTTTCCAGCGGCCAGACCGATCCGCGAGCCTGATCTTCCACCTATCCCGCTATTTTCAAGGAACCCGAAATGCCCTCTCAGGCTAACCTCGCAATCGATTGGCGTGCCGGTTACGGGCCCATCGCGCACCAGTCCGAAACCATCGAACGTATGCAGACCCTCGTGCACCGCATGGTTGCGCAAGGGCGTGTGGCAGATGAAGCCTCGGCCCATGCGCTGCTGGCCGCAGCCGACCGGGTGGCCTGCATGGCCATGAGCGTAGTGGCGCATATGACCTATGCCCGGCGCATCGACCGAAGCGGCCGCCCTCTGGGCTCCGATGATTTCAAACAAACGCCCGAAGGCCACACCGGCGGTTCGCTCGACATGGTGCCGGCTTTCGTGGGTTATCTGTTGGCCAATGCACTGACCGGGACGACACGCGGCTGGCTAATGGGACAAGGGCACTGCGTGGCCGCGATCGAAGCGGTGAACGCACTGACCGGCGATGTGTCCGCCGCCCAGCGTGGACGCTACGACCGCAGCGAGGCGGGCCTGTCGCGTTTGATCGGGGACTTCTACTCCTATGCCATCGATAAGCAGGGGCGACCCGCGGTACCGCTGGGCAGCCATGCCGGGCCGAACACGGCCGGCGCGATCTCCGAAGGCGGCTATCTGGGGTTCGCCGGGCTGCAGTATGTGCACACGCCGTTGCCGGGAGAAAGCCTGGTGGCATTCCTCAGTGATGGCGCTTTCGAGGAACAACGTGGCTCGGACTGGGCGCCGCGCTGGTGGCGCGCCGAGGACTGCGGCTTCGCC
>CAZEOP010000416.1:0-1093 GCA_964513715.1 uncultured Gordonia sp.
TGTACTGACCGGAGACGTTGGTCGAATCTGTGCGATCCGACCACATGACGAAGACCTCCAATGTGGAATGGGAAGTGCCTTAATCCAACCCAGCCACACAGGAGGTCTTCTGTGGTTCACCCTAACGCAGCGCTCACGCCCCGACACCGACTTCAAGTAGCCCGCCTCGTCGTCGACGACGGCTATCCCCTCTCCGAGGTCGCCGCCCGGTTCCAGTGTTCCTGGCCCACCGTCAAACGCTGGGCCGACCGCTACCGTGCCGGCGAGCCGATGACCGACCGATCATCACGGCCGGCCTCCAGCCCGAACAAAACGCCCCAGGCGGTGGTCAAACGAGTGGTGTCGCTGCGGTTGCGCAAGCGCCTTGGGCCGGTGCAACTCGCCGCACTGTGCGGCATTGCACCGTCGACCGCCCACCGGGTGCTCGTTAGGTGCCGTCTCAATCGCCTGTCCTACACCGATCGGGCGACCGGCCAACCGGTGCGCCGCTATGAACACCCGGAACCGGGTGACCTCATCCATGTCGACGTCACCAAGTTCGGAAACATCCCCGACGGCGGTGGATGGCGCTTCGTCGGCAGGGCACGGGGACGACGCCATCGCGCCGCCACCCCGGGGAAACCGAAAAATGCCCACTACAACCCAAAGATGGGCCACTGCTTCGTCCACACCGTCGTCGACGACTACTCCCGGGTGGCGTACGCCGAAATCCACGACGATGAAAGGGCGGTGACAGCAAGCGGCGTACTGCGGCGGGCGGTGGCCTGGTTCGGTGCACGTGGGATCACCGTCGACCGGGTCATCAGTGACAATGGGCCGGCGTACAGGTCTGCGTTGTGGGCCGAGACCTGCAACGAGGTGGGGATTGTGCCGAAGTGGACCAGACCGTACCGGCCGCAGACCAACGGCAAAATCGAGCGGTTCCACCGCACACTCGCCGATGGGTGGGCCTATGCCCGGCATTACGTGTCGGAGCGGGAACGCAGACAGGCGCTGGGCCGGTGGCTGCATGATTACAATCACCACCGGCCCCATTCCGCGTGTGGGGGTCTTCCACCGGTGTCCCGGTTAACTAACCTCCCCGGTCAGTACA
>CAZEOP010000417.1:0-1085 GCA_964513715.1 uncultured Gordonia sp.
TTATAGTTCGAAACCAAACATTTATAACTTATTAGGCGATAATAGTGGTTATGCCTCGGCCCGAGCAGATCCCTCTCACAAGACATATGACTTCTGATGAGTTGCAGAGAAGAATAAAGTCACTTGAGACAAATACAAAAATACTAAAAAGATTATATTTTATTAAGCATAGATATGATGGAAAGAATGTAGAAGAAGCATCCTTCTTGGTCGGGGTCGCCAAACCGATAGGATATGAATGGCAAAAAAGATGGAATGAAAGTGGCTATGAAGGCTTAATTCCGAGATATGCTGGAGGAAGACCGTCCAAGCTTTCTGATCATCAAAAAGAGAAATTGCATACATTGTTAAAGCAAAAAGGTGTTTGGACAACGGATGAGGTAAGATTATTGATATTCAATGAATTTGGCGTTGAATATACACTCAAACAAGTGAGGATTATTACCAAAAATCTTGGCATGAAATACGCAAAACCCTTCACATTGGATTATCGCAAACCAGCCAATGCAGAAGACATTTTAAAAAAACATTCCTCCGATTGACGAGAATACTATTGTGGGATTTTTTGACGAATCATCGCCACAGACTACAGCCAACACGCAGCGTTTATTATCATTCCAGAAGCCAGTAGTTTATAAAAATACAACTAAATATAAAGCCAACGCTTTTGGATTTTATCCGCTAAATGGTACTCCTGTAATAGATTTCAAAGAGCATTCAAAGAAGGAAGATGTATGCGATTTTTTTAAGGAGATTCGTTTTCGAAATCCTGAAAAGGAGATAGTAGTGATCCTTGACAATTTCCGATCTCATAGGGCAAAGGATTCCATAAAATGTGCTCAAGAATGCAGTATCAAACTGATCTTCCTACCGCCGTATTCTCCTGACTTGAATCCTATTGAATTCATTTGGAAGAGTATAAAACGAGTCATTTCTCACACCTTCATAAGAGATCTGGATCATTTGAGGAAAATCATCTTAGAGAATTTTCTTAATTATGCGTCACGACTTAGCTTTGCTGAGAGGTGGATAGAAAAATTTCTGAGCGAAAAAATAAGTTAAATTAGTTTGGTTCTTGACTATAA
>CAZEOP010000418.1:0-1081 GCA_964513715.1 uncultured Gordonia sp.
TGTACCCGGCCAGGACGTTGGTAGCGGCGAGCCGGCTTGAACTGAAGAGAACCTCTGAGTGGGATGTGGCTTGTCGAAGACCCACTCCAACTCAGAGGTTCTCATGCCCCACCGTAATGCCCGCCTGACCGTGCATGGTCGGCTCCTGGTCGTTCAACGTCATCAGGCCGGTTGGCCACAAGCCCATATCGCCACAGCGATGGGTATCTCACGCAAGTGCGTGAAGACCTGGCTCGACCGGTACGCCGCAGAAGGCGAAGCCGGCCTGCACACGCGGTCCTCACGACCACACTCGATGCCAACCAAGACCAGCGCCGAGGTCGAGCAGAAGGTCCTCGACGCCCGTGCTGCCAGCCGTGAAGGCCCGGACGTCCTCGGCCCGAAAGTCGGTGTTCCCCCGCGCACGGTGTCGCGGATCCTGCGCCGCCACGGCAGGCCGTATCTGCGTGAGCTCGATCCGTTGACCGGTGAGGTCATCCGGTCGTCGAAACAGACCGCGGTGCGCTACGAACGCCAGCGGCCCGGGGAACTGGTCCACATGGACGTCAAGAAGCTCGGCCGAATCCCTGAGGGCGGCGGCTGGCGAGCACTGGGCCGCGCCGTAGCCAACGTCGGCAAGAGCAAGGAACCCAAGGTCGGTTACGACTACGTCCACTCACTCGTCGATGACCATTCCCGGCTCGCCTACAGCGAGGTCTTGTCCGATGAAAAGGGCACGACCTGCGCGGACTTCCTCGAACGCGCCATCGACCACTTCGCCGCCCACGGAATCGACCGGATCGAGCGACTGATGACCGACAACGCCTGGGCCTACCGCTACTCGCTCCGCCAGGTCTGCGCCAAGCACGAGATCCGGCAGAAATTCATCAAACCCCACTGCCCCTGGCAGAACGGGAAAGTCGAACGCTTCAACCGCACCCTGGCCACCGAGTGGGCCTACCGGCAACCCTTCACCAGCAGCGCAGCCCGCACCGCCGCACTTGCGCCCTGGCTCAAGCACTACAACACTGAACGCCGTCACAGCGCACTCAAAGGCCTCCCACCGATCAGCCGGCTGTCACCAACCTCATGACCGGGTACA
>CAZEOP010000419.1:0-1060 GCA_964513715.1 uncultured Gordonia sp.
TGCTACTATGTACCAAACTTGAGGAGGCTGGCATGAGCTTCGATCTGGAGAAGGCACGGGCATCGGACGAGGCTTTGCCCTATCCACTGGATGCAAAAGAAATATGGATCAGTGGAAAGGGACAGATGCATATCAACCCGCCAAACGAGCCGTCTATATTCTTCACTCTATCGGATCTATGTGAGTTCCGCAATCTCTTTCATGGGCAGGCTGCCGAAATCGAGCGGCTGCGGGCCGAGCTTGCCAGAGTCAACCAGGCCCGGGAAACGGAGATCGACCGAGCGGGTGCGGCTGAGAGAATCTACCTGGAGGGGGTCCGGCTCAAGGATGCCGAAATCGAGCGGCTGCGGGGTAGATGCGACGAACTGCTGGAAGAGAGGGATCACCTTAGGAAAGACTTGATGGGGTCTCCGTGGTGGGATCTCCAACAAGAAAAAGCAGTCCTGGATACGCAGGTGCGAGAACAGGCCGCCCGGATCAAGGAGCTGGAGGAGGCCCTGGTGGAAGATCGGGCACGAGGCGATCTGTATTGCGAAAATCTCCTAGATTGGGACGACTATGATTATAAGGCATATACATGGCCAAAAGACGCGATTCCAGGATATAAGCACTTTTCCGAAGCCGATATAACAGCGTTTCGTGCAGATGCCCGCCAACAACTCCAGGCAGAGGGCAAGATCGGGCCGGATGCTGCCCCACGATCCTGGCAGATCACGGATGAGCGGAAGGCGGCGATATTGCACTGCAAGAGGATGCTGACATTCCTGAAAGAGGATGACGCGCCGTGTTATGATGTGGAAAAAATAACAAAAGACGAATCAGTCCTTGTTGCCATGCTGGAGGAGGCGGGCCAATGATCTGCGGGCATTGTCCGCTGTTGCTGGTTCGCGGTGATCGGTATTACTGCGAACAGTCGGAGGAGGAAGTCAACCCAAACGACGATTGCATCATAGATGAAGAGGAGGCGGGGCAATGACCGGAACCACGCCAATAGATGTGATCATACAGGGCGACTGCCTGGAGGAGATGAAAGAATTGCCATCTGGGTCCATTGATGCCA
>CAZEOP010000420.1:0-1054 GCA_964513715.1 uncultured Gordonia sp.
TGACGTCGGTACAGCGCAGTCATCAGTGTAGATCACGCCCGAGATGGGGGTGAAGAGTATATATTCAATATCGCTGTTTGAAAGTGCGGTATGATTGGTACCGGCCATGGTAAAGTTGAAATTGACCGTCTTGTTGGCTTGCAAGACGTTCATGGTAATGCGAACGAGGCTGCCATCACCAGTTTTTGGGGTTGATGGCGCTAACTGCGTCATAGCATTGATGATTTGCCCGGGGGATGTAAGCACTGGAACCGTAAAACCCGGATCCAAAAAATCAGCGTTGGTTACAGCGGTCATGGCAATCGCTGACGGATTATCAGACACGACGTTAATTGTGTAACCCCAAAGGTTTATCACATTCGCCACCCACACATCCATGGTAATCGTATCGCCAACGCACGCCCGTGCCGGTGAGGCTTTAAAAAATAATTGAGTGTCGGTAGAACAGGTACCGGTACCTGTGGTGATCACCCTGCCGCCCTTGCGGGTGTGCGGAATCTTTGGTGCGGACCAAGGCAAAGCCAGATCAGTATCGGGAGGCGGCGAGATGGTGAAATCGACAGTCGCCCCCGGAACGAGTGTTATAAACCTTATGCGGACAAGATTTCCCGTTCCAGTATTTGGCGTACCAGCCAGTTGAGTCTGGTATATCGCAGCGGTGTTGGTTGTGTTATCTATGGTTGGCGGTATGATATTAGTTGCATTTTGCATAAACCCTGCATCAGTGATGCTTGTGACATAAATTGCATTAGGTATATCCGAAGTCCATTTTACTGTGACTTGATATGCCTGCAAATTTTCCACATTTGAGACCCGAACAAAAATATCCTGGGTATTGCAGCCTGCCGTGGTGGTAGCAGAGGAAACCTCAGGAAATATTGATAATTCCGCAATTGGGGTTTGAGCGTGTGCCGGGCTGGTCCAGACAGCAGAAAACACCAGCGTTATAACAAATAAGAATACAATTAAAACATTTCCCGCTTTTGAAAATTTGACCATTTTGCCCTCCATGATATGTAGAAATTATACAAAATTTTCTCTAAAATTTCAACCT
>CAZEOP010000421.1:0-1037 GCA_964513715.1 uncultured Gordonia sp.
GGATCTCGGTGTCGACCTTGTCGGTGGAGACCTCGACGAGCGGCTCGGCGAGGGCCACGGTGTCGCCGACCGCCTTGAGCCACTGGGTCACGGTGCCCTCGGTGACCGACTCACCGAGCTCGGGCATCGTCACGTCGTTGCCGGCACCCGACGCGGCGGGTGCGGCCGGCGCCGCGGGCTCGGGCTCGGCGGCGGGCTCCGCCGGTGCCGGGGCGGCAGGCTCGGGTGCGGCAGGCTCGGCGGCGGCCGGGGCCGCGTCGTCGCCCGCGGCCTCGCCGGCCTCACCGATCAGACCGAGCTGGCCGCCGACCTCGACGACATCGTCCTCGTGGGCGACGATCTTGATCAGCACGCCGGCCACCGGCGAGGGGATCTCGGTATCGACCTTGTCGGTGGAGACCTCCAGCAGCGGCTCGTCGACGGCGACGGTGTCGCCTTCGGCCTTGAGCCACTGGGTGACGGTCCCTTCGGTGACACTCTCACCCAGTGCGGGCATCTCGACGGAGAAGGCCATGCGAATTGCTCCTATATGAAACTCGTGGACGTGTGACGATCGCTGCCGCAAACCCTACCCTCTGGCGGTCGCCGCTTCAGGACAGTCCGGTGTACCCGCGAGTAGGTCCGGGGGTGCGGTGTCAGCCGGCTGCCGCGATGTCCTCCAGCACGGCGATCAGGGTGCGCACCGGCACGCCGGTTCCTCCCTTGCCGGTGTAGCCCCACGGGCCGCCGGAGTTGAATGCCGGGCCGGCCACGTCGAGGTGTGCCCAGCCGATGCCGTCGCCCACGAATTCACGCAAAAACATTGCGGCCGAGAGCATTCCGCCCCAGCGGTGGTTGGTCACGTTCGCCAGATCGGCCACCCGCGAGTTCAGGTCCGCGCGCAGCTCGGCCGGCATCGGCATGGCCCAGCCGTTCTCGCCGATGCGCTGGGAGATCGCCGCGACTCGATCGCGGAATTCGTCGGTGCCCAGCACGCCGGGTGTGCGGGTGCCCAGCGCCACCATCTGGGCGCCGGTGAGGGTGGCGGTGTCGATCAG
>CAZEOP010000422.1:0-1035 GCA_964513715.1 uncultured Gordonia sp.
CTAAAAACCTAAACTCTTTTGAAAAATATGTCTAACTTATAGGGGGTTAAGACATTTAACGATAGCAGAAGGGTTGCCAAACAAGGCGGGACAATTGCAGGAAACACAAGACGTGAAATAGAAGAAAAAACGGGCAAAAAAGTTGTGACAAGTAAAAATGCCAAACAACTTGATAAAGACAAGAATGATAATAAACAGTTTGATAGGGAATAAAAAAATAGTTGGACAAGAAAAAATACAAGCCGCTAACAAACGCTATTTCCGTGTTCGTTGAAATATTTCAAATTTTTACATACTTTTGTGTTGGTTGACAGCTAAGCAACAATTTATTCCCGCACTTGGCATAGCTGCCGAAACGTTGTAGGTAATTTTTAAAACAGACAAACCTTAATGATATGGCCAAAATAAAGATTAAACGGACAAATGAATGGAATAATAGAGCCCGACAAATTGGTGTCTATTTGGACAATAATAAAATTGGGACAATCTTAAATGGAGAAACCAAAGAATTTGACGTTCCGTCAGGAAAACACACGGTTAGAGCAAAAATTGACTGGTGTGGGAGCAAAGACTTAACTTGTCAGATTAATGAGAATGAGATAAAAACAGTGACAATTTCAAGTTTTAGATATGGAAATTATTTAATGCCTGGTTTTGCAGGACTCATGATCTTATATTTTATTTTGAAAATGTTTGTTGACAGTCAATTTACTAACATTCTTTTAGTGATTATAGCACCAATATTGCTATTAGTCGCTTATTACCTGACCATTGGACGTAATTCATATCTGCAAATCAAAGAGAATTAAACTAACAATTACGTGAAAACTGGCTATAACAAAGTGTAGCGATCAATAAGGGATTTCTTGGTATTCGGGGATTCTGCTCCGCATAAACTTCGGTGTAGTTTGATAGGAACGAAGCCCGCAATCCCATACTGGCCTTATTGTAAAACGTTGGGCATTATGCTAAGAACCGCTCTAATACCGAAAGCATATATGTAATGGTCCAATAAATGAACCATAACATATATGT
>CAZEOP010000423.1:0-1033 GCA_964513715.1 uncultured Gordonia sp.
GGGGAGGCTGTTTTGACCTTGACTCGTAGCACGCCTTGTGGTAGTATTTGCCTTGTCACAGGTGGTTGGAAATTGTCCTTTATGGACAAGCCCAACACACAACCTCATAGTTTTGTGGCTCTCAGGCCATCTTACGCTTTCCAACTACCTGTGACGGGAACATTGGCGCGTAGGGTGGCCTGACGGCTTTAAGGGAGTGTGACATGGCAAAAAGAAACATAAGAAGATCGCTCGACCAAAGAACGAAAGAATTGATGAAATCTGTTTTTGAAAATACATGCGCTATTTGTGGCAAGGTTTCAGATCACACAGAAATTGACCACATAATTCCACTTTGGAATGGGGGGACTGATGAGGTAGATAATCTTCAGGTGGTTTGTTATGAGTGCCATAAGAAAAAATCCGCTGACGAACATAGAGAATTGGCAAAATTACATCCACAGCTTATTTGGACTTATGAAAACGACAAGCTGGTTAGTGTGAGGGAGGCAAAACATGGCGCGAGGTAGATTTATCTCAAAAGAGATCACAATTGACAAGAAGGTGAATAGCCTTTCATCGCCCTGGTCAATGCTGGGGTTCACCTGGTTATTGACGCACGCGGACGTGAATGGCAGGACTTACGGTGATCCGGCTGTTGTGCGCTCTATCATATTCCCGCGCCGACCAGAAGTAACTATTGACGAAGTTGAGGGGTACATCAGGGAATGGAATGATACAGGTCTTATCAACTGGTATCAGGTTGAAGATGATATGTATATCGAGTTTCCTAACTTTACAAAGCATCAAGTCGGGTTGCGATACGACAAGGAGGCTAAGAGTTCAATACCGCGCAACCCAGCAACGCCTGAGCCGGAATTACCCGAACCTACTCCGGAAAAAGACGGGGAAAGTCCGGAAAATTCCGGGCAAACTCCGGGTAAAGTAGAAGGTAAGTTAAGTGGAAGTAAAGACGAAGAAAAAGGTCAAGCTGAAGTTGGCGACAGCGACATCATCACTTTCTGTGAGATTACTCAGTTACCGATACCAACCG